>NZ_JBSGAI010000049.1:0-41616 GCF_053600695.1 Amycolatopsis sp. NPDC005003 | reverse complement strand
GGCAACACGCGGACCGGCGGCCGGGAGCGCAAGGCGACCAGCGGCGCAAGCCCACCGGCAACACGCGGACCGGCGGCCGGGAGCGCAAGGCGACCAGCGGCGCAAGCCCACCGGCAACACGCGGACCGGCGGCCGGGAGCGCAAGGCGACCAACGACGTCACCAGACCTCCCCCGCCCCTCATCCCAGCCTTCTCTTCAGTCGGCGGTCGGGTTTGTCAAGGCACGCTTTCCCGCCTTGACGAACCCGGGCGGCGACTGAAACTCCCACCGGAGGGGCGGGGGAGGTCGGACCCGCTCTGCCGCGGGTTCACCCTGCCGCGGCAGAGCAGAGGACACTTCTACCGCGGCTTAGAGGAAAACGCACTACTCGTCTAGGCCGGACTCCGCAAGGCGCTGCGTTCCGCCCCGGCCACCGCGCGTTCGGTCACCTTCACCGCGCCGAAAGCGGTGGACGCGGCCAGCAGGCTCATCACGGCGAACACCGTGGGCAGGCCCGAGAACTGGGCGAGCAGGCCGCCCGCGAGCGCGCCGAGCGGCTTCGTCCCGTACGCCACCAGCCGGTGTGAGCTGTTGATCCGGCCGAGCAGCCGGTCCGGGGTGATCCGCTGGCGCAGGGAGACCGTCGTGACGTTGGAGACGATGAGGCCGACCCCGCCGGCGAAGAAGGCCGCGCCGATGAGCGCCGGGTCGGCCGTCAACGCCGGAACCCCCAGTGCGGCACCGCCGAGGAAGAACGCTACGCCGATGGCGCGGGCCGTGCCCAGCGCGCGCTCCACCCGCTCGGCGACGAACGAACCGGCCAGGCAGCCGGCGGCCAGCAGGCTCAGCAGCCAGCCGTAGGCCTCCTCCGAGAGCCCCATCGCCGAACCCGGGCCCACCGCGTACAGCACGAGAACCGCCTGGATCGCGCTGCTGGCGAAGTTGAAGACGCCCGTCATCACCGTGAACGTGCGCAGGATGCCGGTGCGCCACACGAAGCGCAGTCCCTCGGCGATCTCGGCGCGCAGCACGGGCCGCCGATCGGTGGCCGCCACCTTGAACGAGCCGCGCACGGACAGGAGGACGACGACCGCCGCCGCCCACAGGACGATCGGGGTGGCCAGCGACAGCGCCGCCGCGGTCGCGACGAGCAGCCCGGCCGCCGGGGGACCGGCGAGCTCCAGCGCCGTCGTCTCGGCCGCGTACAGCCGGCTGTTCGCTCTCGGCAGCTGCTCGCGCCCGACCAGCTGTGGCACGATCGCCTGGGACGCCGTGTCGTAGCACGTTTCCGCGATGCCGGTGCCGAGTGCGGCGGCGTACAGGAGCCAGATGGAGCCGGCGTCGAGCAGCACGGCCACGAGGAGCCCGGCGAGCAGGCCGGCGCGGGCGACGTTCGCCAGCAGCATCAGCGAGCGCCGGTCCCGGCGGTCCGCGATCGCGCCGGCCGGCAGGGCGAAGACCAGCCACGGCAGGGTGAACGCCAGCGTGAGCCCCGCGATCAGGGCAGGCGACCGGGTGTAGCCGATCGCCAGCAGCGGCAGCGCGAACTTGAGGATCCCGTCCGCGAGGTTGGACACCGCGGCCGACGTCCACAGCCGCCAGTACCCGCCGCCGAGGGATGTCCGCATCGATGGAGGATTTCACATCGATGGATAAAAGTCCATCGGTGGGGATGCACTAACCTGCGTCCATGGCTGATCACGACTCGTCGATGCCGCGGCGCGAGGCCACGGTCGGTGAGGCCAAGGCGCTGGCGCATCCGCTGCGGCTGCGCATCCTGCGGCTCTGCTGGCAGGGCGAGCTGACGAACAAGCAGCTGGCCGACCGGCTCGGGCGGGATCCCGGCACGATCCTGTACCACGTGCGGCAGCTGCTGGAGGCGGGCCTGCTCGAACCGGCGCCCGTCCGCACCGGGGAAAGCGGCGCGCTGGAGAAGCCCTACCGCGCCAAGGCGCGGTCGTGGTGGCTCGACGACCCGCCGAACACCGAAGCCGACGCGGCCTTCGCGCCCATCGAAGCGGTCCAGGACGAACTCCGCGCGGCCGGCCCCGGCTCGGTGCGCACCTTCCTCCGCTTCGCCGTCCACCTGTCCGCCGAGGACGCGGCGGAGCTGGAGCGCGGCATCCTCGCGCTCGTCGAGCAGTACGTGGCCACGGACGCCGGCCGGACCGCCGAGCCCGCGTACGGCGGGATGATCGTGGTGCACCGCCTGGCCGAGTAGCTCCTCACCCGACGGCGAGGTCCTCCGGGGGCGCCCACAGCGGCACGCCGTCGGCCCGCTCGGGGTGCAGCCAGTGCTGCCGCGCGGCGATCTCCTCGGCCACGGCCAGGAACGCCAGGACGCTCTCCGCCTGTTCGCCCTCGCGCCAGGCCAGCGACCACGGGTACACCGGCTGCAGCTCCTGCGGCCGGTACGCCGGGATGCCGAGTTCGCCGTACCGCCGGGCGTAGCTGTCGAACTCCAGCAGGTAAGCGCTGTCCGGCGCGCGCGTGAGGGCCGCGTGGCACGTGTCGAACGTGCCCGGGTTGCCCAGCCAGCGCAGGTCCAGCCCGGTGTGCTGCTCCAGCGAACTCAGGTAGCGGCCGTGGACGTTGTACAGCGCCGTGCCAGGTGCGTCCGCGAAGACCTCGAGCGGACGCTCGTGCACCGAGACCGACGGCCGCCGGGGGTCGCCCGGGCGGCCGACCAGGCGGAACGGCTCCAGCCGCAGCAGCTTGTGCTGCCAGCCCGCCGGGTTCGCCGCCTTCATCGCCCCCGTGACGCGGATGATCGCGACGTCGAGCTGGTCCTCGAGCAGCGCCGTGAGCTGGCGGGCACTGTCCATCTGGCTCTGGACGAGCCGGATGCCGGGGTGGGCGGTGTGGAAGGCGTCCGCGACCACCCGGCTGGTGTCCAGCTCGAAGATGTGGGCGATCCGCACGTGGTGCGGGGCGGGTTCGCGCAGCATCAGGTCCGCCGTCGCCAGGAGCTGCCGGGCCAGCTGCAGGAACCGTTCGCCGCGGGGTGTGAGGGCCACGTGGCGGCTGTCGCGGACCAGCAGGGCGCCGCCGACGTCGGTTTCGAGCCTGCGGATCTGCTTGGACAGCGCCGGCTGGCTGATGAAGAGCTTGGCCGCCGCCCGGCCGAAGTGCAGTTCGTCGGCGACGGTGACGAAGTACCGCACGAGCCGGAGGTCGAGGTCCACGCCGACGATGCCACCACGGCTATCGATCCGGGCGCAACAGGTCTTGGACGCGGGGTCGCCGATCGGGTTGGCTTCGGGGACCACCGGACGAACTGGAGGATCCGATGACCGAGCCGGGCACCCCCGTCGTGTTCATCCACGGGCTGTGGCTGCACGCCACCTCGTGGGACCCCTGGATCGAGCACTTCCGGGCGGCCGGGTACGCGCCCGTCGCGCCCGGCTGGCCGCACGAGCCCGAGACCGTCGAACTGGCCAGAGCGAACCCCGACGCCGTCGCGGACATCAGCATCGACGAGGCCACCGACCACTACGCGGCGATCATCGACGGCCTCGACCGGCCGCCGGTGCTCATCGGACACTCGTTCGGCGGCCTGATCACCGAGAAGCTGCTGGGACAGGGGATCGGCGCGGCCGGCGTCGCCATCGATCCCGCGCAGATCAAGGGCGTCCTGCCGCTGCCGCTGGCCCAGTTGCGCGCGGGCCTGCCGGCACTGGGGAACCCCGCGAACCTCCACCGCGCGGTGTCGCTGACCGAGAAGGAGTTCCGGTTCGGTTTCGGCAACGCCCTGACCGACGACGAATCGGCGGAGCTGTACCGGCGCTGGACGATCCCGTCCCCGGCCCGGCCGCTGTTCCAGGCCGCGGCCGCGAACTTCGTGCTGCACTCGCAGGCCGCCGTGGACACCGGCCGCGCGGACCGCGGCCCGCTCCTGCTGATCTCCGGGACCGCCGACCACACCGTCCCGGACGTCGTCACCCGCTCGACGTTCAAGCAGTACCGGGATTCCACCGCGGTGACCGAGCTGAAGCAGTTCGAGGGCCGCGGCCACTCGCTCACCATCGACGGCGGCTGGCGCGAAGTCGCCGACGCCGTGCTCGCCTGGCTGCGCGAGCACGGGATCTAGGCTGGTGGACCTGGGACTGGACGGCGCGGTCGCCGTCGTCACCGGAGCCAGCCGCGGCATCGGACTGGCCGTCACCGAAGCGCTCGTCGCGGAAGGCGCCCACGTCGTGGCCGGTGCGCGCGTCCCGGGGCCGGACCTGGAGGCGCTCGTCCAGGCGGGGAAAGCGCACGCGCTGGCCGTCGACCTCGGCACCGCCGACGGCCCGGGCCGGCTCGCCGAGCTGGCACTGGCCCGGTTCGGGCGCATCGACGTCCTGGTCAACAACGTCGGCGCGGTCACCCCGCGGCCGAACGGCTTCCTGCTGGTCACCGACGACGAGTGGACGCGGTCGGTGACGCTGAACCTGCTGAGCGCGGTCCGGGCCACGCGGGCGGTGCTGCCGACGATGGTGACGGCGGGCCGGGGGAGCGTCGTCACGGTCGCCTCGGTCAACGCGGTGCTGCCCGACCCCGGCGTCATCGACTACAGCGCGGCGAAGGCGGCGCTGGTCAACTTCACGAAGTCGCTGTCGAAGGAGTTCGGGCCCCGCGGCATCCGCGCCAACGCGATCAACCCGGGCCCGGTCGCGACCGACCTGTGGCTCGGCGCCGGCGGCGTCGCCGAAACGCTCGCGGCGACGACCGGCGCGAACCCGGACGCGGTCGCCGAGGAGGCGGCCGGGCACGCCGTCACCGGCCGGTTCACCCGGCCCGCGGAGGTGGCGAACCTGGTGGCCTTCCTGGCGAGCGACCGGGTGGCGGGCAACATCACCGGCGCGACGCTGGCCATCGACGGGGGTTATGCCACGGAGATCCACTGATCGTTTCCCTCGGCATGGTCTGCCCTCCTGTCGCGGAGGTGCCGTGCGCAGGACCGACCGGCCCGGTCGCTCCACAATGGATGGTCACGGCGGCCTGCCGCGGCGCCACCACGCGACCGGGCCGCGGAAGCGCCGGCTGCGCAGGAACCCCGGGCCTCGGGCATGGTCCGTCACGCCGAGGGCGAGATCCCGGAGGAGGTGAACTCCCTCGGCCGAGCCGTGGTCAGCCGGCCGTCAGTGCCCCGTCAGCGTGCGCCGCGATCCTTGACCGGTCCGAGAAACCGGTGGCGAACCCCGACGGGAGCTGACTGCGCGATGACTTCGCTCGTGGCGGTGTCCACTTACGTGCCGACGACCGTTCCGATCGACTCGCTGCAGGACGAGCTCGCTCTCTCCGCCGGGCAGCTGCGCCGGTTCCGGCGGATGTACGGGCTCGATCGGGTCTGCCGGTCGGAGGAATCCGAAGCGGACATGGTGCTCGGCGCCGTCAGCAAGCTCGATTCCCTCCGCGGGCGGGAAGACCGTGTCCGGTACGTCGTCCGGGCCAAGACGATGCCCGCCGCGAACCCGTACCCCGTCGATCCGATGGTCGACGTGCGGGAGGCGCTGGGGCTCGGCCACGCGACCCTGTTCACCCTCACCGACCACGCCTGCGCCTCCGGGCTGCTCGCCGTCGACCTGTGCGCCACGCTGCTGGCCGCCGACGGTGATCCCGACGCGCTCGCCCTCGTTCTCACGGGCGAAAAGGCGTTCACCCACTCGGCGCAGGTCATCCCCGACGTCGCGATCATGGGGGAGGCCACCGCCGCGGTGCTCGTCGGGCCGGGGGAGGACACCGACACCCTGCTCGGCTACGCCACCACCACGCTCGGCGGGCCCGGCGGCGAAGTCATCCTCGACGACGACCAGGCCGCCGAGTTCCGGCGGATCTACCCCGGCGCGGTCGCCGACATCGCCCGGGAAGCCGTCGCGGCCGCCGGGCTGACCGTCGACGACATCGACCTCGTCCTGCCGCACAACGTCAACAAGATCTCGTGGGTCCGGGCGAGCGCGGCGCTGGGCATCCCGCGCTCGAAGATCTTCCTGCAGAACGTCGGGGTGACCGGGCACTGCTTCTGCGCCGACCCCTTCCTCAACCACCACGCCGCGGACGGCCTGGGGCTGATCGCGCCCGGCGCCCGCTACCTGATGATTTCCGTCGGCCTGGGGTCGACGTTCTCCGCCATGGTCTTCCGGAAATGAGGAGCGCTGCAATGAGTGTCGAATTCGAGGTCTCCGGCGTCGGCATCGCCGAGCTCGCGGAGCGTTACGGCACCCCGCTCTTCGTCTACGACGGCGACGAACTGGGCGGCCGGCTGCTGGGCCTGCGCGAGCAACTGCACCCGCGGCTGGAGATCTTCTATTCGCTGAAGTCCAATCCGAACATCTCGGTGTGCGCGCTGCTGCACGCCCACGGTGCCCGGGCCGAGGTGTCGTCGATGGCCGAGCTGATCACCGCGCGGCGCGCCGGGGTGGCCGGCGAGGACATCATCTTCCTCGGCCCCGGCAAGAGCACCGCGGAACTGGCCGCCTGCCTGGACGAAGGCGTCTACACGGTCGTCTGCGAATCGTTCGGCGAGCTGGCGGTCCTCGACGACCTGGCGCGGGAACGCGGGATCGAAGCGCGGGTCGCCCTGCGGGTGAACCCGAGCTTCGCGGTCAAGGGCTCGGGCCTGACCATGGGCGGCAAGCCGCGCCAGTTCGGCATCGACGAAGAGCAGCTGCTCGCCGCGACCGACCTGGTGGACCGGCACCCGCACCTGCGGCTGATGGGCGTGCAGGTCTACATGGGCACCCGGATCCTCGACGAGGAGCCGATCGTCGAAAACACCCGGCGCATCTTCGAACTGGCCGAACGCGTTTCGCGTCAGCTGGGCTTCCCGCTCGAGATGGTCGACGTCGGCGGCGGCCTCGGCGTCGCCTACTTCGACGGCGAGAAGGACCTCGACCGCGATCTGCTCGCCGCGATGCTCAACCCGGTGATCGAGGAGTTCGCGCAGCGGCACCCGGCGACGCGGCTGGTCATGGAGCTCGGCCGGTACCTGGCCGCCACGGCCGGCACCTACGTCGTGCGCGTCCGCTACACCAAGACCTCGCTGGGCCAGAACTTCGCCGTCGCCGACGGCGGCACGAACCACCACATGGCCGCGGTCGGGATCGGCTCCTACGTCAAGCGCGACTTCCCCATCCGGCTGCTCAACCGCATCGACGAGCCCGCCACCGAAACCTGGCAGATCACCGGGCCGCTGTGCACGCCGAACGACGTGCTGGCCAAGAAGGCCGCGCTGCCGCCGCTGCGCCCCGGCGACCTGATCGGCGTCACGCGGTCCGGCGCGTACGGCCCGACGGCGTCCCCGGTGCTGTTCCTCAGCCACGGCTACCCGGCCGAGGTGATCGTCCACAACGGACAGCGCTACCTGGTCAGCGAGCGGGACGAGCCGGCGGACCTGCTGCGCCGCCAGCACCTGCACGAGTTCGCCGCGCCGGTCGCGGTGGGGGCGGAGCGCTAGACGATGTACCGCGCGTCCGCGACCACCCTGTCCTCCGCACCTCCGCCGGGCCTGCGGCCGTTGCCGCTGCGCCTGGCGCTGGCGACCCGGCGCGAATTCGGGCCGGGGATGCGCGAAATCGACGTCCCCGAGCTGCACCGGTACTTCGCCGACCTCAGCCGCGGGCACGAGATCGGGTTCCGGCCCGACCGGGTGACGCGGGCGCGCGGCAACCCCTTCCTCGCGATGGCCCGCGAACTGCTCGCCGGGCAGCTGTCCGGCGAGCGGATCGACCTCGCGATCGTCGCCCACGCGGCGCCCGAGTTCGACCCGCGGCTGTCGGCGCCGGTGAACCTCACCGCCGTGCTCCCCGGCAACCCGCTGGTGTTTTCCGTTTCGGGGCAGGGCAGCCTGGCCCCGTTCACCGCCCTGCGGATCGCCGGCTCCTACGTGCGGCGCCACGGCTACCGGCGCGTCCTGGTGCTGCTCATGGACCAGGGCGTCACGCCGTACGACACACCGGACCGGATCGGCGACGCCGCCACCGCCCTGCTGTTCGAAGCCGGCGGCGGCCGGACGGTCCGCGTCGGCTACGACCCCGAAGCCGACCCGGATGCCCTGCCGGAGTTCGAGCCGGCGGAGACGGTCGTCCTCGGCCGCGGGCTCGCCGGGCTGGGCTCCTGGCCGGACGCGATCGTCGCGCCGCCCGAGTTCCCGTGCACCGGGCTCTGGGCACCGCTCGCTGACGGTACGTCCACCGGTTCCGTGCTGCTGGCCGACTACGACCCGCGCCGCGGTGCGCTGGGGATCTGCGTGGTGGCCGGGTCCGATTACTGAGCCGATTGTTACCAATCCGACCACAGTCACGGCCGAATGGCTTCGTAGCAACGGTTGCGTGCCGCTCGGGGGTCGGCCTGCTTTTGGCCGGATTGGTAACGAGCCCTAAGATGGTCGTTGGTCGCAATCGGGCTCGAAGCGGGGGACGGACAAGTGCGCGTGGTCATCGGAGAAGACCAGTTCCTGCTCCGGGACGGCCTGGTGCGGCTGCTGGAAGCGCACGAATTCGAGGTCAGCGCCGCCGTGGACAACGGGCCGGACCTGCTGGAAGCCATGCTGCGCGAACGCCCGGACATCGCGATCGTCGACATCCGGCTGCCGCCGTCGTTCACCGACGAGGGCCTGCGCGCCGCGATCGAAGCGCGGCGCCGCATCCAGGGCTTCCCGGTGCTCGTGCTTTCGCAGTACGTGGAACGGCTGTACGCCGACGAACTCCTCGCCGACGGCGAGGGCTCGGTCGGCTACCTGCTCAAGGACCGCGTGTTCCACGGCGACCAGTTCGTGGACGCCGTCCGCCAGGTCGCCCTCGGGGGCACGGTGATGGACCCGGACGTGGTGACCCGCCTGCTGACGCACAACACCCGCGACGACCGCCTGGAGCGGCTCACCCCTCGGGAGCGCGAGGTGCTGAAGCTGATGGCCGAAGGCCGGTCCAACAGCAACATCGCGGGCGAGCTGGTCGTCTCCGAGAAGGCCGTTTCCAAGCACATCAACAACATCCTCGCGAAGCTGAACCTGCCCCAGTCGGAGGACGCCAACCGGCGGGTGCTGGCGGTGCTGGCGTATCTGAAGCACTGATCAGGCTGCGAGGCTGCAGGGGATCTCGATCGTCACCATGGTCGGGCCGCCGAGCGGGCTGAGGATGGTGATGAAGCCGTCGAGGGGAGCGAGGCGCTTCTCGATGCCGCGCAACCCCGAACCGCCGTCGATGTTCGCGCCGCCGCAGCCGTTGTCGCTGACGTTGATCACCAGCCGGCCGAACTCGTAGTGGACGTTGATCGCGCCGCTGTCCGCGCGCGCGTGCTTCATCGCGTTGTTCAGCAGTTCGGACACCGAGAAGTACGCGGCCGTCTCGACCGCCAGCGAAGGACGGCCGGGCAGGTCGATCGTCGTCTCGATGCGCAGCGGGTTTTCGATGGCCAGGGTGCGGATCGCGTCCGCGATGCCGCGGTCGACCAGCACCGGTGGCTGGATGCCGCGGACGAGGTCACGCAGCTGCTGCAACGCCTTGGCCGAGCTGTTCTTCGCCTCGTCCATCAAGGACCGGGCCGCTTCGGGATGGGAATCGAGCACGCGCATGGCGGCGTCGAGCGTCATCCCCATCGCGACGAGGTGCGTCTGGGCGCCGTCGTGCAGGTCGCGCTCGATGCGGCGCAGCTCGGTCGCCTGCGAACCCACGGCGTCGTCGCGGCTCTCCGCCAGGTGCTGCACGCGGTTGGTCAGCCGGGTCACCTCGGTCGGGGACAGCAGGGTGGCCGCGAGCCGCGCGTGCAGCTTCAGCAGGTGCGGCGCGCTCCACAGGGCGAGCGGGAAGTGCGCGAGGCCGAGGATGGCGGCGAACCAGGCCGTCGGCTGGTCGTCCACCGGGAGCACGACGTACCAGGTGCCGAGCCACTCGGCCGCTTCGGTCCCGACCAGGAACGGCATCGTGAGCCCGCGGATCCCGTGCAGGATCAGCAGCAGCGGGGTGAGGGTGAGCAGGATGCCGAGCGAGCTGTCCACCAGCAGCCACAGTGCGTCGCGCCAGTTCGCGCGGTCGCCGAGCAGGTGGTGGCAGCGGCGCACCGGCGTGCTCCCGGCCGGCTCCGGCAGGTACGGGGACGGGATCCGCACGCCGGACCACGCTTCGGCCGACGCGCGGACCCGGTCGGTCAGCGAGCGCATCAGCAGCACCGCCGGGGGCAGCACGAACAGCCCCACGCCCACGCCGATCAGCGAGCCGGCGGTGACCACGACGACGAACATCACGAGTTCGGTCACCGCCACCACGGCGAGCGCGCCGCCGCGCAAGGTCGCCAGGCCGCCGTCGCGCAGCAGCGACCGCGTCATCGTGGCGACCGGGCTTCCGCTAGTCATGGCGCCCATTATGCGCAGGCGGCGGCCTTCTCCGCGGTAGTGCTAACCCCCGCAAACTTCCGCTCCCTAGCACCCTCGGAAACCGGCCCGCGGCTTCGTAACGTGGTCGCGGTAAGGAACGAAGGACGCGCAGGGGAGCCGCAGATGTACCAGCAAGGCGACACGGCCGAAGTCGTGCGGCTTCTGTCCGTACGCAAGGCGTACGGCAAGAACGGGGCGCAGGTACTGGCCCTCGACAACGTGACGGCCGGCTTCGCCGCCGGCACGTTCACCGCGGTGATGGGACCGTCGGGGTCGGGGAAGAGCACGCTGCTGCACTGCGCGGCCGGCCTGGACAAGCCGACGTCCGGCTCGATCGTGCTGGGCGGCACCGACCTCAGCGTGATGCGCGAGGTCGAGCTGACCCGGTTGCGGCGTGACCGGATCGGGTTCGTGTTCCAGGCCTTCAACCTGCTGCCCGCGCTCGACGTCGAGCAGAACGTGACGCTGCCGCTGCGGCTGGCCGGCCGCCGGGCGGACCCGGCCCTCGTGCGCCGCGTCATCGAGCAGGTCGGCCTCGGCAAGCGGCGCCACCACCGGCCCGCCGAGCTCTCCGGCGGGCAGCAGCAGCGGGTGGCGATCGCGCGTGCCCTCGTCACCCACCCCGAGGTCATCTTCGCCGACGAGCCGACCGGCGCGCTGGACACGCGTTCGGCCCAGGAAGTGCTGAACCTCCTGCGGGAAGCGACGAGCGTGTCCCGGCAGACGATCGTGATGGTGACGCACGACCCGGTGGCCGCCTCCTACGCCGACCGCGTGCTCTTCCTCGCCGACGGCCGGGTCGTCGACGAGCTGCGGCAGCCGAACCCCGAAGAGGTGGCCCGCCGGATGACGAACCTCGTCGCCCGCACCGAGCAGCGGCCGCAGGAAGGCCCCTGGCTGAGCGAGCTGACGCGCTGATGCTGACCCTCGTCGTACGCACCCTGCGCTACCGCACCGGTGGTTTCATCGCCACCCTCGTCTCGGTGTTCGTCGGCACCGCCGTGATGCTCGCCTGCGGCGGCCTCATGGAGACCGGCATCCGGACCGTGATCCCGCCGCAGCGGCTGGCCGCCGCGCCGATCGTGGTGGCCGGCAACCAGTCCTACGACCTGCCCACGGTCGGCCACGGTGAGGACGCCTACCACGAGACCGCGACGCTGTCCGAGCGCGTCCGGCTCGACGAAGGCCTCGCCGGCACGATCAGCGGCGTGCCCGGGGTCGCCCACGTGGTGCCCGACGTCTCCTTCCACGCCGAGGTGCTCGGCGACACCGGCGGCCCGTCGGTGCCCGGCACCCAGGCCGGCCACAGCTGGGTATCCGCGGAGCTGGCGCCCTACCGGCTGACCGAGGGCCAGGCCCCGATCCGCGAGGGCGAGGTCGTGCTCGACTCGGCCACCGCCGGGCGGATCGGCGCGCACGCCGGCGGCAAGGTCGACATCGCCGTCCGCGGTGGGGTGCACTCCTACCAGGTCACCGGCATCGCCGACGCCGGCCGCCGGATGGCTGCCGACGCGGTGTTCTTCTCACCCGCCGAAGCCGGCGGGCTGCGGTCCGCGGCCGGGCAGGTGGACGCGTTCGGCGTCCAGCTCGCCCCCGGTGCCGACGTCGGTACCGTCACCGCGCAGCTCGCCGCCGCCGTGCGCGACCAGCGCGCGGTGACCCTGACCGGCGACGCCCGCGGTTCCGCGGAGTTCGCCAAGGCCGCCGGCGACGGCGAACTGCTGATCATCCTCGCGGCCGTGTTCGGCGGCCTCGCGGCGCAGGTCGCCATGTTCGTCGTCGCGAGCACCCTGACGCTTTCGGTGCAGCAGCGGCGCCGCGAAGTGGCCATGCTGCGGGCGATCGGGGCGACCCCGCGCCAGCTGAGCCGGATGATCACCGGGGAGGCGATGATCATCGGGGCCTTGGGCACCGCGCTGGCGATCTTCCCCGGCGTGCTGCTCGGCGACTGGCTCTTCGGGCGGCTGACCGGGTTCGGCGTGATCCAGCCGGTGCTCAAGTTCGAACAGGGCTTCTACCCGGTGGTCGCCGCGGCGATCGTGGGCCTGGGCTCGGCCTGGGGCGCCGCGTTCGTCGCCGCCCGGTACGCCGGGCGCACGCGGCCCGTGGAAGCCATGCGGGAAACGGCGATCCCCACGCGCTGGCTGACCCCGACGCGGCTGTGGCTCGGTGTGTCGAGCCTGATCGGCGCGGTGGCGCTGGCCTACCTGACGATCACCGTCGTCGACGGCCCCCTGGCGGCTAGCACGGCAGGCCCGGCCGTGACACTGGTGGCGACCGCCGTCGCGCTGTTCGCCCCCGGCCTCACCAAGCTGCTGGTCGCGGTGCTGCGCCGGCCGATCCGCGCGCTGGGCGGCCTGCCCGGCTACCTGGCGTCGCTGAACGCACGGGCCCGCTGGATGCCGATGGCGGGCGCGGTCACGCCGATCATGCTCGCCACCAGTCTCGCGATCTTCATGCTGTACTTCCAGACCACGGAGGTCGCGGTCGCGGAGAAGCAGTACACCGACTCGCTGCTGGCCGACGCCGTCGTGACGTCGGCGACCGGTGACCTGCCGCCCGGCCTCGTCGCCGAGGTGCAGCGGACACCCGGTGTCGCCGGCGCGACGGCGTTCGTGACCAGCAAGGGGTACAACGAAAAGCCGTCGGACGCCACGCAGGACGAAGACGGCGTGGACCTCACCGGCATCACGGCCGACGGCGTGGCGAAGGCGTGGGGGAGCATCGTCGCGAGCGGGCAGCTCGACGCCCTGCGCGGGAACACCATCGCCCTGCCCGCGGACCTCGCGCAGCGGCTCGGTGTCGGCGTCGGCGCGAAGGTCGTCATGCGGCTGGGCGACGGCTCCCGGGCCACCCTGGACGTCGTCGCGACGCTGCGGACCACGGCGGCCTCGGCGTCGGCGCTGATGCCGGCCGACACCCTCGCCCCGCACACGGCCGCGGGCGCGGCCGACCGGATCCTCGTGATGGCGCAATCCGGGACGCCGGAAGGCGATCTGCTCGCTTCGCTGCGCAGCAAGGTCGGGGACGTCGACGGCGTGCAGGTGGCCGGCCGGGAGGCGCTCACCAAGGCGTTCCTGGCGGAGGTCCAGGCCAATGCCTGGGTCAACTACCTGATCGTCGGGCTGCTGCTGGTGTACGCCGCGATCTCGATGGTCAACACGCTGGTGATGGCCACGGCGGACCGGCGGCGGGAGTTCGGGCTGCAGCGGCTCATCGGGTCGACGCGGGGGCAGGTGATGCGCATGATGGCCGTGGAAGCGGGGATCGTGGCCGCCATCGGTGCCTTCCTCGGCACGCTGGTCGCGGCCTCGATGCTGGTGCCCTTCAGCGCGGCGGTCTCGGACAGCCTCGTCCCGTCCGGTCCTTTGTGGATATATCTGGTGATACTCGGGCTGGCCGTCGTGCTGACGGTGGTGGCCACCTGTGCGCCGACGTGGTTCACGTTGCGCACCAGGCCGTCGCCTTCGACGCTCGCCCCTGAATAGGTGACCTCGGGCGGGCCGGGGACCCCCAGCCGCGCTGACGAACTCTCCCCCGGATTGTCAGCGCGCGGTCAGCCCGAGGTCACCGCTCCGGCATAGCGTCGGGGCGTGAACACCGAAGAGAACGCCGCCGGGCGCTGGGACGCCATCGTGGTCGGCTCCGGGATCGGCGGGCTCGTCTGCGCCGGGTACCTGGTGGCGAGCGGGATGCGCGTCCTCGTGCTCGAACAGCACGACGTCGCGGGCGGCAACAGCCACGTGTTCCGCCGCCGGCGCGCCTACCAGTTCGACGTCGGGGTGCACTACCTCGGCGACTGCGGGCCGGACGGCCTGCTGCCGCGGGTGCTCTCCGGCCTCGGCCTGGGGGACCGGGTGCGGTTCCACCCGATGGACCCCGACGGGTTCGACCGGATCGTGCTGCCCAGCGTCACGGTGGACGTGCCGGCCGGCTGGGACCGCTACGCCGACCGGCTGCGGGCCGCGCTGCCCGCCGAAGCGGACGGCATCACCCGCTACATCGACATCTGCGCGGCCGTCGCCCAGGCCTGCCGCCAGTCCGCTTTCGCGCCCGCCCCGGCGGCGAAGGTGCCGGCCGTGATGCTGCGCTGGAGCCGCCGGACGCTGGCGCAGCTGTTCGACCACTGCGGGCTGTCCGCCCGCGCCCGCACGGTCCTGGCCGCCCAGTCCGGCAACTACGGCTCCGCGCCGGCCGGCACGCTCGTCGTCGCGCACACGATGATGCTCGACGACTACCTGCGCGGCGCGTACTACCCGGAGGGCGGCGGGCAGGTGATCGCCGCGTCGTTCGTCGAGCTGCTGGAGTCGCACGGCGGCACGCTGCTCACCCGCACCCGGGTCGAGGAGATCCTGATCGAGCGCGGCAAGGTGGCCGGCGTCCGGCTGACCGACGGCACGGAGCACCGCGCGCCGGTCGTCGTGTCCAATGCGGACTACCGCCGGACGGTCCTGGAACTGTGCGGTGGCCGGGAAAACCTGCCCGAGCCGGTGGTGACCCGCGCGGAGACCGCGACGATGCGGCTCCCGCTGGCCGTCTGCTACGTCGCGCTCGACCGGGAACTGCCGCTGCCCAGCGCGAACATCTGGTACTGGCCCGGCGAAGACGTCGACGCCGCCTACGCGCAGGTGGAGGCCGGCCGGCTCGACGAGCTGCCGTTCGCGTTCCTGTCCTTCGCCTCCCTGAAGGACCCGGTGCCGGGATCGGCGTGCCCGCCGGGGCACATGAACTTCCAGATCATGACCGCCTGCCCGCCCGGGTACGCGCACTGGGGACTCGCGGACGGGCCCGCGCACGGGGCGAGGTACCGGCGCGAGCCTGCCTACCTCGGCGCGAAGAACCGGCTGACCGAACAGATGCTGGACCTGGCCGAGGCCGCGATCGGGCCGTTCCGCAAGCACCTCGTGCACGCCGAAACGTCGACGCCGCTGACCCAGGAGCGCTACACGCTTTCGACCGGGGGCAGCGCGTACGGCCTGCACACCTGGGGCCGCGTCGGGCAACGGCCGGATATCGATTCGGGGATCGGCGGTCTCTACCTGACCGGCCAGAGCATCTTGCACGGTGGCGGGATCGTGGGGGTCGCCACGGGGGGCGCGTTGTGCGCCTCGACGATCCTCGGCCGGCCGGTGCTCGCCGAGGGCGCGCTGGGCAACCCCGAACTGCTCCCGGACCGCGAGCCCGGCTGGGATCCGCTGCGCACCTCACGGGGGCTGCGGCGGCGCGAGGCGCGCGGCCTCGCCCTGCTCGACCGGGTCGTGGCGGGATAAGGACGCCCCCGGAAAGAAAGAACTCGAGGCCCGGCTCGTCCGGGCCAGGGGTAATTGCTGCTGTCTTCACGAAGGGAATGGTGAGCGAAGTGACGGAAACCGTGGCTGGATCGACGGAGGTCCTCGACGACCGGGTCGTCGCGGGGATCTGCGCCGCACTCGAGTCCGTGCTGGAGACGGAGGTCGCCGACCTCGGCCCGGAGACCCGGCTCGCGGACGCCGGCCTCGACTCCACCGGCGTGCTGGAACTGCTGATGCAGCTGGAAGAGGCGCTGGGCATCGAATTCGACGCCGAGAACCTCGAAATGAGCCACTTCGAGTCGGTCGGGTCGCTGGCCCGCTTCGTCTCGGCGGAAATGGCTGCCTGAGCGATGACCACGATCTCGCCGCCGCTCACGGCGACCTGGCTGCGGTGCCACGACACCGCCCGGGCGGAAGGGCCGGCCCCCGCGCTGGCGGTGCTGCACGCGGCCCTGCCCCCCGGTGCGACCGCGTTCGGGGCCGGCGGTGCCGCGGTCCGGCCGGCCGGGCCGGCGGACCGCGACGGCGACGTGCTCGTGGTCCGGACGGCGGAGCTGCCCGGCGGCCCCGTCGTCCTGGTGCGGACCCTCCGGCCCACCGGCCACCCCGACCCGGCCCTGGTGACCGGGGTGGTGTGGCTGCGGCTGGGCCTGTCCGGTGCCCTGCTCGACAGCGGGCTCGCCTACCTGGGCGGGCGGCGCAGCGGCGACACCACCCTGCTGCGCCGTCAGATGGTCCAGGGCGCCGTCGCGGAGGCGCTGACCGGGCAGCTCGAGGTGCGCGCGTTCCTGACCGCGCACGAGGCGGGCCCGCCGCCGGAGGCCCTGGCCTACCTGCACCGGCGGCTCACCGAAACCGACCGCGTCCTGCTGCGCCTGCTCGGCGCGGCGGGGTACGTCCGCGGTGGCGCGGGTGAGGTCGCCGACGTCTCCGAGCTGCTCGCCGGGGCCTACACCCCGGAGGCGGTGGCGTGACCGCGACCGTGCTGGACGACCGGCTGGTGACGCTGCGGGACGAGGCCCGGCTGTGGGGCGCGGAGTTCCGCGCCGCGGGCGCCGGCCTCGACACCGACCCCGACGGTGTCGGCGAGCACCTGGAGCTGGCCGGCGTCCGCTGCCTGGCGGCCATGCTCGTCCCGGAGGAGTTCGGGGGCGCGGGCCTGCGGCTGGGGGAGCACCGCTTCCACGGCATGACGGCGATCGAGCGGGCGGTGGTGCTCGAAGAACTCGCCCGGGGCGACGCCGGCCTGATGCTGGCCAGCCCGGGCGCGTCGATGTCCGGCGTGCTCGTCGACGTGCTGGCCGACCGGGAGCAGAAGGAGTGGTTCTACGGCCGGCTCCTCGAGCGGCCGACCTGGACGTTTTTCGCGCTCACCGAGCCGGACCGCGGTTCCGACGCCACCGCGCTGGAAACGGCGCTCAAGACCTCGCCGGACGGCGGGCCGCACCGGCTCGACGGCCGCAAGAAGTACGTCGGCAACGCCGCGCGAGCCGCGCTGGGAGTCGTCTTCGCCCGTACCGGGCCCGGCCCGCTGGGCGTGACCGCGGTCCTGGTGGACACGGCGGACCCGGGCTTCCACGCCCGGCCGCTCGAGTCGCTGGGCCTGCGTGCCGCGCGGATCTGCGAGCTGACCCTGGACGGCGTGGTGGTGCCCGCCGAGCGCGTGCTCGGCCGGGACCGCTCGCCCGCCCGGCGGGGCATGTGGGCGTGCGTGCAGACGTTCAACCGGCTGCGGCCGGGGGTCGCCGCGATCGCGGTCGGCATCGCCGCGGCCGCCCACGACTACGTGCTGGCCGAGCGCGGCCCGCTCGGTCGTGACGGCCGCGACCGGCTCGAGGAGCTGGGCCGCCGCATCGAGGGCGTGCGGCACCTCGTGCAGCTGTCCGCCATCGAGGTCGACGCGGACGGCTCCCGCGGCCACCTCGCCTCGGCGGCCAAGGCCGAAGCGTGCCGGCTGGCCGAGGACGCCACGCTCGAAGCCTGCGGCTTCTTCGGGCCGCGCGCCCGCTGGGACCACCCGGCGCTGGACAAGCTCGTCCGGGACGCGCGCGGCGTCGAGTTCATGGAAGGCGCCGGCAACATCCAGAAGCTCACCGTCTTCCAGGGCCTGGCCACGGGGAAGCTCGGCCGCACCGCGCCCTTCCCCGCCCACGCCGGGAAACCGTCGACCGGAGGTTCGTCGTGCGGGTGATCACGAGGCCGGAGGAGTTCGACGTCACGGACCTCTACGTCGACCTCGAAAACATCGTGGGCCGGCGGGTCCTGATGAAGTGCGAGGGCTTCAACTTCGCGCGGTCGAGCAAGCTCAAGCCCGCCCTCGAAATGGTGACGCTGGCCGAGCGCGCGGGCGTGCTGCGCCCGGGCTCGACCATCGTCGAGACGTCGTCGGGCAACCTCGGCGTGGCGCTGAGCCTGGTCGCCGCCAGCCGCGGCTACCGGTTCGTCTGCGTCACCGACCCGCGCAGCACGCTGCTCACCCGGCAGCTGATGCAGAACCTCGGCACCGAGGTGCTGGTCGCCCCCGACCCGGCCGCGGGCCTGCGGCTCGTGCGCCGCCTGTGCGCGGAGAACGACGGCTACACCTGGCTGGACCAGTACGTCAACGCGGGCAACTGGATGGCCCACTTCCGCTCGACCGGCCCGGACATCCTGCGCACCGTGCCGGACCTCGACGTGCTCTTCGTCGGGGTCGGTTCGGCGGGCACCCTCACCGGCTGCGCCCGCTACCTGCGCCAGGTCCGGCCGCAGGTGCGGATCGTGGCCGTCGAGTGCGTCGGCCCCGGGCCGCGGGCCGCCCGGCGCAGCACGGCGGTGCGCACCAGCGTGCGGTTCCCGGTCATCGACATGTCCCTTGTGGACGATCTGGTGCGGGTCGACGAGGCGGCCGCGATCCGCGCCTGCCGCCGGCTCGCGCTGAGCGGCTTCCTGCTCGGCGGCGGCTCCGGCATGGTGCTGGCGGGCGCGCTCGGCTGGCTCGAGGACCACGACGCGGCCACGGCGGTGGTGCTCTCGCCCGACCTCGGCGACCGCTACCTCGACACGATCTACCAGGACCAGTGGGTCAAGGACAACTACGGCCCCGAAGCGCTGCCCGCCGGTGCCGAACACGAAACCCCGTACGCCAAAACACTCTTCGAGGTGCCCTGATGACCGCGGTCGACGCGTTCCTGCCCCTGTCCACCGCACAGACCGACGTCTGGTACGACGAGCAGCTGTCCGGTGGTGGCCTCGCCTACGCGATGGCGGACTACCTGGACATCACCGGCCCGCTGGACGTCGGGGTGTTCGGCGCGGCCCTGCGCGCGCTGGCCGACGAAGCCGAGTGCTTCCGGGCCCGGTTCGTCGAGGTCGAGGGCGAACCGCGGCAGCTCATCGAGCCGCTGGACGAGCTCCCGATCCGGTACCCGGACGTGACCGGGGAAGCCGACCCGGAGGGCGCCGCGCTCGACTGGATGCACGAGGACATGCGGCACCCGTTCTCCCTGGAAGACTTCCCGCTCTTCCGCGGCGCCCTGATCAAGGTGGGGGAGCAGCGGCACTTCTGGTACCTGACCACGCACCACCTCATCGGCGACGGCTTCAGCGCGGCGATCTGCCACCGCCGTCTGGGCGAGCTCTACAACGCGCTGCTGGCCGGGGAAGACCCCGGGCCCACCGCGCTGCCGCCGTTCCGGCTGCTGCTGGACGCCGACCTCGCCTACCAGGACTCCCCGCACCGGTTGCGGGACAAGGAGTTCTGGGGACGGCACTTCGACACCACGCCCGACCTGGTCAGCCTCTCCGGCAAGGAACCGGCCCCGGCCCGCGGCTTCCTGCGGCGCACCATGGTGCTGCCCCCGGAGACGGCCAAGGCCGTGCGGGAGGCGGCCGCGGGCGCGAAGGTGACGCTGCCGACTTTCTTCATCGCCGCGATGGCGGCCTACACGCAACGGCTTTCCGGCATCAAGGACCTGCTGCTGACCGTCCCGGTCGCGGCGCGCGCGGGCGTCCGCTCGCGGGCGACCCCGGGCATGGTCGCGAACTACCTGCCGCTGCGGATGATCGTGGAGCCGCAGACGACGATCGCCGAGCTGCTGGCCCAAGCCTCGGGCGAGCTCGCCGCGACCCTCAAGCACCAGCGCTACCACGTCAACCAGATCCGCCGGGACATCGGCGTGCGCAGCGACGAGCGCCGCCCGTTCGGCGGCCCGTTCGTCAACGTGCTCCCGCCCGAGCCCGGCCTGCGGCTCGGCGAGTGCCACACGCGCGTGATGAACCTGTCGACCGGGATCACCAACGACCTGTCGCTGACCGTCCTCGACGTCACCGAAGACGTCATCGAGATCCACCTCAACGGCAACCCCGACCTCTACGACGCCGACGGCGTCACCACGCACCTCGAGCGGCTCGCCGGGTTCGTCGGCCGGCTCGCCGAGGCCGATCCTTCGGCGGTGCTGGGCGCGGTCGACGTCGTGTCGGCGGACGAGCTCGGTGAGCTGCTGGCGGCCGGGGTCGGTGCGGCCGGGCCGGTGGGCGCCGATGTGGTGGCGCGGGTGTGCGAGTTCGCGCTGGCCTCGCCGGACGCGCCCGCGGTGGCCGACGGCGGCGACTGGGTGTCCTACGCCTCGCTGGCGGGCCGGGCGAGCGCGCTGTCCCGCCGGCTGACCGGCGGTGGCCTGGTCGGGGTGCTGGCCGAGCCCGGGGTCGGGTTCGTGTCGGCGGTGCTCGGCGTGCTGTGGTCGGGCGCGGCCTACGTGCCGCTGGACACCGGGATGCCAGTGGCCCGCCTGGCCGGGCTGCTCGCCGACGCGGGCGCGAACGCCGTGGTGGTGGGGGCCGGGTTCGAGGAGCTGGCGGCCGAGATCGCCGGTGGTGACACCGAGATCGTGGTTCTGGACGATGCCGAGGACGAGGAGTGGGCGCCGGTTCCCGGTGGCGATGCGGGTCTGGACCTGGGGTACGTGATTTTCACGTCGGGTTCGACGGGTCGTCCGAAGGGGGCGATGGTCCACCGCCGCGGGATGGTCAACCACCTGCTGGCCAAGGTCGAGGATCTGGGGCTGGCGTCCTCGGACGTGGTGGTGCAGAACGCCCCGGTGACCTTCGACGTCTCCGTGTGGCAAATGCTCGCGCCCCTGCTCGTCGGCGGCCGGGTGCGGGTGGTGTCCCGCGCGGTCGCCGCCGACCCGGACGCGTTGTTCGGGCTGGTCCGCGCCGAAGGCGTTTCGGTGCTGGAAGTCGTGCCGTCGCTGCTGCGCGCGGCGCTGGATTCCTGGGACCTGGCCGCGCAGCAGCCGGACGTGTCGGGGCTGCGGTGGCTGGTGGTGACGGGTGAGGCGCTGCCGCCGGACCTGTGCGCCCGGTGGTCCGCGCGGTTCCCCGAGGTGCCGCTGGTGAACGCGTACGGTCCGACGGAGTGCTCGGACGACGTGACGCACGCGGTGATCCGGTCGGGTGTCGACGTGGTGCCGATCGGCCACGCGGTGCGGAATTCCCGGTTGTACGTGCTGGGTGACGAGCTGCGCCCGGTGCCGGCGGGTGCGGTCGGCGAGCTGTTCGTCGGCGGCCTGGTGGTGGGCCGCGGTTACGTCGGCGATCCGGCCAGGACGGCCGCGGTGTTCGTCGCGGATCCGTTCGGGGCCGCCGGAAAGCGGATGTACCGCACGGGTGACCGGGTCCGGATGCGCCCGGACGGTCAGCTGGAGTTCGTGGAGCGTAGGGACTTCCAGGTGAAGATCCGCGGCCACCGGATCGAGCTCGGCGAGATCGAGAGCGTCCTGCGGTCCGTGCCCGGCGTCCTGGACGCGGTCGTGCGGGTGCTCACCGACGCCGACGGCGGCAAGCGCCTCGCCGGCTACCTGATCGGCGTCGACGCCGAGGAGCCGATCGACGCCGGTGCCGTGCGCAGCACCGCCCAGCAGCTGCTCCCGGACTACATGGTGCCCTCGGCGCTGGTCGTGCTCGACGAGCTGCCGCTCACCGAACACGGGAAGGTCGACCGCGAGGCACTGCCCGCCCCGGACTTCCGGGCCGAGGTCGTCGGACGCCGTCCGCGCAACACCGTCGAGACGGTCGTCTGCGACATCCTCGCCGAAGTCCTTTCGGTGCCGCGCGTGTACATCGACGACAACTTCTTCGCCCTCGGCGGCGACAGCATCAGCGCGATCCAGGTGGCCGGCCGGGCCCGCACCGCCGGCATCGAGCTCACCCCGCGTGACATCCTCGAGCGCCGCACACCGGCCGCCATCGCCGAGCAGGTCGCCGTCGGCGAACCGGGCTCCGACGTCGTCGTCCCGGACGGCCCGCTGGTCGAGCTGACCGCCGAAGAGTGGCGGGAGCTGGCGCCGGAGGGTGGCCGGATCGAGGACGCCCTGCCGCTGTCCGCGCTGCAGCAGGGCCTGCTGTTCCACTCCGAGTTCGACCCGGACGGCGTCGACGTCTACACCGTGCAGGCCACCGCGGACCTCGCCGGCCCGCTCGACGTCGAAGCGCTGCGCGAGGCGTGTGCCGCCCTGCTGCGCCGGTACGCGACCCTGCGCGCGTACTTCCGGCACCGCCGCGGCGGTGAAGCCGTGCAGCTGATCGCCGCCGAGGTCGCCCTGCCGTGGACCGAGCTCGACCTGTCCGCGCTGCCCGCGGCCGACCGCGAGGAGCGGCTGGCCCGGCTGGCGGCCGAGGACCGGGAACGCCGCTTCGACCTCGCGCACCCGCCGCTGGTCCGGTTCACCCTGATCAAGATCGCGGCCGGCCGCTACCGGTTCCTCTGGACCGCACACCACATCGCCACCGACGGCTGGTCGGTGCCGATCCTCATCCGCGAGCTGGCCACGCTCTACACGCACGGCCCGGCGGCCGCGCTGCCCGAAGTGGCGCCGTTCCGCAACTACCTGGCCTGGCTCGGCCGCCAGGACGAGCGGGAAGCCCGGCGGGCGTGGCGCGAAGTCCTCGACGGGCTCACCGAGCCCACGAAGGTCGCGCCGGAAGTCGACGGCCACCTGAAGGCCGTCCCGGAGTCGGCCGAAGTGGTGCTGTCCCGTGACGAAACCGCCGGGCTCGTGGCGTGGGCCCGGCGGCACGAGCTCACCCTGAACACGGTCGTGCAGGCCTGCTGGGCGATCCTGGTCGGCCGGCTCACCGGCCGCCGTGACGTCGTGTTCGGCTCGGTCACCTCCGGGCGCCCGGCGGAGCTGCCGGGCGTGGAGACCATGGTCGGGATGTTCATCAACACGGTGCCGGTCCGGGCCGGGCTCGACCCGGCGGGCACCCTCGGCGAGCTCATGGTCTTCCTCCGCGACCAGCAGGCCCGGATGTCGGCCTACCAGCACGTCGGGCTCGCCGAGGTGCAGAACGACGTGCCCGGCCTGGCCGGCACCGGCGAACTGTTCGACACCGCGATCGTCTTCGAGAACGTGCCCGCCGACGGCGAGCAGACCGACGTGGTCCTGGGCGACGACGTCCGCGTGCTCGACGCCGTCACCGAAGACTCCCGGCACTACCCGCTCAGCCTGGTCGTGAACCCCGGCCCCGAACTGGCTTTCCGCTTCGACTACGCCCCCGAGGCGTTCGACGCCGAGCGCGCCGGCCGGATCACCGGCATGTTCCGGCACCTGCTCGACACCGCCGTCGCCGATCCTTCGGTGACGCTGGGCGCGATCGACGTGGTGCCGGCGGCGGAGCTGGAGCGCGGCGCCGGTGCCACCGGGCCGGTGGGCGCCGATGTGGTGGCGCGGGTGTGCGAGTTCGCGCTGGCCTCGCCGGACGCACCCGCGGTGGCCGACGGTGGCGCATGGGTGTCCTACGCCTCGCTGGCGGGCCGGGCGAGCGCGCTGTCCCGCCGGCTGGGCGGTGGCGTGGCCGGCATCCTGGCCGACCCCGGGGTCGGCTTCGTGACGGCCGTGCTGGGCGTGTTGTGGTCCGGGTCGGCGTACGTGCCCCTGGACCCGACGCTGCCCGTGACCCGGCTGGCCGGGCTGCTGGCGGATTCCGGCGCCGCGTCGGTCGTGGTGGGTCCGGGCTTCGAGGACCTGGCGGCCGAGATCGCCGGCGGCGAAATCGAGATCGTCGTTCTGGATGACGCGGAAGACGGGCAGTGGGCGCCGGTCGCGCCCGGTGACGCGGGTCTGGACCTGGGGTACGTGATTTTCACGTCGGGTTCGACGGGTCGTCCGAAGGGGGCGATGGTCCACCGCCGGGGGATGGTGAACCACCTGCTGGCGAAGGTCGAGGATCTGGGGCTGGCGTCGTCGGATGTGGTGGTGCAGAACGCGCCGGTGACCTTCGACGTTTCGGTGTGGCAGATGCTGGCGCCGCTGCTGGTCGGCGGCCGGGTCCGGGTGGTGTCGCGGGTCGTCGCGGCGGATCCGGACGCGTTGTTCGGCTTGATCGGGGCCGAGGGTGTGTCGGTGCTGGAGGTCGTGCCGTCGCTGCTGCGGGCGGCCTTGGATTCCTGGGACCTGGCCGAGCAGCCGGACGTCTCCGGCCTCCGCTGGCTGGTCGTCACGGGTGAGGCGCTGCCGCCGGACCTGTGCGCCCGGTGGTTCGCGCGCTTCCCGGACGTGCCGCTGGTGAACGCCTACGGTCCGACGGAGTGCTCGGACGACGTGACGCACGCGGTGATCCGGTCGAGCGTCGACGTCGTGCCGATCGGCCACGCGGTGCGGAATTCGCGGCTGTACGTGCTGGGTGACGAGCTGCGCCCGGCGCCCGCGGGTGCCATCGGCGAGCTGTTCGTCGGCGGCCTGGTCGTCGGCCGGGGCTACGTCGGCGATCCGGCACGGACGTCGGCGGTGTTCGTGGCCGACCCCTTCGGCGAGCTGGGCACGCGGATGTACCGCACGGGTGACCGGGTCCGGATGCGTCCGGACGGTCAGCTGGAGTTCGTGGAGCGCCGCGACTTCCAGGTCAAGATCCGTGGCCACCGCATCGAACTCGGCGAAATCGAAGCCTGCCTGGCCGCACACGCGGGCGTCGGGGAAGCGGTCGTCACCGTGCACGGCACCGGCAACGACCGGCGGCTCGTCGCGTACGTCACCGGCACCGCCACCGCCGAGGACCTTCGCGAGCACGTGACCGCGCAGCTGCCGGCGTACATGGTCCCGGGTGCGTACGTCGTCCTCGACCGCTTCCCGCTGACCGCGCACGGCAAGATCGACCGCAAGGCGCTGCCGGCGCCGGACCAGCAGACCGGCGCCACCGCCCGCGGCCCGCGCACCCCGGTCGAGGCGACGCTGTGCGAAATCTGGGCCGACGTCCTCGGCGTCCCGGAGATCGGCATCGACGACGACTTCTTCGTCATCGGCGGGCATTCCCTGCTGGCCAACTCGGTCGTGAGCCGGGTCCGGTCCGCGTTGGCCGCCGAGCTGTCCATCCGGGACCTGTTCGAGGCGCGGACCGTCAGCCGGCTGGCCGGGCGGCTCGTCTCGGCGGGCCAGGCGGGCGCCGGGTTCCGGAAGCTCCCGCGGCCGGAGAAGATCCCGCTCTCCCACGCGCAGACCCGGATGTGGTTCCTGAACCGCCTCGAAGGCGCCGGGTACAACATCCCACTGGCCGTCCGGCTCGGCGGCGCCCTCGACCCGGCCGCGCTGGCGGCCGCGCTCGCCGACGTCGTCGAGCGGCACGAGATCCTGCGCACGGTCTTCCCGGACGTCGACGGCGTCCCGTACCAGCGGGTCCTGCCGCACACCCCGGACGCGCCGCTCGACACCGCGACGGTCGCCGAGGACGAGCTCACGGCCGTGCTGGCGGCCGAGGCGGCCCGCGGGTTCGACCTGGCCACCGACCGCCCGCTGCGGGCCACCCTGTACCGCGCCGGCGACGAGCACGTGCTGCTGCTCGTCCTCCACCACATCGCGGGCGACGGCTGGTCGGTGGACGTCCTGGCGCGCGACCTGGCGACCGCGTACGACGCCCGGGTGCGGGGCGCCCGGCCCGGCTGGGCGCCGCTGCCCGCGCAGTACGCCGACTACGCGGTCTGGCAGCGCGAGCTGCTCGACGACCGCCAGGCGGCGGACCGGCAGTGGGAATACTGGCGCGACGCACTCGACGGGCTCCCCGACGAACTGCGGCTGCCCGCGGACTTCCCGCGCCGGGCCGCGAGCGCCTTCCGCGGCGGCTCGGTCGGCTTCGAGGTGCCCCCGACCGTCCACAAGGCACTGACCGCGCTGGCCCGCCGGTCCGGCGCGAGCGTCTTCATGGTGCTGCAGGCGGCGGTGGCCGCCCTGCTCACCAAGCACGGCGCGGGCACCGACATCCCGCTGGGCAGCCTGGTCGCCGGCCGGTCGGACGAGGTGACGAACGACCTGGTCGGGTTCTTCGTGAACACGCTGGTGCTGCGCACCGACACCGGCCGCAACCCGACGTTCGCCGAGCTGGTCGGCCGGGTGCGGGACACCGACCTCGAGGCGTACGCCCACCAGGACCTGCCGTTCGAGCTGCTGCTCGAGAAGGCCCGCCCGGCGCGGTCGCTGTCGCGCCAGCCGCTGTTCCAGGTGATGCTGTCGTACTACGAGGTCCCGGACCCCCGCTTCACGATCGGCGGTCTTTCGGTGCGGCCGGAACTCCTCCCGGCGACCGGGGCGAAGTTCAAGTTCGACCTGACGTTCCAGCTGGGCGAGCGGCCGGGCGACGGGGGACTGGAAGGCAGCATCGAGTACTGCGCCGACCTGTTCACCCCGGAGACGGCGGAGTTGCTCGCCGCCCGCCTGAACCGGCTGCTGTCGGCGGTCGCGCAGGACCCGGAGCTGCCGCTGAGCGGGATCGAGCTGACCGCGGGGGAACCGGACCCGGACCCGGCCGGCCCCGCGGAACCGGCGGAGCTGCCGTCGCTGCGCGCCAGCCGGGGCCCGGCGCTGATCTGGGCGGGTGGCCGGCTCAGCCACGCCCAGCTGCGCCGGAGGGTGACCGCGGAGGTCCGGAAGCTGGCGGCCCGCGGCGTGGGTCCGGAGTGGACGGTGACGATCGCCGCCGGGCCGGCGGAGCGCGTGGTCCAGGTACTGGCCGCACTCGAAGCGGGCGCGGCGTACCGGCTGGCCGACCCCGCCACGCGAGCCGGGGTGACCGTGACCGAAGGCGGCGCCACCGTCGCCGCGGTCGCTCCCGGACACGCGGCCGCCCACCTGCCGGACGGCACCGTCCTCACCCGCCGCGCCCTCGCCGAGTCCGTGGCCGCCCTGCGGGAGTCCGTTCCCGACGGCAGCCGCGTCATCGTCCCCGACCTGGCCGACGCCGTTCCCGCCGTGCTCGCCGCGCTGGCCGCGGGGGCCTCGGTGCACCTCGTCGAGGCCGAAACCCGCGACGTCCCGGCACTCGCGCGGCTGCTCGAAGGCGAACTGCCCGCCGTCCTCGTCGCCACCGCGCACCAGGTCCGGGCGCTCGCCGCGCACCACGAACCGGCGTTGGCGGGCGTCCGGCTGCTCGTCACCGGCGAGCCGCTCGCCACGCCGCTCACCGAACGGCTCCACCGCGCCGGCGCCGAGGTCCACATCCACGGCGGCCTGCCCCACCCGGCCCGCGTCCACGTCCTCGACGAGACGCTCCGGCCGGTCCCGCCCGGCGCCCACGGCGAACTCTGGCTCGCCGGCCCGGCCCTCGCCCGCGGCTACGCGGGACAGCCCGGCCGCACCGCCGCGCGGTTCGTCGCGGACCCGTTCGAACCGGGGCGACGGATGTTCCGCACCGGTGCCGTGGTCCGGCGCCGGCTCGACGGCAGCCTGGAGCCGGCGGCCGGAGCCGTGCGGGCCCGCGGGTTCGCCGTCCGGCCGGTCGAGGTCGAGGCCGCGCTGCTGCGCCACTCCGCGGTCGCGGCCGCCGAGGTCGTCGTCCGCGACGACCGGCTCGTCGCCTACGTCGTGCCCCGCGGCGACACCGGAGACCTGCGTGAGCACCTGGCCCGGGAGCTGCCGGACTTCGCGGTGCCGTCGGCGATCGTCGAACTCGCCGCCCTCCCGCTCACCGCGGCCGGGGAGCTCGACCACGCGCAGCTGCCCGCACCGACGGAGAAGGCGGCCGGAACCACTCCGGCCGCGGAGGTCCTGCGGCTGGCGTTCGCCGAGACACTCGGCCTGCCCGAGGTCGACGTCGACGCCGACTTCTTCGCACTGGGCGGCAACAGCCTGCTGTCCGTCCGGCTGGTCGCGCTGGCCCGCAACGCCGGCCTGCGGTTCACCGTCGCCGACGTCCTGACCCACGGCACCGTCGAGCGGCTGGCCGCGCTGGCCGGCACCGGCGGCGGTGGTGGCGGCGACGTGCTCGACCCGTTCGCCCCGGTGCTGCCGATCCGGCCGGACGGCGACCGGGAACCGCTGTTCTGCGTGCACGCGGGACTCGGCCTGAGCCTGCCCTACCTCGGGCTCGTCCAGCACCTCGACCCCGGCCGCCCGATGTACGGGCTGCAGTCGCCGAACATCGGCTCCGGCGGGGAACTGCCGGTCAGCGTCGAGGACGTCGCCGAGGAGTACGCCGCCCGGATCCGCGCGATCCAGCCGTCGGGCCCGTACCACCTGCTCGGCTGGTCGTTCGGCGGGCTGCTGGCGCACGAAATCGCCGTGCAGCTGCAGGAAGCGGGCGAGCGGGTGGAAACCCTGTGCGTGCTGGACAGCTTCCCGGTCGAGGCGGCGGGCCAGGCCCCGCCGACCCGGCAGGAGCTGCTGGTCAGCTTCCTCGAGCACCTCGGTCACGACGCGGACGGGGACGCCGAACTGTCCCCGGCGGCCGTCATCGACGTCCTGCGCCGCGGCGGGTCACGCCTGGCCGGGATCGGCGAGGAGCGGATGGCCCGCGTGCTCGACGTGATGGGCAACAACGGCGAGCTCGCCGTCCGGTACGAGCCCACCCGCTTCTCGGGCCGCCTGCTGCTGTTCCTGGCGGCCGACGGGCTCACCGAGGAGGACCTCGCCGAGCGGCCCGGCCGCTGGGCACCGTACGTCGACGGGGCGATCGAGACGCACCGCATCGGCTGCGGGCACGAATTCATGATGCACCCGCAAGCCCAGGCCGCCATCGGCCGGATCGTCGCCGCCGAACTGGACGGCTCTTCCGAGGAGGACGAATGACTGTGCTCACCCCGGCGCGGACCGGGCGGGTTTCCGACGCCGTGGTGGAGGTGCTGGCGCTCGCCGGGCGCCGCCTCACCCACCTGCGCAACGTCCCCGGCCGCCTGCTCGCGGTCACGCTGAACCCGCTGATCACCATGCTGGCGATCGGGTACGTGTTCAAGGACGCGGTGATCGTGCCGGGCAGCGGCAGCTACCCGGAGTTCCTGTTCCCCGCCGCGCTGATGCAGGTCGGCCTGGCCGGCATCGCCCCCACCGCCATCGCCGTGGCCACCGATCTCAACGGCGGCCTGACCGACCGGTTCCGCTCGCTGCCGATCGTCCGGCCCGCCGTGCTGATCGGGCACTCCCTCGGCGACCTCGTGGTCGGCCTGATCGCCCTCGCCGTCACCGTGGCGTCCGGGCTGCTGGTCGGCGGCCGGGTGCACACCGGGTTCCTGCCGCTCGTCGGCGGGCTCGCCCTGCTCGTCGTGTTCCTCTACGCGATGATCTGGGTCGGCATCCTGCTCGGCCTCTCACTGCGCAACCCCGAGGCGATCGACGGCATCGGCGCGGTGGCGACGCTCGGGCTTTCCTTCCTCTCCAACGCTTTCATGTCGACCGACCGGCTGCCGGCGTGGCTGCGGCCGGTCGCGGAGTGGAACCCGGTCAGCTCGGTGACCACCGCGGTCCGCCGCATGTGGGGCACCCCGGTCGACGAGACCGGGTTCCCGGCCCAGCACCCCGGCGTGGTCGTGGCGATCACCCTCGTCGTCACGCTGGTGCTGGCCTGCGGCCTGAGTTTCCGCAAGTACCGCACCATCGCCTAGTCAGGTGGCGGTCAGCGCACCGTCAGCCGAGCCGAACACCATGACAGCAAGCCGCCCGAGACAACGGAGACTGAAGTGACGAGTCCATTCGACGACGAGAACGGCCGGTTCCTCGTCCTGGTCAACGCCGAGGAAGAACGCAGCATCTGGCCGGTGTTCGCCGCGGTGCCGCCGGGGTGGGACGTCGCACTGGGGGAGAGCTCCCGCGCGGAGGCGATCGCCCACGTCGAGGCCACCTGGACGGACCTGCGCCCGAAGAGCCTGCGGGACGCCGGCTGATGGCGAGCGACGCGCTCGACCGCGAAGCGGCCATCGAAGTCACCGGCCTGCGCAAGGGATTCGGCGACCACCAAGCCCTGTCCGGCATCGACCTGCGGGTGCCCGCGGGCTCGGTGCTGGGCCTGCTCGGCCCCAACGGCGCCGGCAAGACCACGACGGTCCGGATCCTCGCCACGCTGCTGCGCCCGGACGGCGGCACCGCCCGGGTCGCCGGGTTCGACGTGGCCACGCAGGCGAAGGAGGTGCAGCGCCGGATCGGCCTCGTCGGCCAGTACGCCGCGGTCGACGAGCTGCTCACCGGACGCCAGAACCTCCAGCTGCTCGGCACGCTGCTGCACCTCGGCCGGCGCGGGGCCCGCGACCGGGCCACCGAGCTGCTCGAGCGGTTCGACCTGACCGCGGCCGCCGACCGCGCGGTCGGCACGTACTCCGGCGGCATGCGGCGGCGGCTGGACCTGGCGACCTGCCTCATCGGCCGCCCGTCGGTGCTGTTCCTCGACGAGCCGACCACCGGCCTCGACCCGGCCAGCCGCAGCACGCTGTGGGGGATCGTCCGTGGCCTGGTCGACGAAGGGGTCACGGTCCTGCTCACCACGCAGTACCTCGAGGAAGCGGACTACCTCGCCGACCACATCGTCGTGATCGACCACGGCCGGGTGATCGCCGAGGGCACCGCCGACGAGCTGAAGCGCAAGATCGGCGCGGAGCGGCTCGAGGTCGCCGTGGCCGAGCAGAAGTGGCTCCAGCCCGCGGTTTCGGCGCTGTCCGGTGTCTCGGCCTCGGCGGTGACCGTCGACGAACGCAAGCGGAGCATCGCGGTCGAGCTGGCCGACACCCCCGGGGGTGTCGCGGCCGCGGCCGCCGCCCTGCGCGACGCGGGCGTCGAGTACACGGACTTCGCCCTGCGGCGCCCGACGCTCGACGAAGTGTTCCTCGACCTCACCGGGCGCCCTTCGGGCCCCTGACCCGCCACCGGTTCGTCCGGCCTCCGAGCACCGCGAGCCGCGGCAGCAGGAGGAACCGGACGATCGGAAGTGGTGCCGTCGTCCGGCGTTCCGGCGGCGGCATCCCGCGAGGCCGAGGCCGGATCCGGCGTGATCGAGGCCGGAACTCGCGTGCTCGGGCCCGGGACTGGCGTGATCGGAGCCGGAACTCGCGTGGCCAGGTTCGAGTCGTGAGCCTGAAGTCGGAACACGCGTGATCGGGGGCGGAACCGGCGGGATCGAGGCTGCGTCACCGGGTGCTCTTCGGGCCCCTGACCCGCCACCAGTTCGTCCGGCCTCCCAGCACCGCCAGCCGCGGCAGCAGGCAGAACCGGACGATCACGGTGTCGGCCACCAGGACCACCGCCGTCGCCAGGGCGAACTCGCGGACGTCGCCGCTTTCGGTCAGTCCCCAGACCAGCCACATCGCCACCGTCACCAGCAGCGCGCCGCCGGATGCCGACCAGGCCCGGCGACACGCGTGTGCCACCGTGTTGCGGCGGGACATCCCCGCCAGTGTCTCGCTGCGCAGCCGGTGCAGCAGGTAGACCTGCAGGTGGTTGGCCGGCACGAGCAGCACGACCACCAGGACCATCGGTGCCCAGCCGGGCAGCGGGTCGACGAGCAGGGCCAGCAGCCCCAGCCCGGCGAGCACGGCGACGCCGTTCAGCAGGAACGTCGCCAGCGCCACCACCGGCCGCCGGTAGGCGACGAGTGTGGCCAGCCCGAGGACGACCAGCATCGTCGTGACGCCGCCGCCGTCGAGGTCCGCGGCCAGGGGCCGGCAGCCCGGGCAGCCGGGGGAGAACACGCGCAGCGACCCGTAGACCGCGGTGGCGCCGAGGGAGAGCACCCCGGCCGCGATCGCCGTGGGCCGGACGAACCGCGGCAGGTCGCTCACCTTCAGCCGCGCGGGCGGCTGCGGCGGGAGCTCTCTCGGCGAGGTGAGCACGCGGTCGTTGAGGGCGGGCAGCAGGCTCAGCGCGGCGATCGTCGCCACCAGCACCGCGACGAGCACCGCGGTGGCCAGCGGCACCAGCTCCGCCGAGCCGGCCAGCGCCACCGCGGCCAGCGCCGCGGCCACCCCGCTGCCGGCGACGAGGGCGGCGTTGCCCGCCGTGCTCGCGACGATCCGCGCGGCCCGCGTCGCGTCGTTGCCGCCGGCGAGTGCTTCCCGTCGCCGGCAGAAGGCGAACAGCATGTGCTGCACCGAAACCGTGATGACGACCAGCAGTGCGGCGTCGCCGGTGCGCGGGGACATCGTGACGGACTCGGAAACCGTGTCGAGCATCGCCGCCGACGCCGCCGTGACCACGCTGATGAACAGCGCGGACACGAGCAGCAGCAGCCGGGAGAACGGCACGCTCAGGAGCACCGCGACGGGCGCGGCGATCAGCGGCCACCAGTTCGCCGCCACGTCCGGGTCGGAGAGCGAGCCGTCGCCCAGCCGGTGCCCGCCGGTGAGACCCGGCAGCTCGGCCAGCGCCACGAAAACCAGCCAGAGGGCGATCACCGCACCGGCGTGGCCGGCGGACCAGCAGGAGGTGCGGACGGCCAGTGAAGGCTTCACGATCGTCCCCCTCGACCCGATGGGCATGGCAGGTTCGCGGTCGTGTCCCCCCGCGCATGTGTTCGAGTCTAGTGAACCGTGACCGTTCGTTCACGGGGTGTGAGTCCCGGATCCGCGGTGGTGCTAGGCCGTGTGTGGTGGATCACAGGACGCGGACCGGGTCCTCGAGCAGGTCTTCCCCGTAGAGGTCGGCCACCCACTGGTCGTGGTAGACGGTGTCGAGGTAGCGGTCGCCGAGATCGGGCGCGATCGCCACCGCCGTGCCGGCGTCTTCGTGTTCGGAAAGCCAGCTCAGCGCGCCGCTCACGACGGTCCCCGTCGAGCCGCCGAAGCAGAACCCTTCCCGGGTGAGGGCCCGGCAGGTGCGCACGGTGTCCGCTTCTTCGACGTGCAGGACGTCGTCGACGTACGAAGTGTCGAGCAGCGGCGGCCGGATCCCGGTGCCCAGCCCGGGAATCATCCGGCGGGCCGGTGGCGTGCCGAAGGTGACCGAGCCGACCGTGTCGATCGCGACCACCCGGGTGCCGGGCCGGTGCTCGCGCAGGTACCGGGCGCACCCCATGAGCGTCCCGGTGGTGCCGGCCCCGATGAAGACGACGTCCGCGTCGGGGAAGGCTTCGGCGATCTGCGGGCCGGTCGTTTCGTAGTGGGCGCGCCAGTTCCCGGCGTTCTCGTACTGGTTGAGCCAGACGTGGCCGTGCTCGGCGCACAGCCGCCGCACCAGCTCGATGCGCGCGCCCAGCAGGCCGTGCTCCGGGTGCGGCTCGGTGACGATGCGGACCTGGGCGCCGAGCGTCTCCATCAGCTGCCGGGCCCCGAGCGTGCACCGCGAGTCGGTGACGCAGACGAACCGGTAGCCCGAGCTGGCGGCGACGAGGCTCAGCGCCACGCCGAGGTTGCCGGACGAGCTTTCCACGAGCGTCGAGCCGGGCCGCAGGTCGCCGCGGCGCTCGGCCGCGGCGACCATCGACCGGGCCGCCTTGATCTTGATCGAGCCGGCGAAGTTGAAGCCTTCGCACTTGAGGTACAGCGGGCGGCCGGCGAACCGGCGGAGGTCGACGAACAGGTCGTCGGTGTTGAAGTCCTGCGGGGCGGTGATGATCGGCACGCGAGGCTCCCGTTACTTCTTCCCGTACCGGTCGAGTTCGAAGAAGAACTCGGGCACGGTCCGCAGCTCGCCGGAGGCGTGCAGCCGGTCGTAGACATGCTTGCCGACGGCGAGGTCGAGCACCCCGAGCCCGAAGGGCGAGAAGACCAGCGGCCGGTCCTTCGGCAGGGCAGCCTTGCCGGTCATCACGTCGTGCAGGGTGCCGGAGAGGAAGCCGCGGCCACCGGTCCGCTGCTCGGCCAGGTGCACCGAGGTGTTCGCCTTCAGGCAGTGCTCGACGTCGTCGACGACGTTGGTCGACGCGAGGATCACCTCCGGCGAGAGGTCGCGCAGCGAGACGTGCAGGACCAGCGGGTTGTGGTCGAACCACGCGGGGTCGTGGACGTGCGGCTCCCCGGCGACCGTCGCGAACACGACGAGGTCGCTCCCGCGGATCAGGTCTTCCGCGGACTCGTGCACCGTCACCGACGCCTGCCCGGCCGCGTTCAGGTAGCCGCGGAACCCTTCGGCGTGCGCGGTGCTCAGGTCGAAGACGCCGACGTCGTCGAAGGTCCAGCCCCCGGCGGCCAGGTACGTGTGGATGTACCGGGCGATCAGGCCGGTGCCGACGATGCCGAGGCGCGCGGGGCGGGCCCGGTCGCGGGTCAGCCAGTCGGCGGCGAGCGCGGCCGACGCGGCGGTGCGGGTGGCGCTGATGATGGAACTTTCCAGGCAGGCCAGCGGATAGCCGGTCCGCCGGTCGTTGAGGACGAGGATCGCCGACGCCCGCGGCAGCCCGCTCGCGACGTTCTCCGGGAAGCTCGAAATCCACTTCAGCCCGTCGACCGCGATGTCCCCGCCGACCGACGCCGGCAGCGCGATGATCCGCGACGACGGCCGGTCGGGGAAGCGCAGGAAGTACGACGGCGGGTTGACCGTGTCGCCGTCGCCGTGCAGGCGGTAGGCCGACTCGATCAGGTCGATGACGAGCTTCTCCTGTCCACCGAGGACGTCGTGGACCTGCGCCCCGGAGATCACGGCGAACTCCGGGACGGACGTGCTGGTGCTCATGCTGGCTGCCTCCTGAGGCATGGTTATTCGGCGGCGAGGGTGGCGAGGCGGTCGGTGATCCGGCGGTCCAGCTCGTCGAGCGTGTCCGCCGACGGGCCGATGAGCACGCCGTAGAGGCGGCCGGCGAAGGCTTCGCCCGCGGCGGCGACCCCGGCGCCCGCGTTGACCGTGGCGAAGTTGTTGACCAGCAGCCCGCTCCCGGAACCGGCGAACAGCAGGTCGCCGAGCGTCTCGCGCAGCCGCGCGAAGGGCAGGGGAGCGGCCAGGCGCACCGGGTAGTGCCGCGCCATCGCGACGGTGCCCTCGGGCACGAACCGCTCCTGCAGCGGCACCTGGTAGGTCGACATGTTGTTGCGGGCGTTGATCTCCAGCACCGGGAAGATGCCGCCGTCCGGCTCGACCAGCGCGTCGACACCGACGACGCCGTAGTAGCCGTCCTGGGCCAGGCGAGCCCCGAGGACGTCCGCCGCGTGCCGGATCACCGCGTGCTGGGCCTCGTCGAGGCGCGGGGGCATCCGGTGTCCCTTGTGGACACCGTTTTCGGTGATGGCCTCCTTGACGAAGTCGAACCGCACCGAGCCGTCCCGGCCCACGGTGAACTGGTAGTTCAGGTCGGCGACCTTGTCGACCCAGGTCTCGGTGACCAGCGCGATCCGGTCGCGGCCCGCCTTGCGCGCGGACCGTTCGATCATCCGCTGCAGGCGCAGCAGCCGCTGCTCGCTGGTGACGACGGCGATGCCCTTCCCCGACACGCCGAACGCCTCCTTCACCACCACCGTGCCGCCGTCCGCGAGCACCTTGGCGGCCTCCGGCACGGCTTCGGCCAGCTGCTCGGGCGTGTCGCAGAGCCAGCCCGCCGGTTGCCGCAGGCCGAGCTCGTCGGCCAGCTGCCTGCTGTAGACCTTGCTGTTGACGGCCTTGCAGAGCGCGGCGGGCGGGGTGGCCAGCGGCACGCCCGTGCGGGCCGCCAGTTCCTCCTCGACGGCCGACGCGCCGTGCGGCAGCAGGTGCGCGCCGTCGGTGGCCAGCTCGGCGAGCGCCGCGACGAGCGCGGGATCGGCGAGCGCGTCCTGGCTGACGTTGCGCGCCGGGTCCGGTGCCGCGACGACGTGCACCTCCGGCAGCTCGAAGCCCAGGTCGAGCAGGTAGCGGTGGTAGTCCGGGTCGGGGGCGTGCTTCAGCACGACGTGGTCGCCCTTGCCGCCCAGCAGCAGCGCGAACTCGTCCATGCTGTTGACCACCGCCGTGCTGCCGGCCGCGGACACCCGCGGCAGGCCGAGCTCGTCGGCCGCCCACAGCTCCTCGACCTCGAAGTTGCCGAGGAAGACCAGCGGGTGCTCGGCCGAGCCGAGCGCGGCGGTCTTCAGCCGCGCGATGAAATCCGGGTTGTCGGTGTCCACTGTGGACCTTTCCGCTCAGACGACCAGGCCGCCGTCGATCTCGAATACGCTTCCGGTGATGTAGGCGGCGCGGTCGGAGGCCAGGTAGGCCACCAGGTCGGCGACCTCCGCGGCGGTGCCGAACCGGCCCAGCGGGATGGCCGCGCGCAGCTTCTCGCGGGCCTTGTCCGTCAGCTGGGCGGTCATGTCGGTCTCGATCATGCCGGGCGCGACGGTGTTGACCCGGATGCCGAACCGGCCGACCTCCTTGGCCAGCGCCTTGGCGAAGCCGATCACACCGCTCTTGGACGCCGAGTAGTTGACCTGCTTCGGGTTGCCGTACACCCCGGACACCGAGGACAGCGTGACGACGCTGCCGCGGCGCTGTTTGAGCATGAGGAACACGGCGGGCTGGCACACGTTGTAGACGCCGTCGAGGTTGGTCCGCAGCACGTCCGTCCAGCGGTCCTCGGTCATCGTCACGAACGCGCCGTCGCGGGTGATGCCCGCCGACGTCACCACGGTGTCCGGGACGCCGAGGCCGGCGGCCGTGCGGGCCACCCACTCGCCGGCCGCTTCCCGGTCGGTGACGTCGACCCGCGTCGCGACCGCCCGCCGCCCGAGGTCGTGCACCTCCTTGGCGAGCACGTCGGCGGACTGTTCGTCCGAGCGGTAGCAGAAGGCGATGTCGTGGCCGCTTTCGGCGAGGCTCAGCACGACCGCGCGGCCGATGCCGCGCGAACCGCCGGTCACCAGCGCGACCTTGGGGGCGCTCATGCCGGCTCGCCGAGCCGCAGCAGCGTGCACGCCACCGCGCCGTCGTCGTCGCAGGTGGTGACGACCGTGTGGTCGGCACCGGCCCGCCCGGCGGATTCGGCGACGCTGAGGACGGCGGCGAGCTGGAACATCGCGCTCGCCGACGCGGTGTCACCGAGGAGGTCCGCGGACGGCACCCGGTCGACGGCCGTGTCGCCGAACAGTGCCCGCAGCGCCACCGTCTCGACGGGGGCACCGCGGGAGTCCGTGAAGCCGCTGCCGGTCGCCGCCCACACCTGATCGGGGGCGACCCCGGCGGAGGCGAGCAGCGCCCGCACCGCGACGGTGACCGTCCCGGCGAGGTCGCCGTCCAGGCACACCCGGGATTCGAACCCCTCCAGGGTGCCCAGCACCCGGCGGCCGGGCGGCCGCAGCTCCGCGGGTTCGAGCAGGAACATCGCGCAGCCTTCGCCGATGACCACCGGGTCGCCCCCGCCGCGGCGGTGGTGCTCGACCCAGGCGCGGGCGGGGGAGTACTCCTCGGCGGCGCCGCAGAGCACCCGGGTCGCCCGGCCGGTCCGCAGCAGCCGCCGCGCGTAGTTCAGCGCGTGCGGGCCGGTGGTCCGGCCCGCGGCGATGGTCGCGTTCGGCCCCTTGAGCCCGTGCCAGATCGCGGCCTGCCCGGCGGCGCAGTTCATCACGCAGCCGGGCACCGCGGCCGGTTCGACGTGGTCGGGCTTGCCGCCGGTCAGCGAGGCGCGGGTCAGGTCCATCATGCTCTGCACGCTGCCGGTCGTGGTGCCCAGCACGAACCCGATGTCGTCGCGCTCGTCACCCGGCTCGACGCCGATGTCGGCGAGCAGGTGCTTCGCCGCGGCGACGGCCAGCCCGCTCACGCGGTTCATCGCCCGGGTGCCCTTCGTGCCGAGGAACTCCCGCGGCTCGAAGCCGGGGACGGTGGCCGCGGTCTCCGCCGGCCCCCGCGCCCAGCGCTGCGCGTCTATTGTGGACACCGGCGACGTGCGGGTGCGGACGCCGTCGGCGAAGGAGCCGCGGTCGTGGCCGAACGGCGAGATCGCGGTCCAGGCCGAGATGACCGGGGCGGCTGGGGTCGCGGTGCTCATGCCACCGCCTCCCGCGGGCCGTCGTAGCGGCCGATCAGCACGACCGAGTTGTTGCCGCCGAAGGCCCAGCCGTTGTTCTGCACGATCCGCAGGTCCGCCTCCACCGCCACGTTGGGCACGCAGTCGACGGCGCACTCGGGGTCGGTTTCCACGTGGTTGATCGTCGGCGGGATGAACCCCTCGGTGATGGCGACCGAGCAGCCGATGGCGGCCAGCGCGCTCGCCGCGCCCATCGAGTGGCCGAGCATCGACTTCATCGACACCACGCGCGGGGTGTCGTCGCCGAACAGCTCGCGGATCGCCGCGGCCTCGGTCTTGTCGTTGGCGTGGGTGCCGGTGCCGTGCGCGGAGATCAGGTCGACCTCGGCGGGCTTGACCCCGGCGTTCGCCAGCGCCAGCTCCATGCACCGGGCGATGCCGCCCTGGTGCGGGGCCACCGGGTGGTGGGCGTCGCAGGACAGGCCGTAGCCGAGCACCTCGCCGTAGATCCGGGCGCCGCGCGCGGTGGCCGACTCCAGGCTCTCCAGCATCAGGATGCCGGCGCCCTCGCCGGTCAGGATGCCCAGCCGGTTCTTGTCGAACGGGCGGCAGTAGTCCGGTGCGATGCTGCGCAGCCGGTAGAAGGAGGTGAACGTCTTGCGGCAAACGGCGTCCGCGCCGCCGCACAGCGCGAAGTCGGCTTCGCCGAGCCGGATCGCGTCGAACGAGTGACCGATCGCGTAGTTGCCCGCCGAACAGGCCGTCGCGATGCTGCCGACCTCCACATTGGACAGCCGCAGCTCGTGCGCGATCGAGGTGGCGAGCCGGCCGGCCGACGTGCGCCGGGCCAGCCGCGGGCTCATCGCCTCCGGGCCGTCCGCGATCTCCAGCGAGACCATGCTGTCGAGCTCGTGCGACTCGCCGTCGGTCGTGCCGACCGACAGCAGGCAGCGCGCCTCGCGGAGCACGTCGAGGTCGATGCCGGAGTCCGCCACCGCCAGCCGGGCGGCGGCGGTGGAGAACCGGCTGGCCCGGCCGAGCGAGTCGACGTCGACGTTGCGGATCCAGCGTTCGGGCTCGAACCCGATGACCTCGCAGCCGTTGTTGTGCTCGAACCCGGTCGTGTCGAAGACGCTGATCGGCCGGACGTTGCTGCGCCCGGCGCGCAACGCGGCGGTGAACTCTTCGATGCCCGTGCCCAGGCTGGAAACCACCCCGCAGCCGGTGATCACCACCCGTCGCCCGGGTGCGGTGGAGTGTTCGCTCATCGCCGGCCCTTACCAGCCCGCGGATTCCGCGACGACGTCGTAGGCGCTGTTCAGGTCGGTCATCCGGCGGAACTGCGCCTGGTCGATCGTGACGCCGAACTGCTTCTCCAGCGCCGCGAGGACATCCATCAGCGTCAGCGAGTCGGCTTCGTGGTCCTCGATGAAGTTGCTCGTCTCGGAGAGCTCGCTGTCCTCGAGTTCGAGGTGCTCGCGGACGATCGCGCGGATCTGTTCCCTGCGCTCGGACACTGCCGCTGTCATGACGACTCCTGTAGGCGTTTTCGGACGAACTTCGGCCTCGCCGAAAACTAGGCGGCGCAGATGACCGCGCGGTGACCGAACGCTGACGAGGGTCGGCGTCGGTGTTCTGTCAGCCGTTCGTCATCCGGGTGCGCCACGATCATGGTCGTCGATCACGGAAGGAGAGTGAATGAGCCCGGACCGTGTCCGTGACAGCGAAAAGACAGCAGGGACGGCGATGATCGCGCCGTCCCTGCCGCGGAGTGGGGCTGTGCTGTTCAGTCGAGCATGCAGTCCTGCACCAGGATGGCCTGGTACAGCTGCCGCAGCGCGCGGCCGGGTGAAAGGCCGAGCTCACTGCCGAGCCACTTGCTGGTGTGGTGGAACACCGACAGTGCCTCGCTTTGCTGGCCGGTGCGGTAGAGGGCGAGCATCAGCAGTTCGCTGAGCCGTTCCCGGCCCGGGTTCTCGGTGGCCAGCTGCCTCAGTTCGTGCACGATGTCGTGCTGCTGGCCCACCGCCAGCCGCGCGGCGATCAGGTCTTCCTGGACGGCCAGCCGCCGTTCGTTCAGGTGCGTGGCCGCGGCCCGGCAGCGCACCCCCTCCTGCACGTCCATCAGTGCCGGCCCCCGCCACTGCACGAGTGCCTCCCGCAGGATGGCGGTGGCCTCCTGAGGTGCGGAGGCGACCAGGGACGTGCCGCGCCGCGCGAGTTCGAGGAACCGGTGCGAGTCGATCGCTTCGGCGGGCACCTCCAGCTGGTAGCCGCTGTAGGTGGTCCGGACGATCTCCTCGCCGCTCGCGTCGGTGATCGGCTTGAAAAGCCGCCGCAGCCGTGCGATATTTGCTTGCAGTGCGTTGCGGGAGTTGGCAAGTGACCGCGGGCCCCAGAGCTCGTCCGCCAGCTGCTCGTAGGACACCGGGCGGCCGGGCGACAGTGCCAACATCGCCAGCAGGGTCCGCACTTTCTTCGCTCGTATCGAGTAAATTCTCCCGTTCGATCTTATTTCCATGGCGCCTAGTAGTTCGATTTCCACTTTGATCGACCCCCAGATTCGGGCAGCCCGCTGCTCATGGTCGGACCATCCGAAGATGTATTTTGCGCAAGGATAGTGGCAGAGGGCTGGTGGCTTAGGTACCTCCGTTCGGACCAGTGAATGCCCCAACTCGTCAGTAGTATCACTTCGTGGACAGTTTGACTCGCGATGTATTCGGACATCCCGAGAGGTGGTGGTGTTAGCACCACCATTAATGGTGGTGTCAGCACTCCGGCCGCTCCGGGTGATCTTCGCTGGTAGGGTCCCCGCGGGCGGTGCCGCGGGCCCGCTGCTTGCACGAACGGCAGCGGGGTCATTACACCGGAAACCCGCGCTGACCGGGTGGTCGTCGGCGTCGGGGCGGGTGGTCCGGGGCGTCGCGGCGCCGGCCGAGGGGACGTGCCGCGGTGTCCGGCCGGAGGCCCTCCGCAATGGGAACGCAAACATCTTTCAGGTATCGCTCCGGCTAATAAAATTTGCCGTTGCGGGCTCGTCCGGGTTTGTCCGGGATCTTTCGCTGCTTGGTGAACGGCGTACACGGAGTTTCGAAACAAGTCACGCCGCGGTCGTCTCTGTGGTAAGCGGGTTAGTGGCCCTGTTCTCGGTCGCGCGCGCCTTCTCGCCGGGCCGGGTGTCCGGCCCCCGGGATTCGAACGGACTGACTCCGCCGAGCGGGTGATGTCGTGATCACGCTGCGTGCGCACGGCTCCGGCTCCCTCGGGTCGTCCCGGTTGGCCCCGGTTGGCCGCGGTGGACGTTTCCGGTCCGGCGCCGAGCGGCCCGGCGGTATTCCCGGCGGCGGCGTCCGATTAGTCGTGATATCCTGTCGGTGATCGGACCACTCGATTACCGATAATCTCGCCCGGCCGCCGAGATCTGCTCGATCCGACGAACTCCTCCGGTTTTCCGCGCCTTCCCTCAGCTCTGTTCCATGTCCGGTGTGACGCACGAGCCCGCTGTTCCACGCGAGCGTGCGCGTGGACCGATGTGAAGGGGAATGTCCATGAGTGACACAGTTCTGGCCCAGGCCGTCAACATCAACCCCGGCCTCGCCGCCATCGGGTACGGGTTGGGGGCGATCGGCCCCGGAATCGGCGTCGGCCTGATCTTCGCGGCCGTCATCAATGGCACCGCCCGGCAGCCGGAAGCGCGCGGAAAACTGCAGACGTTGGGGTACTCGACGTTCGTGCTGAGCGAAGTCCTCGCGTTGATCGGCGTCGTGGTGTATTTCATCGCATCCAACCGGTGAATCCCGCCGCCCGCGCCCGGCCGGACCAGCCGGCCGCGGGCACGAACCGGACCCCCGCCTGCCCGAGATCGTCCGGCGGCCAGCCGTCGACGGACACACCGACCCGCTCGACCAGCTCACGCAGAGCCGAACCGT
>NZ_JBSGAI010000048.1:0-69390 GCF_053600695.1 Amycolatopsis sp. NPDC005003 | reverse complement strand
GGTCAGCTGACCCGCCCCAAGCCGTCGTGAGTGGTAATTCGGGTTCTAACCCGAATTACCACTCACGAGAGCCGCGGCAGACCGCTCACCGAGACATGGAATCGCTGGTCAGCCGGCAACCCAGAAGGCGTAGTCGGCCGAGTACCGGACCGCCGTCTGCGCGCCCGCCGTGCAGGTCCCGGTCGGGGCCACGCCGCCGCGGGTGTTCAGGCGCTGGACGTACGTCACCTTGCCGAAGATGCCGTCGCCGGTGTTGAGGTTGGCCTTGAGCAGCACCTCGGGGATCGCGTCCTTCCGCGGCGAGGTCGCCACCGCCGCCGCGCCGACCGTGCTGCCGTCCACGATGGACGTCCAGACCGGGCCCTTGCTGTGCAGGGCCACCGGTTTCCCGTGCTTCGACAGGACCGCCGCGGGCTGGATCAGCGTCCACGCGCCGTTCGTGCAGCCGTAGATCTGCACGCCCTCCGCGGGATAGGCCGCCACGGGCCGGTTGCCCGCCGGGACCTTGACCGCGTCCGGCACCTTCGAGGCCGCCGGGGTGGCCGAAGCCGTCGCCGCGCCGCCGACCAGGAGGGCACCCACCGCGAGCGCCACCGTCATCCGCTTCATGAATCCACCTTCGAAATCCTCCCGCCGCTTTTCGGCGGGCTCCCGCAATTCGACACGGGAGCCCGCCGGAAACGGTTCAGACGGATCAGGCGGCGGGCACCTCCGCGGTTTCGCCGACGGCTTCCGCCTCGGCCGCCTTCGGGTCCGGCGTCCGGTGCCGCAGGGCCAGCAGCCCGCCGACGACCAGCGTGATGACCACGCCCATCAGCGTGTACCACGGGTAGGCGAGCGCCACCTTGTCGCCGGCCGCCTTGCTGAAGTCGACGCCGATCAGGCCGCCGGTCTTCGCGTTGAACTTCACGCCGAGGATGACGAACGCCATCACCACGACCGTGACGACGAACGCGATGATCGCGTCCACCTGCCGGGCCTTCTTGATCAGCAGGCCGAGCAGGAACGACCCGAGCAGCGCGCCGTAGGTGTAGCCGGTGATGGCCAGGCCGAGCTCGATCACCGAGTTCTTCGTCGTCGAGAACAGCGAGGCGAACACGGCGAACACGACCGCCCAGATCAGTGTCCACATGCGACCGTGACGCAGCAGTTTCGAATCTTCGGGTGAACGTTTGGTGAACCGCTGGTAGAGGTCGGCCACGGTGGACGTCGAAAGCGCGTTGAGCGCCGAGGCCAGCGCGCCCATGGTCGAGGCCAGCACGCCCGCGATGAGCAGGCCCGACACGCCGACCGGCAGGTCGTCGATGATGAACCGCGAGAACACGTCGTCCGGGCTCTGCAGGCCCAGCTGCGCCACCGACTTCCGCCCGTTGAACACCCACAGCATGGCCCCGACCAGCAGGAACAGCGCGAACTGCACGGTGACGATCACGCCGCTGCCGATGAGCGCCTTCTGCCCGTCGCGCAGGCTGCGCGTGGCCAGCAGCCGCTGCGCGATCAGCTGGTCGGCGCCGTGCGACGCCATCGACAGCGCCGCGCCGCCGAGCACTGCCGTCACGAAGGCGTACGGGCTGGTCAGCAGGTTCTTCGTGAAGTCGACGAGCATGAACTTGCCGTCCGCGGACGCCTGCGAAGCCCAGTCGGCGGGCAGCTTGTTCAGCAGCACGATCGCGGCCACCGCGGCGCCGCCCAGGTACAGCGAGAGCTGGATGACGTCGACCCACACGACCGCCTTGATCCCGCCGATGTAGGCGTAGACCAGCGTCAGCGCGGTGAGGATGACGACGATCACCCAGTAGTCCAGGTGGATGCCGTAGTGCCCGAGGATCACCTTGATCGGGATCGCGCCGGCGAACAGGCGCACGCCTTCGGCGAGCAGCCGCGTGATCACGAACGTCACCGACGCGGTGCCCTGCAGCCCGGAGCCGAACCGCTTCCCGAGGAAGGCGTACGCGCTGACGAGGTTGCCCCGGAAGTACCGCGGCAGCAGGACGAACGCCGCGATCGTCCGGCCGATGATGTAGCCGAAGGCCAGCTGCAGGAACAGGAACGCGTTGCCGAAGACCAGCCCGGGCGTGCTGATCACGGTCAGCGTCGAGGTCTCCGTGGCCACCACGGACAGCATCACCGCACCCCACGGGAGGCTGCGCTCGCCGACGAAGTAGTCGGCCGCCGACCGTTGCCTCCGGCCGACGAGCACGCCGATCAGCGGCATCGCCGCCAGGTAGATCACGATGATGGCGAGGTCAACACCGCGCATGGATCACTCCTACCGTCATCCGGACTTCTCCGCGACTCGCAACCGGGTCACGGTGCCCCCCAGCGGGGCGGGAAGGATCAGGGGACCACTGCCGGGGACCAGCGCGCCGAGCACGCGCGGCCCGAGGGCGCCGGTCGCCGACGGCACGCTCCCGGGCACGCCGCACCAGGTGAGCCAGCCCAGCAATGCCGTCAGGTAGGCCTCCTTGCCGGCACCGGGGAGGCCGAGGTCGTCGCTGGTCTTGACCACTGCCGAACCCACGGCGCGGATCAGCGCGGCCATCAGCGCCGGGTTCGCGACGCCGCCGCCCGAGGCGATGACGGTCGTGACGCCGTGACTGCGGCACTGGTCGGCCACCGTGACGGCGGTCAGTTCGGTCAGTGTCGCGAGCAGGTCGCCGGAACCGACATCCTCCAGGCCGGCCAGGGCCGCGTCGAGGTAGCCGGCGTTGAAGTGCTCCTTGCCGGTGGATTTCGGCGGCGCGGCGGCGAAGTACGGGTCGGCCAGCAGCCGGGCGAGCAGGTCGGTGCGCACCGATCCGCCGAGGGCGAGCCGGCCGTCGACGTCGCTGCGCTGCCCGGCGACCCGGTGGGCCGCGAGGTCGAGCAGGGCGTTGGCGGGCCCGGTGTCGTAGGCGATCACCGGCCGGCCCTCGGCGACGACGGTGATGTTCGCGATGCCGCCGAGGTTCAGCGCGGCGACCGGCCGTCCGGTGTCCTCGGCGAGGCCGCGCAGCCACAGCTGGTCGAGCGTGCTCGCCAGGGGCGCGCCGTGGCCGCCCGCGGCGACGTCGCGGGCCCGCAGGTCGGCGCACACCGGCAGCCCGGTGCGCTCGGCGATCCAGGCGGGCTGGCCGAGCTGGAGGGTGCCGCGGACGTGACCGCCGGAGACCCAGTGGAACACCGTCTGGCCGAGCGAGGCGACCAGGTCCGCGCCGCCGCCGGCGAGTTCGGCGGCCCCGCGCCGGGCGGCGTCGGCGAACGCCTGGCCGACGCCGGTGTCCAGCCGCGTCAGCTCACCGGCGGTGCACGGGTTCGGCGGCAGCGCGGCGAGCAGGGCTTCGCGCAGCGGTTCCGGGTAGGGGACGTCGAGTTCGCCCAGCGGCGTCAACACGACCTCGCCGGCTTCGGCGTGCAGGTCGGCGGCGGCCACGTCGATGCCGTCGAGCGAGGTGCCCGAAATCAGGCCGATCACCCGGAAGCCGTGGCTCGCTCTCATCCCCATCCGGAGGGGTTTAGTGGAGGCTCCGGTGTGACGCAACCCACTTGGTGAAGTCTTGGCCCAATCGGGACCCAGGTTGTGACGAATTGCCTGTGCGGACGGGGTGTCCGGCGCGGGGGAGCGCGGATGAAAGGATGGGCCCGTGTCGAGCACCTGGTTCCTGTTCGTAGTCGTCGCCGTCGTCGTGCTGGTCGCCCTGCTGGTGACCGGTCTGCTGGTCGCACGCAGGCGGCGGATCAGCCTGGACAACCGGCGCGAGGTCGAGGAGAAACCGAAGGGCGGTTCGTACGCGGCCAGCGGGGGCATCGCGCTCGCGCCCGGCGGCACGGCCGAGGCCGAAGCCCCCGAGCACCCGGTCGAGGACCGGCCGGAGGTCGACGGCCAGCCGGCGGTGGGCGACGACGCGGCGGTCCCCCGCGACTCGGCCCAGCGCACGGTCCGCGACGTCAAGCTGCCGGACGCAGAGGTCGTCGAGCCGGCCCCGGTCGCCGAGCAGATCGAACCGGCGGCGGGCCGCATGGAGCGGCTGCGCGGCCGCCTGACGAAGTCGCGCTCGATGTTCGGGACGAGCCTGCTGGGCCTGCTCGGCGCCGGCGACCTCGACGAGGACTCCTGGCAGGACGTCGAGGACACGCTGCTGATGGCCGACCTGGGCGCGGCGACCACGAACCAGATCGTCGAGCGCCTGCGCGACGAGCTCTCCCGGCGGGCGGTGCGCTCCTCGGCCGAGGCGCGCGAGGTGCTGCACGAGGTGCTGACGGCGCAGCTGTCCACCGACGGCCACCGCGCGGTCCGGGCGCTGCCGCACACCGTCGACGGCAAGAAGCAGCCGGCGGTGGTGCTGGTGGCCGGCGTCAACGGCACGGGCAAGACGACGACCACGGGCAAGCTCGCCCGGGTGCTGGTGGCCCAGGGCGGAACGGTGCTCCTGGGCGCGGCGGACACGTTCCGCGCGGCGGCGGCCGACCAGCTGCAGACGTGGGCCGAGCGCGTGGGCGCGGAGGTCGTCCGCGGCAAGGAGGGCGCGGACCCGGCGGCGGTGGCGTTCGACGCGGTCAAGCGCGGCGTGGACACGGGCGTGGACGCGGTCCTGGTCGACACGGCGGGCCGCCTGCACACGAAGACGGGCCTGATGGACGAGCTCGGCAAGGTCAAGCGCGTCGTGGAGAAGCAGGCGAAGGTCAACGAGGTGCTGCTGGTCCTCGACGCCACGACGGGCCAGAACGGGCTCATGCAGGCCCGGGTGTTCGCCGAGGTCATCGACGTGACGGGCATCGTGCTGACCAAGCTCGACGGGACGGCCAAGGGCGGCATCGTGTTCCAGGTCCAGAAGGAGCTGGGGGTCCCGGTGAAGCTGGTCGGGCTCGGGGAGGGGCCGGACGACCTGGCCCCGTTCGAGCCGGGCGCGTTCGTGGACGCCCTGCTCGGTTAGCGGACCTTCGCCGCCGGCTCCAGCCGGAACAACGGCGTCCCGTCCGCCTTCCGCAACCCCAGCTGCAGGATCACCGGCGCCGACGCGCGGTTGACCGGGATCAGGCACGGGGACGTCCCGTGGGCCGGCACGGTCAGGTGGGACCAGCCGATCCCCTGCAGGGTGCGGCGGGCCGGGTCGACCACCATCGCCGCGCTGAAGTAGCGGCCGCTGGGGACCGCGATGCGGGCCGTGTGGCCGAGGATCGCCGAGAACGCCGTGCCGGTGCGGCCGCCGTCTTCCTGCATCGTCAGGATCACCGGTGTCCGGCCCTTCGCGGCGCCGTGGTGCCGCACGGTGATCTCGACGGTGCCCGCGGCGGTCTTCGCCGGGCCCGGCCAGGCGGGCGACGCGGGCGAGCCGTCGAGCGCGCGGTCGACGAGCCGGTCCAGGAGGTTCGAAGCGGCGCCCTGCGCGAGCCAGGCCAAGGCGCCCGCGTGCGTGTTCATGCGGCCTCCGGCGATATTCGGATGACGGCGGCGGTGCACCCGGCGCAGAATCCGGGAATGCCCGGTTGACGCACGCGTGCCCCTCCTCGTGGAAGACGCCCAGAAGCCGTCGTTCGCTACGAGAGAGGACCCATTGTGACCGCCATTCACGGCGATCGAGTGCACTTGCGCCCGATCGGTCCAGCCGACCGCGCCCGGATGCGCGAAATCCTGGCCACTCCGGAAGTCGCCCGCTGGTGGGGCGACCCGGATCGCGAAACCGAAGGCCTGTACGAGGTCGAAGAGGGCTACACCGTTTACGTGATCGAGTTCGAGGGCGAAGTCGTCGGCCTGATCCAGAGCTGCGAGGAGCTGGACCCGCAGTACCGCCACGCGGGCATCGACATCTCGGTGCACCCGGGTTTCCACGGCCGCGGCCTCGGCACGGACGCGATCCGGGCGCTGGCCCGCCACCTGTTCGCGGAAGGCCACCACCGGCTGACGATCGACCCGGCGGCGTCCAACGAAACGGCGATCCGGGTGTACACGAAGGTGGGCTTCCGCCCGGTCGGGGTCCTGCGGAACTACGAACGCGCCCCGGACGGCACCTGGCACGACGGGCTGTTGATGGACCTGCTGGAAGGGGAGCTCACTTAGCCGACAGCTTCATCTCGACGAGCTGCTCGGTGAGCTGAATTACCTGCTTGAGCCGCGCGTCCAGCTCGGCGAGCACGTCGTCGAGCGCCGCCGCCTTCTCGGCGGGCGCTCGTTGGGCTTCGTCGGCGCGGAGCAGTTCGGACATCGGGCCATGCCAGCGGTTCGAGTGGTCGGATGATCATTCAGCGTTAGACCGTGACCGCCGCCTGGGAGAGGCTCGCCCCCAGGGCGTCCGCCACCCGCTGCACCGCCGGGGCGATGTGCGCCACCGCCTCGGCGGTCAGCCGTCCGGACGGCCCCGACACCGACACCGCCGCCGGCGCCGGTGCGCCCGGCACCGCCACCGCCACGCACCGCACCCCCAGCTCCTGCTCGGCCTCGTCCAGCGCGTACCCCTGCGAAGCGATCCGCGAAAGCTCGACCGCCAGTGCGTCCGGGTCCGTGAACGTGTGCTCGGTGTACGCGGGCATCCCGGTCCGCGAGAGCAGCTCCCGGACCTCGGTGGCGGGCAGGTGCGCCAGCATCGCCTTGCCCACCCCGGTCCCGTGCGGCAGCAACCGCCGTCCGACCTCGGTGAACATGCGCATCGAGTGCTTCGAGGGCACCTGGGCCACGTACACGACCTCGTCGCGCTCCAGGACCGCCAGGTTCGCCGTCTCGCCGACCTCCTCCACCAGTTCCGCCAGCAGCGGCCGCGCCCACGCGCCGAACTGCATGCTCGCGTTCTCGCCCAGCCGGATCAGCCGCGCGCCCAGTGCGTAGCGGCGGTTCGTGTTCTGGCGGACGTACCCCAGGTCGACCAGCGTGCGGATCAGCCGGTGGATCGTCGGCATCGGCAGGCCGGACAGCGTCGCCAGCTCGGACAGGCTCGCCTCGCCGCCGGTGTCCGCGAGGTGTTCCAGCAGCTCGAAGGCACGCTGCAGGGACTGGACGCCGCCGTCGCGACCGTTCTTCTCCGCCGGCACGGTGGCCCTCCTTACGTCGGCGTTGAGCTTCCGCTATGCAGAAACTATAGTCCGGCTGGTAGAAAACCGTAGGGCCGTTATCCAAAGATCCGAACCCTCGAGGTGTTTCCCCATGTCTTCTGAAGTCCAGGTGCTGGGCGACCCGGTCGAGCGCGGCGACGAGATCCTCACGCCGGAGGCGCTCGCCTTCCTCGCCGGCCTCCACGACGCCTTCGCCGGCCGCCGCGACGAGCTGCTCCGGGCGCGGAGCAAGCGCCGCGAGGAGGCCCGGACCACCGGCCGGCTCGACTTCCTGCCGGAGACCAAGGAGATCCGCGACGGCGACTGGCAGGTCGCCGGGGCCCCGGAGGCGCTCCGCGACCGCCGCGTCGAGATCACCGGGCCGACCGACCGCAAGATGACCATCAACGCGCTCAACTCCGGCGCCAAGGTCTGGCTGGCCGACCTCGAGGACGCCAACACCCCGCACTGGCACAACGTCGTCTCCGGCCAGGTCAACCTGTACGACGCCGTCCGCGAGACGATCACCCTGGAAAGCGGCGGCAAGAGCTACGCGCTGAAGGACGACGTCGAGCACGCCACGATCGTGGTCCGCCCGCGCGGCTGGCACCTGCCCGAAGCCCACCTGACCTTCGGCGGCCGCGAGGGCGTCGGCGCGCTGGTCGACTTCGGCCTGCACTTCTTCCACAACGCGGCCGAACTGCTCAAGCGCGGCAAGGGCCCGTACTACTACCTGCCGAAGATGGAGAGCCACCTCGAAGCGCGGCTCTGGAACGACGTCTTCACCCACGCCGAGAAGACCCTCGGCATCGAGCACGGCACCATCCGCGCCACCGTGCTGATCGAGACCATCCCGGCCGCGTTCGAGATGGAGGAGATCCTCTACGAGCTGCGCGAGCACGCCTCGGGCCTCAATGCCGGCCGCTGGGACTACCTGTTCAGCGTCATCAAGTACTTCCGCGACGCGGGCGAGAAGTTCGTGCTGCCGGACCGCAACTCCGTCACCATGACCGCGCCGTTCATGCGCGCCTACACCGAGCTGCTCGTGCGCACCTGCCACAAACGCGGTGCCTTCGCGATCGGCGGCATGGCCGCGTTCATCCCGAGCAAGGACCCGGAGACCAACAAGGGCGCCTTCGAGAAGGTCCACGCGGACAAGTCCCGCGAGGCCGGCGACGGCTTCGACGGCTCCTGGGTCGCCCACCCGGGCATGGTCGAGCTCTGCAAGGAGGAGTTCGACAAGGTCCTCGGCGACAAGCCGAACCAGCTCGACCGCACTCGCGACGAAGTCAGCGTCACCGCCGACCAGCTGCTCGACGTCGCTTCGACACCGGGCAGCGCGACGGCGGCCGGCCTGCGGGCCGCGGTCGACGTCGGTGTCCGCTACATCGCCTCCTGGCTGGGCGGCAACGGCGCGGCGGCCATCCACAACCTGATGGAGGACGCCGCCACCGCCGAGATCTCGCGCTCGCAGATCTGGCAGTGGGTCAAGAACGGGACCACTTTGGACAGTGGCGACACGGTGACCGCGGAGCTGGTGCGCGGCGTGCTGGCCGACGTCCGCGGCGAGCTGGCCGGCGAGCTCAAGCCGGAGCTGCTGGAGCCCGCGGTGGAGCTGTTCGAGCAGGTCGCGCTGGCCGACGAGTTCCCGGACTTCCTGACGCTGCCCGCGTACGAGAAGATCAAGTAGTGCGACTGCCCGAGGACGTCTACGACGCCGCCGACGCGCGCCTGGCCGAGGCCGACGCGCGCGTCGCGGCGGCGTACCCGGGGGAGCGGCCGGGGCGCCAGCCCGTGCACACGGTGTACGTCCCGGCCTCGCAGTACAAGACGCGCCTGGTGGCCGACTGGGGCAAGCAGGCGATGCGCGTGTTCATCGAGCACGGCGACCTCCTCGGCGCCGACGCCGGCGTGTACGAGCGCGTCCGCGCGAAGCTGCTCACCGAGCCGATCGAAGACCTGCGGATCGACTTCGAGGACGGCTTCGGCCGCGTCCCGGACGACGTCGAGGACGCCGCGGCGCGCGCGGCCGGGCAGACCCTGGCGACCACCGGCGGGACCCCGTTCTGCGGCATCCGGTTCAAGAGCTTCGAAGCGGCGACGCGCCGGCGCGGCATCCGCACCCTCGACCTGTTCCTGGGAGCGCTGCTGGACAACGGCCCGCTGCCGCCCGGGTTCGTCGTCACGCTGCCGAAGGTGACGGCCGTCGAGCAGGTCTCGGTCGCCGCGGACGTCCTTTCCCGGCTGGAATCCGCGTATGACCTGCCCGGGAACACGCTGCGCTTCGAGGTCCAGATCGAGACCGCGCAGTCCATTGTGGACCTCGACGGGACGCTGTCGGTGGCGCGGATCGTGCACGCCGCCGAAGGCCGGTGCACGGGCCTGCACTACGGGACCTACGACTACAGCGCGGGCCTCGGCATCGCGGCCGCGTACCAGAGCATGGAGCACCCGGCGGCGGACCTGGCCAAGGGCCTGATGCAGGTTTCGGCGGCCGGCACCGGCGTCCGCCTCTCGGACGGCTCGACGAACAAGCTCCCGATCGGCGACGCGCTGCCCACGGCGTGGGCCGAACACCTGCGCCTGGTGCGCAGATCCCTGGAACGCGGCTTCTACCAGGGCTGGGACCTGCACCCGCACCAGCTGCCGACCCGCTTCGCGGCGACGTACACGTTCTACCGCGCCGGGTTCCCGGAGGCGGTGCAGCGGTTGCGCGCGTACGCGGACAAGCAGGCCGGGGGAGTGCTGGACGAACCGGCGACCGCGCAGGCGCTGGCGGTGTACCTGCTGCGCGGGCTCGACTGCGGGGCCCTCGACGAAGGCGAGCTGCCCTTCGGGCGCCCGGAGCTGGAGAAGTACGCCCGCCGCGAGGTGTGAGGGTCACTCGTCGAGGCGGGCGCGGTCGGCGGCCGCGCGGCCCGCGCCCCAGCCTTCGTGGCTGCGCACGGTCACCGATTTGTTCACCACTTCGGGGAACAGCTCGGTGAACGCCGCCGCCACCTGCTTCTCGCGGGAAGCCAGTACCGGGAGCAAGCCCGGTTCCTGGGCGATCGTCGCTTCCGCCGCCCGCTCGAGCCGCTCGCCGATCCGGGTGGCGTAGGAGACGAGGAACGACTTCCGGAAATCCCGGGACCGGCCCGCCGGGTCGGCGATCATCGCCCGGGTCGCCTGGACGAGCAGCGACGTCGTGAGCAACTCGACGGCGTCCAGGTCGTCCTCGTCGCCGACGACGGTGACGAAGTCCCAGCGCGCATCGAAGATCGCCTGGCCGCGGTTGGTCTTCGCGACCACGTGGACCAGCAGCGACTTCGCGTCGGTGTAGGGCGTGTCGAGCCAGATCCGGCGGGCCGCGGGCCGTTCGGGCGCGGCGTCGGCCGCCTCGACCAGCGCCCGGTCGAGGGCGTGGCGGGTCATCAGCTCCTGCGCCTTCGCCGAGAGGGCCTCGGCCTCCTCCGGGAACGAGCTCGACTCGGCCTTGGCCAGCAGCGCGCGGACGCGGCTCAGCTTCTTGTCGTCGACGTGGTGACCGGCCGGACGCTCCCACGGTGTTCCCGGCGCGGGCAGCACGACGGTCACCGCCGGCAGCGTCTTGAGCAGGCCGAAGGCTTCGATGACCGCCGCCACGGCTTCGGACGGCGTGAGGATGTGCTTCGCCGCCCACTGCGGCAGGTGCGGCTCGGTCCCGGTCCACCAGCGGACGGCGCCCACGGCGTCGAGCTGCGCCCGCCACCCGGGGTGCAGCGCGGTGAACTGCCCGGCGTAGGCGGCGAGAGTGTCGAGCAGGTACGAGCCGGCGAACTCGTCGAGGCGCCGCCGGGCGGCCTGGTGGAGGTCTTCGGGCAGCCAGCCGGCCCGGCACGCCCGGGCGACCAGCTGCTGCCCCACCCGGTCCGCGGCTTCGGCGAGCTCGGGCGGCAGAGTGAGGTCCGGCGCCAGCCAGTCCGCATCGCCGGGTCCAGCAGCGAACAGCGCGCCGCCGAATTCTTCGGCCGTCGTCGGTGGCGGGCCGACGCGGACCTGCTTCCGCTTGCCCACCCGGCCAGTCTGCCGCAGCGACCCGGGCGGGCGTCGGGTACGTCACTGCGAGCGTTAACACCGCTGGAACATCCGATGCTTAGGGTCCGGCCATGGCGGAGAACAAGAAGCGCTGGTGGACGTCGGTGTTCGTGCAGCTGCTCGTGGCCGTGGTCGCGGGCGTGCTGGTCGGGCACTTCTGGCCGGTGCTCGGAGCCCAGCTCAAACCGGTCGGTGACGGCTTCATCCGGCTGATCAAGATGATCATCGCGCCGCTGATCTTCTGTGTCGTGGTGACCGGGATCGCGGCCGTCGGGGACATCAAAGCGGTCGGACGAATCGGACTCAAGGCCATTGTCTACTTCGAGGTCGTGACGACGTTCGCGCTGCTGTTCGGCCTGGTCGTGGCGAACGTCTTCCGGCCGGGTGCCGGCCTCGACATCAACCCGGCGACGCTCGACCCGAAAGCCGTCACCGCGCAGACCAAGGGCGGGCAGCTGCCGTCGGTCGGGGACTTCCTGCTGCACACGATCCCCGACAGCGTGGTGAACGCGTTCGCGCAGAACCAGCTGCTGCAGGTGCTGGTGTTCGCGGTGTTCTTCGGTGTGGCGCTGGCCGCGGTCGGGCGGGAGCGGGCGCCGCTGGTGCTCGGTTTCGTCGACCAGGTGCAGCAGGTCATCTTCAAGGTGATGGGCTGGATCATGCGGGTCGCGCCGCTGGGCGCGTTCGGCGCGATGGCGTTCATCATCGGCCAGTACGGGCTGTCCACATTGGGCACCTACGCCAAGCTGATCGCCGCCTGCTACGGCGCGGCCGTGCTCTTCACCCTCGTCCTCGCCGCGATTTCCCGCTTCTACGCCGGGGTCTCGGTCTGGAAGTTCCTCCGCTACGCCCGCGAAGAGTTCCTGCTCGCGCTGGGCACGGCCTCGACGGAGTCGGTGATGCCGCGGATCATGGTCAAGCTCACCGACGCGGGCTGCTCCCGCGCCGCGACGGGCCTGGTGGTCCCGACCGGGTATTCGTTCAACCTCGACGGCGCGACCATCTACCTGTCGATCTGCACGGTGTTCCTGGCCCAGGCGTTCGGCGTGGAGATGACGCTCGGCCAGCAGCTGCTGGCGGTGCTGATCCTGATGCTGACGTCGAAGGGCATGGCGGGCGTCCCGGGCTCGAGCTTCCTGGCCCTGTCGGCCACCGCCGCGGCGATCGGCGCGTTCCCGGTGGCGGGCGTGGCCCTGCTGCTGGGCGCGGACCGCCTGATGGACTCGATGCGCGTGTTCGTCAACCTGCTGGGCAACTGCGTGGCGACGTTCGTGGTGGCGAAGTCGGAAGGCCAGCTGGACCGGGACAGGCTGCGGGAAACCCTCGAAGGAGTGACGCCGGTCGCGGCTTAACGCAGCCGCGGGAGCGCGTCGCGGGCGAAGTGGCTCAGCGTCCGCAGGTCTTCGGCGAACCGCTCCCGGTGGTCCTCGGGCAGCGGCCCGAAGAAGAACTGCTCGATGTTCGCCACGTGCAGGCGGCTGGCCCGCACGGTCGTCTCCTCGCCGAAGGCGGTCAGCCGGACGAGCTGGACCCGCCGGTCGCTCGGGGAAGCCGTGCGGGTCACCAGCCCGGTCGCCACCATCCGGTCGACCAGCCGGGTCGCCCCGCCGGTGGTGAGCACCTGCTCCTGGGCGATCGAGCGCATGGTCAGCCCGTCCTCGCCGGTGCGGCCCACGATCAGCAGGACCTCGTACATCAGTTGCGTGATCCCGCATTCGCGTTCCAGTGCCCGCCCGAGCAGGTACCGGAGCCGGTGCGCCGCGCCCTGCAGCTGCCCGAAGGCCAGCACGCGGGCGTCGTCCGCCGCCTGCTGGGCCGAACCGATTTCGGGGTGCACGCCCTCATCCTCCCCTTTGCCCCCTGTCGCGCAACGCGAGACGGCGGCCGATGGGGTGCGAGGCGCGCCCCCTGCGCCGAGCGGGCGAGCGGCCGTTCTAATCGCCGGCCTGCAAGGCGAGATACACCTCGAGCTGGTCGGTGAACTCCGTCAGATCCACGCCCAGCAGCTCGCCGGCCCGCCCGATGCGGTACCGCAGCGTGTTGACGTGGACGTGCAACGCCTTCGCCGCCCGGGTCGGCGAGCCCGAGCACGCCAGGAACACCCGGACCGTGTGCACCAGATCCGTGTGCTGCTCGGCGTCGTAGGCCAGCAGCGGCCCGAGCACCCGGCGCCGCAGCGCCGCGCGCAGCCCGGCCGGCGCGCCGGCCAGCAGCAGCTCGTGCACGTCGGCCTCGCCGGCCCGGACCACCGCCACCCGGCCCGGCCGCCGCGCCGCCAACGCCACGGCGTACCGGGCGCTCTCCGCGGCTTCGTCGCGCGGGCCCGGATCGCCGACCCCGCAGAGGATCCGCTTCGCCCGGAGCAGGGGTTCCACAATGGACAACCCGGCCGGGGAGGGCCGCAGCGCGGTCGCCGCGGAGGTCGTCTCCCCGGAGGTTTCGAGCAGCACCGCGTCCGGCAGCCACTCGCTCAGGACGTCCCGGCTCTCGTCACTGCCTTCGGTCCGCAACGCGACGACGCACACGTCATCGGGCAGCTCGGCGGCGGACGGCACCGCACGGGCCCGGGTGACCCCGACCAGCCCCGCGACCTCTTCGGCCAGCTCGGCCTGCGCGCTGCTCAACGACCCCCCGACGGCGATCAGCCACGGCACCGCGTGCCGCCCCTCGACCGGGACCACCGTCAGCGGTCCCGGCTCGCGCGCCGCGTACCGGCGGACGACGTCCCCGGCCGGGATCGGCAGCGGGGCCGTCCCGGCGATGGTCCGGCCCAGGCCCGACAGCACCCAGCAGGGCAGCCCGAGTTCCGCCGCGGCGCGGTCCACCAGCGTCTCGACCGGTGCTTCCGCGGCCGCCTGCAAACGTTTGCGCGCGCTGTCGGACGCGGCCGCCAGCGCCAGCACGACCTGCTCGGTGATCACCGAGAACGACAGGTCGGCCGGCACTTCCAGCAGCGGGATCCCGTGCCGGACGCAGGCGTCGACGACGTCGTCCGGTATCCCGCCCGAGTCGGCGCCGGACGCCGCCAGCGCCGCCGCGCCCGAGCGGGCCAGCGCGGCCACGAACGGCTCGGCGTCGCCCGGGGCGTGCCACCAGAGCAGGCCGGAAAGCACCAGCTCACCGGCCGACAGGTACCGTCCGGGGTCGGACAGCTCCGTGACGTAGATGCGCGTCACCGGCCGGTCGAGCAGGTCGTCGCCGGCCCGCGGGCGCAGCCGCAGCCCGGGCAGGCCCAGCAGAGTTTTCACGGTCGTCATGAGGCTTGTAGGAAAGCACAAACGCAGCCCGGTCCGCTGCGGTGCGATTCATGCGTGGTGCCGTTGCCGCCCGGCCGTGATCCGTCGTCTACTGGTCTATCGCCCTCACGAAGGAGCACGCCCGTGGAGTTCCTGCGTCCCACGACGCTCGCCGAGGCACTGGCGCTCAAGGCCGAGCGGCCCGGCGCGGTGCCGATCGCCGGTGGCACCGACGTCATGGTCGAGCTGAACTTCGACCACCGGCGTCCCGAGGCGCTGCTGGACCTGACCACGGTGCCCGAGCTGGCGGAGTGGTCCACTGTGGACCAGCCGGACGGCACCGTCCGGCTCGGCGCCGGCGTCCCGTACTCCCGGGTCATCACTGAACTGGGTGAATCCGTCCCGGCGCTGGCCATGGCGTCCCGCACGGTCGGGTCCCCGCAGATCCGCAACCGCGGCACGGTCGGGGGCAACCTCGGCGCCGCTTCGCCCGCGGGCGACACCCATCCGGTGCTGCTCGCCCTGGACGCGCAGGTCGAGGTGGCCTCCGTCCGGGGGACCCGCCTCCTCCGCGCGGAGGAGTTCTACGTCGGCGTGAAACGCCACGCCCTGGCCGAGGACGAGCTGATCACCGCCGTCCACCTGCCCGCACACGCCGGGCCGCAGCAGTTCACCAAGGTCGGCACGCGCAACGCGATGGTCATCGCGGTCTGCTCCTTCGCGATTTCGCTCCGGCAGGGCGCGGTGGGCGCGGCTATCGGATCCGCCGCCCCCACCCCGCGCCGCGCCCGCGAGGCCGAGGACTTCCTGGCCGCCGAGCTGCCGTGGACGTCCCCCGAGCCGCTGCCGGACTCCCTGAAACGCCGCTTCGGCGACCTAGTCGGGGAAGCTGCGTCGCCGATCGACGATGTCCGGGGCAGCGCCGCGTATCGGAAGCACGCGTTGGGGGTACTTGCGCGGCGTACGTTGACCTGGGCCTGGGACGAACACCGGACGGGGGAGCGCGCATGCGCCTGAATGTCACGATCAACGGCGAGCCGCGGCAGGCGGACGACGTCTGGGAAGGCGAAAGCCTGCTGTACGTGCTGCGCGAGCGGCTCGGCCTCCCGGGCTCGAAGAACGCCTGCGAGCAGGGCGAATGCGGCTCCTGCACGGTCTACCTCGACGACGTCCCGGTGTGCGCCTGCCTGGTCGCGGCCGGGCAGGCCGAGGGCCGGGTGGTGCGCACGGTCGAGGGGCTGGCCGACGGCGACACCCTCGACCCGGTCCAGCAGTCCTTCGTGGACGCGGGGGCGGTCCAGTGCGGGTTCTGCACGCCGGGCCTGGTCGTCGCCGCGCACGACCTGCTGAACCGCGTCCCCGACCCGAGTGACGAGGAGATTCGCGAGGCGCTGGCCGGCAACCTCTGCCGCTGCACCGGCTACGAGAAGATCCTCGACGCGGTGCGCGCGGCCGCGAAGGGGGGAGTGGCGTGAGGACGCTCATCGCGAACGCGGCCATCGCCACCGTCAGCGGCGAGGAGTACGCGAGCGGGCACGTCGTAATCGAGAACGACCGGATCGCCGAAGTCGGCGAAGGCGTGTACACCGGCGAGTTCGACGAGCGCGTCGACGCCGAAGGCTGCCTGGTCACGCCCGGCCTGATCAACACCCACCACCACCTGTACCAGTGGGCGACCCGCGGGATGGCCGCCGACCACACGCTCTTCGAGTGGCTGGTCGCGCTCTACCCGGTCTGGAAGCGCCTCGACGCCGAGATCACGCACGCGGCAGGCACCGCCGGGATGGCGCGGCTGGCGCTGACCGGCTGCACCACCGTCGCCGACCACCACTACGTCTTCCCCCGCGACGGCGGCGACCAGGTCGCGGCGCTGGCCGCGGCCCGCCAGCGGATCGGCGTGCGGCTGCACGTCGTGCGCGGGTCGATGGACCGCGGCGAGTCCGACGGCGGCCTGCCGCCGGACAACCTGGTCGAGCCGACCGAGGACGCCCTGATCGGCACCGAAGCGGCGATCGACCGCTTCCACGACGACTCCGCCGGTGCCCACCTGCAGATCGCCGCGGGCCCGTGCTCGCCGTTCTCGGTCACCGAACGGCTGATGTCCGGCGCCGCCGAGCTGGCCCGGCGCAAGGGCGTCCGCCTGCACACCCACCTCGCCGAGACCCTGGACGAAGAACGCCAGTGCCTCGCCGAAGTGGGGTGCACGCCCGCCGAGTACGCCGACAAGCTCGGCTGGCTCGCCGACGACGTCTGGCTCGCGCACACCATCCACCTCGCGCCCGAGGCGATCCGCCGCTTCGGCGCCACCGGCACCGGGTCGGCACACTGCCCGACGTCCAACGGCCGCATCGGCGCCGGCATCGCGCCCGTCCGCGACCTGCTCGACGCTCGCGTCCCGGTCGGCCTGGGTGCCGACGGTGCCGCGTCCAACGAATCCGGCGGCCTCGGCGAAGAGCTGCACCAGTCGCTGCTGCAGGCCCGCCAGCGCGGCGGGCCCCGCGGCCTGACCACGCGCGAAGCGCTGTGGATGGGCACGATGGGCGGCGCCCGCTGCCTCGGCCGCGCCGGCGACCTCGGCTCCCTGGACCCCGGCAAGCTCGCCGACCTGGCCGTCTGGGACCTGACCGGGCTGAACTACGCGGGCATCACCGACCCGGTCGCGGCGCTGGTGCTCGGCACCACGCCGCCGCTGCGCCGGCTGTTCGTCGGCGGCAAGGCCGTCGTCGAGGACGGCACCCTGCGCGAAGCCGACGAGTCCGCCATCGCCCGCGAGCTGGCTGCCGCGAGCGCCCGGTTGCGGGAGGCCAGATGACCAGCACCACCGCCGTCACGACGACGACCGCGAACGGCGTCGGCACCTCGCCGCAGCGCCCCGACGGCACGGTGAAGGTCCGCGGCGAGTTCGCCTACTCCTCGGACCTGTGGCACGAGGACATGGTGTGGGGCGTGACGCTGCGCAGCCCGCACCCGTACGCGCGGATCGCCTCGATCGACATCGCGGAAGCCCTCGCCGTGCCCGGGGTGTACGCGGTGCTGACGCACGAGGACGTCCCGGGCGTCAACCGCTACGGCCTCGAGCACGCCGACCAGCCGGTGCTCGCGTCCGACGTCGTGCGCTACCAGGGCGAGCCGGTGGCGCTGGTCGCCGCCGACCACCCGGAGACCGCGCGCCGCGCGATGAAGCGGATCGCCGTCACCTACGAAGAGCTTTCTCCCGTGACGGACTCCGAAGCGGCTGTCGCGGGCGAAGGGCCTTCGCTGCACGAAGGGGGCAACGTCGTCCGGCACGTGAAGATCCGCCGTGGGCCGCAGGACCTCGACGCCGACGTGGTCGTCTCCGGCGTCTACGAGGTCGGCATGCAGGACCAGGCCTTCCTCGGCCCCGAGTCCGGGCTCGCCGTGCCGGACACCGAAGGCGGTGTCGACCTGTACGTCGCGACGCAGTGGCTCCACGTCGACCAGCAGCAGATCGTCGCCGCCCTGGGCCTCCCGGTCGAGAAGGTGCGGCTCACGCTCGGCGGCGTCGGCGGGGCGTTCGGCGGCCGGGAAGACCTGTCGATGCAGGTGCACGCGTGCCTGCTGGCCCTGCACACCGGCAAGCCGGTGAAGATGGTCTACAACCGCGAAGAGTCCTTCTACGGGCACGTCCACCGCCATCCGGCGAAGATGTACTACGAGCACGGCGCCACCCGCGACGGCCGGCTCGTGTACGTGAAGACGCGCCTGTACCTCGACGGTGGCGCGTACGCGTCCTCGACGGGCGCGGTGGTCGCGAACGCGGCGACGCTCGGCGTCGGGCCGTACAAAGTGGACAGCGTCTCGGTGGACTGCTGGGGCACGTACACGAACAACCCGCCGTGCGGCGCCATGCGCGGCTTCGGCGCGGTGCAGGCGGCGTTCGGCTACGAGTCCCAGATGGACAAGCTCGCCGCGGCCTGCGGTCTCGACCCGGTGGAGATCCGCGTCCGCAACGCGATGAGCGAAGGCGACCTGATGCCGACCGGCCAGGTCGTCGACGCGGAAGCGCCGGTCGCCGAGCTGCTGACCCGCCTCCGCGACCTGCCGATGCCGCCGGAGCGGCCGTTCGACCTGCGGCACATGCCGGGCGGGGTGTCGAACACGACCCACGGCGAAGGCGTCGTCCGCGGGGTCGGGTACGCGGTCGGGATCAAGAACGTCTGCTTCTCCGAAGGCTTCGACGACTACTCGACGGCCCGCGTGCGGCTGCAGCTGGTCGGCGGGGAGCCGGCCGCGACCGTGCACACCGCGGCCTGCGAGGTCGGCCAGGGCCTGGTGACGATCATGCAGCAGATCGTCCGCACCGAACTCGGCGTCGACCGGGTGACGGTCCTGCCGATGGACACCTCGATCGGCAACGGCGGCTCGACGTCGGCGTCGCGCCAGACCTACGTCACCGGCGGCGCGGTGCAGGCCGCCTGCGTGGCGGTGCGGGCGCGGCTGCTGTCCCGGTTCGACACCCTGGTGCGGGTGGTCGGCGGCAAGCTCGTCGCGGCCGACGGCCAGGTGGTCGCCGACCTGGTGGACGTCCTCGGCGAAGACGTCTACGACGAGACGATCGAGTGGCGGCACCGGCCGACGTCCGCACTGGACCCGGAGACCGGCCAGGGGACCGCGCACGTGCAGTACGCGTTCGCCGCGCACCGGGCGGTCGTCGACGTCGACACCGAGCTGGGCCTGGTCAAGGTGGTCGCGCTGGACTGCGCCCAGGACGTCGGCAAGGCGCTGAACCCCCAAGCCGTGCTGGGCCAGATCCAGGGCGGCTCGGCGCAGGGGCTCGGGCTCGCGGTGATGGAGGAGATCCAGACCTCCGGCGGGAAGATCCGGAACCCTTCCTTCACCGACTACCTGATCCCGACGGTGCTGGACATGCCGCCGATGACCATCGACGTCCTGGAGCGTCCCGACCCGCACGCGCCCTACGGCCTGCGCGGGGTGGGCGAGCCGCCGACGATCTCGTCGACGCCGGCGATCGTGGCCGCGATCCGGGCCGCGACCGGGCTCGCGCTCACCCGCGTCCCGGTGCGGCCGGAGCACCTCACGGGCACCTGAGTCACTTCAGGCTCCAGTTCTGGTTGGCGCCGTCGTTGCAGCCCCAGAGCTCGAGCCGGGTGCCGTTGACGTTGCCGGCGGGCTTGTCGCCGCCCGTGACGTCGACGCACAGCCCGGCCTGGGTGATCGAGCCGTCGGCCTCCAGCCGGAACTTCTGGTTCCCGCCGCCGTGGCAGTCCCAGACGACGAGCCCGGTCCCGGAGGCGCTGGCGCCGCCGAAGGCGTCCAGGCAGAGCCCGCCGGCTTTGAGCTCGCCGGCGCTCGTGAACGTCCAGCCCTGGACGGGGCCGCCGCCGCAGTCCCAGATGTCGACCGGGGTGCCGGGCGTCGCCGAGCCACCGCTGACGTCGATGCACCGCGCCGAGGAGGCGCCCTGGATCGGCTGCGTGGCGTCGGTGCTGGTGCCGTGCGCGCCGGCTTTCACGCGGTAGGCGACCGTGCTGTGCGGCAGGACGTTCGCGCTGATCGCGCCGCTGGTCGTGGTGACCTCCTTCGACCACAGGTTGGTCAGCCGGTAGCTCGACGCGGCGGCCAGCCCGGCCGCGGCGGCCGTCGTCGAAATCGTGCGGGCGGTGGTGTTCTCGTTGAGCAGCACCACGGCCACGTCGCCGCCCCGGAGGGGTTTCGCGAGCACGTCCATGCCGTCTCCGGTCGCGATCCGCCGGGCCTGCTTGCCGAGGGAGTCCTGGCCGACGGCGATGACGTCCGGGTCGAGGTAGACGGAGAAGGTGGCGACGCTCGCCGAGCGCAGGTCGGCGCCCGCGATGAGCGGCGCGGCCATCGCCGCCCAGAGCGTGAAGTGCGCGCGGTCCTCCTTGAAGCCCATGCCGTTGCCGACCTCGAGCATGTCCGGGTCGTTCCAGGCGCCCGGCCTCGCGGCGGAGGCGAGCCCGACGTTCTGGCGGTAGATCGCGTCGACGGTGCCCCAGTTGTTGGTGATGTCACCGGTGGTGCGCCACAGGTTGCCGACGTCCGCCGCCCAGCTCACGGGGGCGAAGTCACCCCATTCGCAGATGCTGTAGACGATCGGGCGGCCGGTCGCCCTCAGCGCGTCGCGCATCGCCGAGTAGCGCCGGATGTAGTCCTCCTGGCTGTTGCTGCCGTTGTTGAAGCAGTTGTCGTACTTGAGGTAGTCGACGCCCCAGCTCGCGAAGAGGGCGGCGTCGGCCTGTTCGTGGCCGAGACTGCCGGGGTAGCTCTGGCACGTCATCGTGCCGGCGCTTTCGTAGATGCCGAACTTCATGCCGCGGGCGTGGATGTAGTCGCCGAGCGCCTTGAGACCGCTGGGGAACTTCGCGGGATCGGCGACGAGGTTGCCCGCGCCGTCGCGGGATCGGGCCATCCAGCAGTCGTCGAGGTTGACGTAGGTGTAGCCGCGGTCCCGCATCCCGGTGCCGACCATCAGGTCGGTGGTCTGCTTGACGAGGGTCTCGTTGATGTTGCACTCGAAAGTGTTCCAGGTGTTCCAGCCCATCGGCGGGGTGCGGGCGAGGCCGTTTTCGAGGGCGGTGGCCGGGCTCGCGATCGAGGCGGCGGCTGCGGTGGTGACGGCGGCGGCGATGGCGAGGGCGCGGCGCATGGCGACTCCAACCGGACGGCGTTGTGAGGCAGGAGGACTAGACCACCAATCAGGATCCGTGGTGGATCCCCACGTGGTCAAGCGCCATGTTGGTAACTTTTGTCCAGTCCGGGTTGGAGTTGCGGGCTCTCTCCGAGGAGCCGCCGGGCGACGTCGACGGTCGCGGCCCCGGCAACGGCCATGGCTTCGGTGTCGCGCAGTGAGCGGCAGAGGACGAAGGCGCCTTCGAGGTTGTTGACGGCGGTGATGGTGAGGGTCCGCGCGGCTTCCCGGCTGAGCCCGAACCGCGCGAACTTCTCGGTCCCGGCGTCGATCCAGGCGGTGAAGACGTCGGCGGTGGCCTTCCGGAGCGGCTCGTTGGTGGAGGCGACCTCGAGGGCGACGGTCGCGATCGGGCACCCTTCGACGTAGTCGGTGGCTTCGAGGGTCGCGACCCCGGCGGCGAAGAAGGCTTCGATGCCGCTGACGAGGTCCGCGGCCGGGGCGATGAAGAGGTCGAAGAGGGCGATGTAGGCGAGCCCCGAGGTGCGGACGACTTCTTCGCCGAGCTGTTCCTTCCCGCCGGGGAAGAAGTGGTAGAGCGACCCGAAGGGCGCGTTGGCCTCGGCGACGATCTGCTTCAGCCCGGTGCCGGCGTAGCCGTTGCGCCGGAAGAGCTCGGCGCCGGCGGCCATGATGCGGTCCTTGGTCCCTGCCACCGTTCGATGATAGAGCGTTCTATCAACTCAGTGGAGGTCCCAGGCCGGCCCCGGATCTTCGGCGTCGTCGCGCAGGATCGTGCCCTCGATCAGGCCGTACGGCCGGTCCGCGGCGTAGAACACCTCGTTGTCGTTCTTCAACCCGAACGGGCTGAGGTCCACCAGGAAGTGGTGTTTGTTCGGCAACGACAACCGCACCTCGGCGACCTCTTCGCGGGTCTCGAGCACCGCCGCCCCCATCGCATACAGCGTCTGCTGCAGCGAAAGGCTGTGTTTCGTCGCGAACGTCTCCAGCAGCACGCGCCGGATCTCGGCGTGCGACGAAGCCCAGTCGATCGCCGAGCCCTGGTAGCGCCACCGGGCCGTGACCGCGGTGGCCAGGATCCGGTCGTTCGTCTCGGCGAGGGTCGTGTACTCGTCGCGCGGGAAGCCGTGGAACTCCGACCCCGTGGACTTCAGCAGCGTCAGGCCGTCGATACCCGAAACCACCCACGCGCGGCCGTCCTGGATCGTCACCGCCGTCGTGCGGCGCTCGTCGCCGGAGCGGCTGAACGCGTGGTCGTGCGGCGAACCACCGACGGCGATCCGGTCCCAGCCGTGCTCGTCGATCTTGACGCGTGCCCCGGTGATGTTCTCCTGCGTGCCCACGAAGTGCCGGGCCAGGCGCAGCCCGAAGTCCTCGATCTCGCCGACCGGCGCCTCCTTCGCGAAGGCGTACACGGTGTTCTTCTGCGTGTCCGTCGCCAGCACCCCGACGTTGTCGCCGGTCAGGTGCGTCGCGGCCAGCTCGCTGCGCAGGGAGGTCGACACCGTCAGGTCCTTGAGGTGGTGCACCGGGCCGTCGCGGCGCACCGTGACCAGGCGGACCTCCGCCTTGCCGTACTGGTTGGGGCCCAGGGTGATGGCCACGGTCAGCTCCCTCGGTAGGTCGAATAGGCGAACGGGCTGAGCAGGAGCGGCACGTGGTGGTGCGCCGCGGGGTCGGTGATCCGGAACGTCAGCGCGACCTCCGGGAAGAACGCGTCCGGGCCCAGGTAGGCGCCGGTGTCGAAGACCAACCGGTAGGTGCCCGGCGAAAGGGTTTCCGGGCCGAGGTCGCGGATGCGGCCGTCGTCGTCGGTGCGGCCCTCGGCGATCGGCTTCCCGCCGGCGGTTTCGAAGCGGACGGCGATACCCGCGGCGGGGCGCCCGGCAGCCGTGTCGAGGACGTGGGTCGTCACGAGGCTCACGCCGTCACCGCCTTGGCCAGCCGCAACGAGGCGATCTTCAGCAGCTCCCGGCCGGCGACGGCCAGTTCGGTCGCCGGGTCGTTGTGCAGCCGGTCGCGCAGGATCTTCAGCAGTTCGCCGCCGCTGCGGCCGCTCGCGCAGACCAGGTAGACGTGCCCGAACTTGGCTTCGTACTCGGCATTCGCCGCCGCGAAGGCGTCCGGATTGTCCACACCGGACTGTTCGGAGTTCGCCCAGCCGCTCGCCGGTTTCTCCCCGATCCGCGGGTGCGCAGCCATCGCCTGCCGGATCTCCTCGCTGCTCAGCGGCAGGTCGGCGGCGGCTTTCAGCGCGTCGAGATCGGCGTACGGCCGCCCCACCAGCACGGCGTCGACCCACCGGGGCACGGCGAGGCATTCCGTCAGCAGCGGGCGGACGTCGGTGGTGTTGAACTCGGTGAGCAGCACGGGCTGACCGTACGTCGGCGCCGGAGTTCCGTCAACATTTTGTTGAAGGTGCTGGTCAGTCGGCTTCCCGGTTGAGGTAGTTGTAGACGGTGAACCGCGTGACGCCCAGCGCGTCGGCCACCGACGAGACGGATTTCCGCAGGCCGAAGGCGCCGCGTTCGCGCAGCAGCCGCACCGCGCGCTGCTTGCCCGCGCGGTCGAGTTCGCCCAGCTTGGCGCCCAGTTCCCGCTCGACGTCGGCGATCAGCCGGGCCAGTGCGTCGTTCAGCTCGACGACGGGCGGGCTGCCCGGGTCGTCGGCCCGGCGCAGCTGCAGCGTGACCCGCGTGGCGCCGCCGTCCAGGGCCGCCTTCGCGATCGACGGCAGCGCTTCGAGCAGCTCCTTCGCCTCACCGCGGGCGAGGGTGCCGAGCGGGCCGAAATCGGTGTCCAGCCCGGCTTCCGCGGCGGCGTCGCGGGCGGCGACGGCGTGCTCGGGCGGCGAACCTTCGCCGTGGAACGGTTCGCTGGTGAACTCCGCCTCAAGCCGCACGGGATGACCGTAACGCGCCGCGGCTGTCGTTGACGAGCGGCGCGGGCCGTGGTTACTGTCGTTTTGCGAAACCGTCTTTCCGGTCTGTGAAATCGGCGGTGTCATTTCTCCCGACGAAGGGCTTCGGATGGATCTTGTGGTGCGCGCCGCCCGGGCCGTGACGGCCGCGGGCGAAGTCCCCGCGACCGTCGGCGTCGACGGCGGCCGGATCGTCGCGGTCGAACCCGGCGGCGCGGCGCTGGCCGGCGACCGCGTCCTCGACCTCGGCGACGACGTCGTGCTGCTGCCGGGGCTGGTCGACACGCACGTCCACGTCAACGACCCCGGCCGCGCCGAGTGGGAGGGCTTCGAGACGGCGACCCGCGCGGCCGCCGCGGGCGGGGTGACCACGATCGTGGACATGCCGCTGAACAGCCTGCCGCCGACCGTCGACGTCGCGGCACTGGAGGTCAAGCGCAAGGCCGCGGCCGGCCGGGTGCACGTCGACGTCGGCTTCTGGGGCGGCGCCATTCCCGGCAACGCCGGAGAGCTGCGCGGCCTGCACGAGTCCGGGGTGTTCGGCTTCAAGTGCTTCCTGCTGCACTCCGGCGTCGACGAGTTCCCGCCGCTCGACCCGGCCGGGCTCGACGAAGCGTTGCGGGAGCTGAGCTCCTTCGGTGCGCTCATGATCGTCCACGCCGAGGACGCCCACGAGATCGACGAGGCACCCGAGCCGCACGGCGGTCGCTATGTCGACTTTCTGCACTCGCGGCCGCGCGAAGCCGAGAACCTCGCGATCTCGCAGGTGATCGAGGCGGCCCGGCGCACCAACGCCCGCGCGCACATCCTGCATCTGTCCTCTTCGGACGCACTGCCGCTGATCGCCGCCGCGCGCCGCGACGGCGTGGCCCTCTCGGCGGAGACGTGCCCGCACTACCTCAGCTTCGTCGCCGAGGAGATCCGCGACGGCGCGACGCAGTTCAAGTGCTGCCCGCCGATCCGCGAGGCGGCCAACCGCGAGCTGCTCTGGCAGGGCCTCGCCGACGGTGTCATCGACACGATCGTCAGCGACCACTCGCCGTGCACGCCGGAGCTGAAGCGCTTCGACAGCGGCGACTTCGGCCAGGCGTGGGGCGGGATTTCCAGCCTGCAGCTGGGGCTGCCTGCGATCTGGACGCAGGCGCGGCAGCGCGGTTTCGCGCTCGCCGACGTCGTCCGCTGGATGGCCGAGCGCCCGGCCGCGCAGGCCGGGATGCGCCGCAAGGGCCACCTCGCGGTGGGCTACGACGCCGACTTCTGCGTGTTCGCGCCGGACGAGGCGTTCGTGGTCGACGTCGCGAAACTGAAGCACCGCAACCCGGTCAGCGCCTACGACCGGCGGCCGCTCGCCGGCGTGGTGCGCTCGACCTGGCTGCGGGGCACCGAAATCACCGGCGACGAGCCGCGCGGCGCGCTGCGGACCCGGGGCAACTGCTGAAATGGAGACCGTGTGACCGACCGTCCGGAGTGGACAGAACTGCCCGACCTCGCCTCCCGCCGCTTCGGCGGGACGGTGATGTGGGCGACCGACGAGCTGTTCGCCGAGAAGGAGAACCTGGTCAACCCGTGGGCGCCGGCGCACCGCGCGGAGACGTTCGGGCCGAAGGGCCAGGTCTACGACGGCTGGGAGACCCGCCGCCACCGCGAACCGGGTGACGACCAGGCCATCGTGCGGCTCGGCCTGGCCGGCACGGTCGCCGGCGTCATCGTCGACACGGCGTTCTTCAAGGGCAACTACCCGCCGTTCGTCTCGGTCGAAGCGACGTCGCTCCCGGGCTACCCGTCGGCGGCGGAGGTGGCCGCGGCGGACTGGGACGTCCTGGTCGACCGCGCGCCGGCCGCGGGCCACACGGAGAACTTCTACGCGGTCAACGGGTCCCGGCGCTACACGCACGTCCGGTTGACACAGCACCCGGACGGGGGAGTGGCGCGCCTGCGCGTGCACGGTGCCCCGATCCCGGACCCCGCCCTGCTGGACCTGGACGCGCTCGACCTGGCGGCGCTGGAGAACGGCGCGATCGTGACGGGCTGCAGCAACCGGTTCTATTCGTCGCCCAACAACATCCTCTCGCCGGGCCTGGCGGCCCACCAGGCGGAAGGCTGGGAGACGGCCCGCCGCCGCGACGACGGCAACGACTGGGTGACGCTGCGGCTGGCCGGCGCCGGGATCGTCCGGTTCGTGGAGCTGGACACCAGCAACCTGAAGGGCAATGCGCCCGGCTGGGCGTCGGTGAGCGGCCGGGAGACGTACGGCGAGTGGGTCCCGCTGCTGCCGAAGACACGCCTGCAGCCGGACACGCGGCACCGGTTCGCCCTGCCGGACGGCCCGGAGGTGTCGGAGGCCCGCCTCGACATCTACCCGGACGGCGGCCTGGCGCGGCTGCGGTTGTTCGGCCGGCTCACGGAAGCGGGTCGCACGAACCTGAAGGCCCGGTTCGCGAAGACGCGCTAGCTCGCGTCGGGGCGGTTGAGGTAAGCGGAGGCGAGCGACAGGACGCACGCGCAGCCGATGATCGCGCTGACCCACCACTGCATGCCGACGACGACGCTCCAGACGAAGCCCGCCGCCGCGAGGGCGGCGACGAGGAGGTTCCGGAACTGCAGCGGGGTCGGCTTGGCCATGCCGCCAGCCTCTCACGGCCCCCGTTCGGGCCCGCGCTGTGCCCTGTTCTCCGCCCCTATGGCCAACTGCCACATCGATGAGGCATCTAGCCATAGGGTCGGAGAACAGCCGCGTCAGACCTCCGCGCGCTGCCCGGGTTCGAGCAGCACGAGCCGGTCCGCCAGCCCCGCCGCGTCGAAGGCTTCCTGCAGCGTGTCCGGCCCCTCGCTGAAGTGCCCCCAGCCCCGGAAGTGCAGCGGAACCACCTTCGCCGCCCCGAGCACCTTCGCGGCCTCGACCGCGTCCACGCTGGTCAGCGTCAGCGGTGCCCCGTCGAACAACGGCGTCCGGGCCGCGCCGGCGAACAGCACCGCGATGTCCACCCGGAACCGTTCCGCGATCTCGCGCACCAGGTCGACCGACGCGTTGTCCCCGCTCACATACACCGTCGGCAGCCCGTCGCCGGTCAGCACGAAGCCCGTGACGTCCCCGGTGAGCCGTGCCGCTCCGGAAGGCCCGTGCAGCGCCGGAACCGCCGTGACGGTCAGCGGGCCCACCTGCGCCGACTCCCACGGCTCCAGGCCCCGCGCCGTCCCGCCGAGCCGCTCGGCCCCGCTCGGCGTGATCAACGTCAACGGCACCGTCGTCAGGTACGCGCGGCCGCGGTCGTCGAGGTTGTCGGGGTGCTGGTCGTGCGACAGCAGCACCGCGTCCACCGCCCCGACCGCCTCCTCGGTCAGCGCCGAATCCTCGGTCTTGACCAGCACGCGCTCGCCGATCGGGTGGTCGCCGGGCGGGTCGAACGTCGGGTCGGTGAGCAGCCGGACGCCGCCCAGCTCCAGAAGGGCGGTCGGGCCGCCGGAGAACGTGATCCCGAAAGTCATATCCGGGCCAACAGCGGCAGCCACCGCGGTCTTCCCTACGGCGCCGACTGCCGCCGCGAGCTGATCACGCCCGTGTTGAACCCGGCCAGGTGCAGCCCGCCGGCGAACCGCGCGTGCTCGATCTTGACGCACCGGTTCATCACGACGTCCAGGCCCGCCTCCCGCGCCCGGTCGGCCACCGGCTCGTGCCACAACCCGAGTTGCAGCCACAGCGTCCGCGCGCCGGCGTCGATGACCTCCTCGGCCACCTGCGGCAGGTCGTCGTGCCTGCGGAAGACGCTGACCAGGTCCGGTTCGCCCGGGACGTCCTTCAGCGACGCGTACACCGGCTTCCCGAACAGCGTGTCGAGCCGCGGGTTGACGAAGTTGACCTCGTAGCGCGTCGACGAGAGCAGGTAGGTCGCGACGAAGTAGCTGGGCCGCGCCGGGTTGGCCGACGCGCCGACCAGCGTCACCGACTTCGTCCGCCGCAGGATCGCCCGGCGCTCGACCGCGCCGACGTCGTACGTCATCCGGCCACCGCCTTGCCGAGCGCCTGGTCGAGGTCCCAGAGGATGTCGTCGACGTCCTCCAGGCCCACCGACAGCCGGATCAGGTCGGGGCCGACGCCCGCGGCCGCGAGCTGCGCCTCCGAGAGCTGGGCATGGGTGGTCGACGCCGGGTGGATGACGAGCGTCCGCGCGTCGCCCACGTTCGCCAGGTGCGACAGCAGTTCCACCGATTCGACGAACTTCTCGCCGGAAGCGCGGCCGCCGTCGATGCCGAAGGAGAACACCGCGCCCGGTCCGGCCGGCAGGTACTTCCGCGCCAGGTCGTGGTGCGGGTGCGACGGCAGCCCGGCGTAGGACACCCAGGCCACGCGCGGGTCCGCTTCGAGGTGCTCGGCGACCGCCTTGGCGTTGGCGACATGGGCGTCCATCCGCTGCGGCAGCGTCTCGACCCCTTGCAGCAGAAGGAAAGCCGAGTGCGGCGACAGGACCGCGCCGATGTCCCGCAGCTGCTCGGCGCGCAGCCGGGTGCAGAACGCGTACTCGCCGAAGTTCTCCCAGTACTTCAGGCCGCCGTAGCTGTCGACGGTTTCGGTCATCCGCGGGAACTTCCCGGTGCCCCAGTCGAACTTCCCGGACTCGACGACGATCCCGCCGAGCGTGGTCCCGTGCCCGCCGAGGAACTTCGTCGCCGAGTGCAGCACGATGTCGGCGCCGTGCTCGATCGGGCGGCACAGGTACGGCGTCGCGAGCGTCGCGTCGACGACCAGCGGGATGTCGTGGGAGTGGGCGAGGTCCGCCAGCGCGGCGAGATCGGCGATGCCGCCGCCGGGGTTGCCGATGACCTCGGTGTAGAGCAGCCGCGTCCGGTCGGTGATGGCGGCGGCGTAGTCGTCGATGCCGCCGCTGACGAACGTCGTCTCGACGCCGAAGCGCCGGAGCGTGCCGGTGAGCTGGGTGACGGTCCCGCCGTAGAGCCCGCTCGCGGACACGATGTGGTCGCCGGCCTCGGTGAGCGCGCTGAAGGTGAGGAACTCGGCGGCCTGGCCGCTGGCGGCGGCGACCCCGCCGATCGCGCCTTCGAGGCTGGCGATCCGTTCTTCGAAGGCGGCGACGGTCGGGTTCCCGATCCGGCTGTAGATGTTGCCGTACTTCTGCAGCGCGAAGAGGTTCGCGGCATCGGAGGCGTCTTCGAAGACGAAGCTCGTGGTCTGGTAGATCGGCACGGCCCGCGCGCCGGTCGCCGGGTCGGGCGTGCCGCCCGCGTGCAGGGCGCGGGTGCGGAAGCCCCAGCTGCGTTCACTCATCGTGGTTCACGGTACGGGCGGGCTCGGGGCGTCGCCATCCCGTTCCACCGGGTGGGCTCAGCCGATCCGCCAGATCTCGGTGTCCACACCGCCGTAGACCTGCAGGAACGCGGCCGGTACCGGCCGCGCCGCCGGCCCGCGGTGGGCCGGCTCGATCGCGCCCAGGAGTTCCGCTTCGATCTTCCACTCGTTGCGCAGGTCCTGCATGGTCCGGCTGAGGTCCGCCTCGCCCAGGCTCGACGATCCGGCGGTCCGGGCGCAGGCCTCGTCGATGAGATCGAGGGCGCTTCTGGGCAGCCGGTGCCGCCGGTCGTACCGCGAGGCCAGCTCCACGGCCTTGGTCAGCACCTCGTCCTCGATCACGAGGTGGTGGTGGTCGGCGAGACGGCCGCGCATGACGCGGAGCACCGCCACGGCGGTTTCCGTGGACATCTCCACCACCTGGATCGGCTGGAAGAGCTGGGCCAGTGCGGGGCTTTCCGCGTTCACCCGGCGATAGCTTTCGGGTGTCGCGGTGCACCCGACCAGGACGTCACCGCGCAGCACGGCCGAGCTCAGGATCTCGGCGTGTTTGCCGTGCAGCAGCTCCGAGATGTCGTCGAGCAGGAGGATGACGTCTTCGCGGGCCCGGACTTCGGCCAGAGCTTTGCGCAGGTCTCCGTCTTCGCGGCCATCATGGGCAAGGGCGTGAACTTCTTTGCCTTTGAGCCGCTCCGGCACTTCACCGGCGACGATCCGCTGAGCGAGACCATCGAAGATGGCGGTCTTGCCGACTCCGTGCTCGCCGACGAGCACCGGATTGTGCCGGGTCCGGCGGCAGAGGACCTGGACGACCCGGTCGATCTCCTTGGCCCGGCCGACGATGGGTGCCAAGGCGCCGTCGTGAGCCAGGCCGGTGAGACTGCGCCCCGGCCGGCGCAGTGCCGGTTTCGCCGGTTCCGCTGCCGGAATCGGCTCCGGATCGGAGATGAGGTTCAGGGTGGTTTGGCGGAGTCCCTCCAGCGGGATGTCCAGCTTGGCCAGTACCTGGACGGCGACCCCATCGCCTTTGCGGATCAGCCCGAGCAGGAGGTGTTCCGTTCCGACGTAGTCGTGGCTGAGCCGCAGGGCTTCCCGCAGGGCGAGCTCCTGGACTTTTTTCGCCCGCGGGGTGAACGGAGCCTGTCCCTCGGGGATGCGGGTGCCCAGCCCGATGATCTCTTCCACCCCCCAGCGGATCATCTCGACGGTGAGACCGTGGTGCCGCAGTGCCCGGCCGGCGGTCGCTTCGCCGTCGTCGGCCATCGCCATGAGGAGATGTTCGGTTCCGATGTAGTTGTGGTTCAGGCTCTTGGCCGCCGCCTGGGCCCGGATGATGACGTTCCGCGCTCGATCGGTGAAGCGCTCAAACATCCGCGGCCTCCGGCGAAAGCAGCATCAGGTCCCTCGACACCCAAGCGGTCTGCGGCGCCTCTTCGCCGAGGTGGATCTTCTGCATGGTCAGCAGTTCCCGCAGCAGAGCGGCACTTTCCTCGAGCCGGCCCGTCAGGGCGAGGTCGATCGCGAGGACGTGCTGAGCCCGCCAGCACGCCGGGTCGAGGTGGCCCAAGACGCGGCGCATGTCGGGCAGCAGCGCGCGAAGCAGCGTGATCGCTTCCTCGCGCAACCCGGACTCACCGAGGTTCACCGCGAGGAGGTGCCGCGACCGCAGTACGTCGGTGTGCTCGGCACCGAGCTCGGCGGATTGCCGGGCGAGCAGGGTCCGCAGCCGGTCGGCCGCCTCCGCCGGATCACCGCCCTCGCCGATCGCGTGGGCGACGAGCTGCTCGGTCCGCCAGACCTTCCCATGCCGATCACCGAGGAGGGTCTGCTGACGAGCCAGGATCTTCCGCAGGTCAGGCAGCTGGTGAGCCCAGCTCTCCGCCCGGCCCCGCCGGATGATCTCCGCGATCCGGCCGTCGAGGTCCTCTTCGCTCTCGGCCGAGATGGCGTGGTTGCGCGCGATCCGGAACAAGCCCGAGTTCTGGCTCCCGCGCTTCTGCGGCCGCGGCAACCCGGCGGCCGTCATCATGGCCGACAGGTGCTGGAAGACGTCGTCGACCGTCAGGTATTCGCCCGCTTCCGGGATCCCCGTCTTCAGGACCCGCAGCAGCCGGCCGGTGAACGCGGTGTGCGGCTCGCCGTCGAGCACGAGGGCGACCTGGTCGCGCTGGGCGGACGTGATCAGGTAGGTGCCGTCGATGTCGAGCTGGCCGACGACCGCCCCCACCGGGTCGGCGAGCGTTTCCCCCATGGCCCGGCCCGAATAGCAGGAGTCCAGGATGACGACCTTCGTGCGCGCCGGGCTGTCCAGGATCTGGTCTCGCAGCGCGTCGTAGGACAGAGACCCGAAGATGGGGTGTTCCAGGTCGCTGTCGGGCAGGCCGAGGTACAGCTCGTGCCGGCGGCCGATGATGCCGTGGCCGACGAAGTAGACCACCAGGAGACCCGTCGCGCCCGCCATCGCCTCGCGGATCCGCCGTCCCAGCTGGGCGATGTCCGGCTCGTCGAGCAGGACGGTGCAGTGCTCGGCCGGGACGAGCCCGTGCCCCGGATCGGTGAAGACGTCCCGCATGTCGTGCAGGCACCGTTCGACGACGGGAATGGGCGGGAGGCGCTCGTCGGTGTACTGGGACGTGCCGATGAGGACCACGCGCGCTTCGTCCCGGACCCCGGACGTCATGGCGATTCGCCCTCCCGGAACAAGCGGTCGAGGATCGCTTCGATGTCGTCCGAGCCGACCCGGTCGGCCTCGATCTCCGTGGTCTGCGCACCGTTTTCCCCGCGGCTCACCCGGAGGACGACGTGCTTGCCGCGCGGCCGCTGCACCCAGGCTTTCAACGCGGAGGCGAGCACGGTCAGGGCGCCGCCGCTGCCGACCGAGATCAGGATCGCGTCGGCGATCGTTCCCAGTTCGCCCGGCTTCGGGGCCGCGTGGCGGCTCTTCACCGCCGGTCTCAGCTCGGGGTCGCCGCGCAGCCAGTCGAGCAACGACTCCTGCAGCGCAGGGTCGGTCACGGAAACGGCGATGTCCATGCGAATGCTCGCCCACCCTCCCGGCCGGGGCAACGTGCCGGGGATGTCGTGCGGGCAACCGGTCTTGTTACGCGCGGTGCCCGTCACCTCTTGCGGTTACGCTCCCTTCCGTGACGGTGGCCTGGAGCGTGACGATCGACTGCGCGGACCCCCGCGCACTGGCGAGGTTCTGGGCGGTGGCCCTCGGCTACATCGAACGCCCGCCCCCGGCCGGGTTCGCGAGCTGGGAAGCGTGGTTCACCCAGCACGGCGTGCCCGAGGACGAGTGGGACGACGGCGCGTACCTGACCGATCCGGAGGGCGTCCTGCCGAGCCTGAGCTTCCTCAAGGTCCCCGAAGGCAAGGTCACGAAGAACCGCGTCCACCTGGACGTCCAGGCCGGCGGCGGCCGCGAGGTGCCGTGGGAGACGCGCTGGGAGCGGGTCGTCGAAGCGGTCGCCCGGTTGACCGCCGCCGGGGCGACCGTCCTGCGCGAGGACAAGCTGGACGGCCGTCCCGACCACTTCGTGATGGCCGATCCCGAGGGCAACGAGTTCTGCGTGCTCTGAACCCGGTCAGTGCCACGGCAGCACGCGGCCGAACCGGACCAGCTCGCCGTAGGTTGCCGGGTCGACGTCGGCGAACACCACGTCCAGCACCGGCCGCGCCGCTTCGTCCGGGGTCCGGGCCTGGCTGAAGTCGCTGAACCACGGCCGCGACGCGCGCGTGTCGACCAGGCCCGGGCAGACCGCCGCCACCAGCGTTCCGGCCGCGAGGTCCGCCGCCCGGCGCTCGGCCGCCACCGCGCGGACCGCCGCGACCTGCGCCACCTTCGACGGCACGTTGATCCACTCCGGCCAGCCCTGCCCGGCGGCCGTGCCGTCGTGGATCGCCGTGCGCCAGTCCTCGACCGCCTTCTCCACCTCGTCCAGCGAGACGCCGTCGAAGCGCGGCCGCAGCGGCTCGGGCAGGTGGTCCAGGGTGCCGAGCGAGCTGGCGACGACGAGCAGCCGCCCACCCGGCCGCAGGACCGGGCCGAACGACCGCAGCACCGCGTGCGTGCCGCCGTTGGCGACGTCGAGGAACACGTCGGCCTGCTCGCCCTGCGGGCGGCCGGGGTCGAGGGGACCGATGGCGTTCGAGATCACGATGTCGGCCGGCCGGGCGAAGCGGGCGACCGCATCGGGGTCGGAGACGTCGAGGACGCGTCCTTCGACGCGGCTGCGCGTCGCCGGATCGGTGGCGACCGCGGAAGCGGCGGCGGCCACCCGGCCGGCGTCGCGGCCGGTGAGCAGGACGAGGTCTTCGGGGTTGAGCCGGGCCGCGAGGCCTCGGACGAGGGCGAAGCCGAGGCCCTGGTTGGCCCCGGTCACCACGGCGATGCGGGTCATACCGGCCACGCTAAGACGACGACAGCCATGCGAAAAGCGAAAAAGAAGCAACCGTGGTATGCGTGAACGTCATGGACTTCGGTGACGTCTCCCTGGTCGCCCTGCGCGTGTTCCGCGAGGTCGCCGAACGCGGCACCCTCACCGCGGCCGCGGCGGCGCTCGGATACACCCAGTCCGCGGTGTCGCGGCAGATCGCGTCCCTCGAACGCGTGGCCCGGACGCCCGTGCTGGAGCGGCGGCCCGGCGGCGTCCGCCTCACCGCGGCGGGCACCATCGTGCTGCGCCGGGCGATCGCGGTGCTCGACGAGATCGACGCCGCCGGGCGCGAGCTGGCCGGGCTGCCCGCCGACGCCGGCACGGTCCGCCTGGGCTGGTTCCCCAGCGCGGGCGCGGTGCTGGTGCCCCGCGCCGTCGCCGGGCTGCGGCGCACACATCCCGCCGTCACGGTGGTCACCCGGGAAGGCACGACGCCGGTCCTCGTCCGGGCGCTGCGCGCGGGCACGCTCGACCTGGCCGTGCTCGGCTCGGTCCCGCCGTTCCGGCCGCCGGACGCCGAGACCCCGGCGTTGCGCCTCGAGACGCTCGCCGAGCGCAGCCTCCGCCTCGCGGTGCCCGCCGGGCACCCACTGGCCGGCGCCGGCCCGGTCGACGTCGCGGACCTGCGCGGGCAGCGCTGGATCGCCGGGCCGCAGGCGGGGGAGGAGACGCTGATGGGCGTGTGGCCGGGGCTCGACGAGCGGCCCGAGATCGCCCACACCGCCCGCGACTGGCTGGCGAAGCTGAACCTGGTCGCCGCGGGCTGCGGGCTGACGACGTTGCCCGCTTCGCTGGCCGGGGCCGTGCCGCCCGGAGTGCGGGTGCTGGAGGTCCGCGGCGGCCCGTCGGAGCGGCGGCGGGTGGTGCTCGCGCGGCTGCCGGGGGCGATGTCCGAGCCGGCGGCGCTGCTGGCCGGAGTTCTGCGCCGCACCGCCGCCGAATGACCCGGATCACGTCCGTTCCGGTCACATCGGCCGCCGCCGCGGGGTCTACTGCTACGACGCACGGCGGAAGGAACGGGACACAGTGGACGCGCTGACCGAGCGGTTCGAGCAGGAGCGGCCGCGGCTGCGTGCGGTCGCCTACCGCATGCTGGGCTCGGCCGCCGAAGCCGACGACGCCGTCCAGGAAACGTGGCTGCGCTTCCACCGCACCGACGCCGGCGAGATCGACAACCTCCCCGCGTGGCTGACCACCGTGGTCGCCCGGGTGTGCTTGTCCCTGCTGCGCACCCGCCGCAACCACCGCGAGGAGCCCCTCGACGGACAGCCCGAGCCGGACGACGACCGCCGCGACCCCGGGCAGGAGGCGGAGCTGGCCGACACCGTCGGGCTGGCGCTGCTGGTGGTGCTCGACGCGCTGGGCCCGGCCGAGCGCGTCGCGTTCGTGCTGCACGACATGTTCGCGGTGCCCTTCGACGAGATCGCCCCGGTGCTCGGCAAGACCCCGGCCGCGGCCCGGCAGCTCGCCAGCCGCGCCCGCCGCCGGGTGCGGGGCGGGACCACCGCGGCCGCGGACCTGCCACGGCGGCGCAAGGTCGTCGAAGCCTTCCTGGCGGCCTCGCGCGGCGGCGACTTCGAAGCACTCCTGGCCCTGCTCGACCCGGACGTGGTGCTGCACGCCGACCGGTTCGTCGGCCCGAGCCCGGCGCCGATCGAGCTGCGCGGCGTCGAGAGCGTGCGCCGCGGTGCGATCCTGGCGTCCGAACGCGCCCGCGCGAGCGAACTCGCCCTGGTCGACGGCGCTCCCGGCCTGCTCATGGTGCGCGAGGGGCGGTTGGCGGTGGTCCTGGCGTTCCAGGTCGACGGCGACCGCGTCACGGGCATCGACGTCATCGCCGACCCGGAGCGGCTGGGGAAGCTGGAGCTGGCGGTTCTCTAACCCAGGGCGGCGCGAAGGCGTGCTTCGCGCTCTTCGGGCGTCTGACGCGGACAGCTGACGCACTTGGGGTTGCCGACTTCGTAGATCAGGCAGCACGAAGCACGCCGCACGGCCGGGGTGCGGCCGACGCGCACGAAACGCGGCTTCGGCAGGCCCAGGCCGATCGCGGCGACCAACGGCCCGGCGAGCGCCATCGCGCGCTCCGGATCGGGCGTCCACAGCAGCCGGTTGCCGATCGAGTCGGTGGCGATCGCTCCGAGCGCCCGCTCCCGCGCCCCGCAGACGGCGGCGATGGTGGTGATCGCGGTGCCGAGGGCGGTGGTGAGGGCGGCGCCCACTTCGGGGAGGCCGCCGTCGAGCCGGCGGGCGGAGCGGGCACCGAGGAACCGTCCGTCGGCGACGAGGTCCAGCTCGACGGCGTCCAGCGACGGGTCGACCGGCGTCCCGGCCACCAGGCCTTCGACCGCCGGGGCCACCAGGACCGACGAGAGCGAGTACCACCAGATCGTCCCGAGCACTTCGGGCCGCGCGCAGCCGTACAGCTTCGCGGCGCCGCCGATGCGGGCCCGGACCCACTCCGGGTCCGCGAGCCGGGTCGCGGACGCGGTCCAGTCGGGCATCACCCCTCCACCTTCCCAGACTCAGCGCCGCCGGTACGTGGACACGGTGAACGACACCGTGACGACCTGCGGTTCCCGCACCGCGTCCAGGCGCTCCCGGCGGCCGTCGCGGTCCAGGTGGAACCCGGCGGGGCCCATCTCGACGGCCTGGCGCACCTGCCGCGGTGTCAGCTCCACCTCGCGCCGGACCTCCGTGCGGTCTGTGCGCGTGAAGTACTCGCCGAGGGTGGCGTCCAGGCGTTCGTCCTTGCGTTCGTCGACGGCCAGGACCAGGTCGCCGAGCTCGCGGAGGTGGTCCGGGGCCGGCGCCGCGACGACCAGCAGGCCGCCGGGCCGCAGCACGCGGTGGAACTCCGGCCCGTTGCGCGGCGCGAAGACGTTCAGCACGACCGACGCCACGCCGTCGCCCACCGGCCACGGCTCCCACAGGTTCCACACCGCCGCGCCCAGCCGGGGGTGCGCGCGGGCCGCCCGCCGCAGGGCGACCGCCGAGACGTCCAGCGCGAGGCCGAACGCCTCCGACGCCGCCAGCACCCGCGCGAGGTAGTACCCCGTGCCCGCGCCGGCGTCGACGACGAGCCCCTCGGCCTCCGCGCAGACGCGGGCCAGTTCGTCGGCAAGGGGCTCGTAGGCGCCCGACGCGAGGAAGTCCGCGCGGGCCGCGACCATCGGTGCGGTGTCCGCCGTTCCGGCCGGGATTCGCGCGTGCAACAGGTTCACGTAACCCTGCCGGGCTAGATCAAATGAGTGGCGGTTTTCGCAACGCACCGTGCGCCCGGTTAGTCCGATCGGGTCGCCGCAGACCGAACACCGCAGCGCCGCCACGACCGGAGGTGGCAGTGGGTCATTCCCGTGGTCGGCCGCTGTCATGGAGGTATTCGACCACGACGTTTCGCAACCGGACACTCCAGGAGGGGTCCTGGGAAACCTGGCCGTAACAACCGGGCGCGGACAGTTCACGCGGGCGAAACCTCACGCGCCGCCCCGTGAAACACCGCGAGCCAAAACTGCCAACGCACGAACCCAGGGCACGGGAGGACGATTGTGCTGAACGCAGGAGACACCGCATGGGTATTGGCCAGCGCCGCGCTGGTCATGCTCATGACCCCAGGACTGGCGTTCTTCTATGGCGGCATGGTCCGCGCGAAGAGCGTCCTGAACATGCTGATGATGAACTTCATCGCGCTGGCCGTCGTGGGGGTGCTGTGGGCCCTGTACGGCTTCTCGATGTCCTTCGGCGACGACGCGTTCGGAGGCTTCCTCGGTAACTTCCACTTCGCCGGCCTCGAAAACACCTTCGGCAAGCTCGCCGGATTCGCGGTCGCCGCCACCGACACCTCGCCGGCGGTCGCCTGGCCGGGTTCGGACGGGCTGCCGGTGCTCGCCTTCGTGATGTTCCAGCTGATGTTCGCGATCATCACGCCCGCGCTGATCTCCGGCGCCATCGCCGACCGCGCGAAGTTCTGGGGCTGGACGCTGTTCGTCGTCGTCTGGGTGACGGTCGTGTACTTCCCGGTCGCGCACTGGGTGTTCTCCTTCAACGGCTTCATCGGCGAGAACGCGGTCGGCGGCTGGATCGCCAACAACCTCAAGGCGCTCGACTTCGCCGGTGGTACCGCGGTCCACATCAACGCCGGTGCCGCGGGCCTGGCGCTGGCGATCGTGCTCGGCAAGCGCAAGGGCTGGCCGAAGGACACCGGACGGCCGCACAACGTTCCGTTCGTGCTCCTCGGTGCTTCGCTGCTGTGGTTCGGCTGGTACGGCTTCAACGCCGGTTCGGCGCTGGCCGCCAACGACCTCGCCGCCGTCGCGTTCACCAACACCACCGTCGCCACCGCCGCGGCCGTCCTCGGCTGGCTGCTGATCGAGCAGATCAAGTTCGGCAAGCCGACCACCCTCGGCGCGGCCTCCGGCGCGGTCGCCGGTCTGGTCGCCATCACCCCCGCGTGTGGTTTCGTGAGCCCGCTCGGGGCCATCGCGATCGGCCTCATCGCCGGTGCGCTCTGCGCGCTCGCCATCTCGCTCAAGTTCAAGTTCGGCTTCGACGACTCGCTCGACGTCGTGGGCGTCCACCTGGTCGGCGGCATCGTCGGCACGCTGCTGATCGGCTTCTTCGGCACCACCAGCGTGAACTCGCTCGGTGCGGACGGCCTGTTCTACGGCGGTGGGTTCACCCAGCTGGGCCGGCAGGCCGCGGCCGCCGGTGCGGTGCTCGCGTACTCCTTCGTGCTTTCCTTCATCATCGGCTTCGTGATCAAGAAGGCCGGCGGCTTCCGCGTCAGCGCCGAGGACGAGGTCAGCGGCATCGACGAAGCCCAGCACGCGGAAAGCGCCTACGACTTCACCGGGACGGGCGGCGGCCTCGGCTCGCCGAACACCATTCCGGTCAAGTCCACCCCGGCCGCGAAACTCGAGGAGAGCAAGGCATGAAGCTCATCACGGCGATTGTGAAGCCGTTCACGCTCGACGACGTCCGTTCCGCGCTGGAGCAGCTGGGCGTGCTGGGCATGACGGTCAGCGAAGTCCAGGGCTACGGGCGGCAGAAGGGCCACACCGAGGTCTACCGCGGCGCCGAGTACTCGGTCGACTTCGTGGCCAAGCTGAAGGTGGAGGTCGTCACCGACGACACCAACGTGGAGAAGGTCCTCGAGGCCATCACCACGGCCGCGCACACCGGCAAGATCGGTGACGGCAAGGTGTGGGTGACGCCGGTGGAGACCGTCATCCGGGTACGGACCGGCGAGCGCGGCACGGACGCCCTATAAGGCGTCTGGAATGGCCGACGGGGGCGAACTGGTCAAGGCCACCGAGCGTTTGCTCGAGGGCAGGCACGGCCGGCTGGGGGCATCCGCACTGCGGGCGGCCCTGGTCGACCTCTATGAATTCTGGCTGGGCAGGGGAGCCTCGGCGGCCGGCGTCGACACCGCGGAACCGGGTGTCGCGCTGGTCGCCGTGGGCGGGCTCGGCCGACGGGAACTGGTGCCGTTCTCCGATCTCGACCTGCTGCTGGTGCACAACGGCAACAGCGGCGTCGGCGAGATCGCGGACGCGCTCTGGTATCCCTTGTGGGACGCCAAAGTCGGGCTCGACCACTCGGTCCGCACACCGGGTGAGGCGCTGAAGGTCGCTTCGGAGGACCTGCGCGTGGCCATGGGCCTGCTCGACGCCCGGCACCTCGCCGGGGACGCCGAGCTGAGCGGCCGTCTGGTCTCCGCGGCGCGGGACCAGTGGCGCCGCACGGCGCGCAAGCAGATCCCGGACATGACGGCGTCGGTCCGGCAGCGCTGGACCCGCAGCGGCGAAATCGCGCAGTCCGCCGAACCGGACCTCAAGCACGGCCGGGGCGGGCTGCGGGACTTCGCGGTCCTGGAAGCCCTCGCCGCGGCGCAGCTCACCGCGCGCCCTGGCGAGGAACTCCTGGAAGCGAAGGGGCTGCTGCTCGACGTCCGCACCGAGCTGCGGCGCGAGATCCGGCGGGAGCGGGACGTCCTGTCCGCGCCGGAAGCCGAGCTGGTCGCCGCCGAGCTGGGCTTCGGCGACCGGTTCACGTTGGCCCGCAAGCTTTCCGGAGCGGGCCGCACGATCGCGTACGCGCTCGACGTCGCACTCCGGTCCACTGTGGAGCCGCCGAAGACGCGGTTCGGGCGGCGGCCGGCCCGGACGCCGCTGGCCGAGAACGTGGTGCTGCACGGCAACGAGGTGGCGCTGGCCCGCGACGCCGTCCCGGCGAAGGACCCGGCGCTGCTGCTGCGGGTCGCCGCCGCGTCGGCGCGCACGGGCAAGCCGATCGCGCTCGGCACGCTCAAGGCACTGGCCGAGTCCGCGCCGGAGCTGCGCGCGCCGTGGCCGGCCGAGGCGCTCAACGCGCTGGTCGAGCTGCTGGGCGCGGGGGAGGGCCTGGTCGACGCGGTCGAGTCGCTGGATCGGACCGGCCTGTGGTCGCGGTTGTTCCCGGAGTGGGGTGCGGTCCGCGACCTGCCGCCGCGGTCGCCGGTGCACCAGTGGACGGTCGACCGGCACCTGGTGCGCACCTGCGTCGAGGCGGCCAAGCTGACGACCACGGTGCCGCGCCCGGACCTGCTGCTGATCGGCGCGCTGCTGCACGACATCGGCAAGGGCCGCGACGCCGACCACTCCGAGCTGGGTGCCAAGATCTCCGCCCAGGTCGCGACCCGGCTGGGCCTGAGCCCGGCCGACGTGGCGACGGTGTCGGGGATGGTCCGCCATCACCTCCTGCTGCCGCACACGGCGACCCGGCGCGACATCAGCGAGCCCGCCACGGTGGCGCGGGTGGTGAAGACCCTGGACAGCGACATCGTCCTGGTCGAGCTGCTGCACGCGCTGACCCAGGCCGACTCGCTGGCCACCGGCCCCGGGGTCTGGACGGACTGGAAGGCGCGCCTGCTGGCGGAGCTCGTGTCGGGCTGCGAAGAAGTGTTGCGCGGCAAGGGGTTCACCGCGCCCTCGCCGATGGACGACGAACAACGCGAGCTCGTCGCTTCGGCGGTGAAGTCGGGCACGGGCGAGATCCGGATCAGCTCGCACGGCAAGGTGGTCACCGTCCTGCTGGCGGTCCCGGCCCGGGCGGAACTGCTGGCCCCGGCGGCGGGCGTGCTGGCGCTGAACTCCCTGGAGGTCCACTCGGCGATCCTGCGCGGCCACGACGGTGGTCGCGCGGGGGTGTTCACGGCGTCGCCGAAGTTCGGTTCGCTGCCGGACGCGACGCTGCTGCGCGAGCAGTTCGCCCGCGCGGTGGCGGGCACGTTGCCGCTCACCCAGCGCTTGGCGGCGAAGGAACGCGACTACGGGGTCCCGGCGGAAGCCCCGGTCGCGCCGAAGGTGCTGTGGTTCGACGACGAGACGTCGGGCCCGGACACGGTGGTCCTCGAGCTGCGCGCGGCCGACCGGATCGGCCTGCTGTTCCGGGTGGCGGGCGCGTTGCGCCGCTGCGACGCCGAAGTCCGCTGGGCGAAGGCCTCGACCCTGGGCGGCGCGGTGGTGGACTCGTTCGCGGTGACGCCCCGCAGCGGCCGCATCGAACCCGGCTGGCGCCGTGAGGTGGAGCAGGCCGTCCTGGCCGCGGCTTCCTGAGCCCAAGCGCCCCAGGGCGGCCTCCGCTGAGAGTGGCGGTGCGCGCCAAGGCCGCCTCGGGACGCTGGGGCGAGTGGTGCGCCGGATGTTCTAGCCGGGCGCGCCGACCCAGCGGCGCAGCGCCTCGTCCAGGCCCGGGCCGCCGTCCCACGCGACGTACCCGTCGGGCCGGACGAGCCGAGGTGCCGCCCCCTCGCGGCCCTCGACCCGTCCGGTCCACCCGGCCGGCACCGTGGCGCCGACCAGGACCGCGCGGCCGTCCGCACTCGCCGGGACGTCGGTCGCGCGGCCGGTGGTCCCGGGGTACGCCACCCCGATGCCCGACAGCTCCGCCGCCACCGCGCGGCGGGCCTCGGGGACGGCCAGCAGGTCCGTGACGACCGTCCGGACGGCCACCGCGTCCGGGTCGGGCACGCCGAGGACCGCCTGCGCCCTCGTGCTGACCAGGACGCGCGCCGCGATCGGGTGGCGCTCGTCGTGGTAGCTGTCGAGCAGCCCGGCCGGCGCCGTGCCGCGGACCGTCGCCGCCAGCTTCCAGCCCAGGTTCGCCGCGTCCTGCAGGCCCAGGTTGAGCCCTTGGCCGCCGACCGGGAGGTGGATGTGCGCCGCGTCGCCGGCGAACAGCACCCGGCCGTGGCGGTAGCGCTCCAGCTGCCGGGACGCGTCGCCGAAGCGGGACGCCCACAGCACGTCGCCCACCTGGATCTCCGGCCCGTGCGCGGCGGTCAGCGCGCGCTGCACCTCGCCGGCGGTGACCGGGGTGCCGCGGTCGAGCTGTTGCTGCTCCTCGCCGAAGACGATCGTGCGGTAGCGGCCGCCGGACAGCGGCACCAGGTATCCCGAACCCGACGACGGCAGCTGCCAGTCCTCCGCCAGGCCGGCGGGCTTGGCGCGCAGGGTGAGGTCGGCGACGACCAGGGAGATCCGCGCCGGGCGGCCGGGGAACGCCGCGCCCAGCAGCGTCCGGACCGTGCTGTGCCCGCCGTCGGCGGCGACCAGCCAGCCGACCCGGTGCGTCCGCCCGCCCGCGGCGACCGTGACGCCCTCGTCGTCCTGGGCTACCGCGGTGACGGCCGCGTCGCGCAGCACCGGCGTGCGCAGCCGCGCCTCGATCGCCGCCGCGACGTGGGCCTGCTCCACGCCGAGCTGGTACGGGAAGCGCGTCGGCAGGTCGCGGTAGTCGATCGGGACGCCGGAGAAGTGCCCGGCGGGCAGCTTCGCCTGGACGTGCGGCTCGAGCGCGTCGAGCAGGCCGCGGTCGGCCAGCACCTCCACCGACCGGGGCTGCAGGCCGAGGGCCTTCGACTGCGCGGCGGGCCCGGCGTCGCGCTCGAGGACCAGGACGTCGGCACCGGCGCGTTCCAGCTCGAACGCGGTCAGCAGCCCGGTCGGGCCCGCGCCCGCGATCAGGACGTCAGGCATCGAGGTTCTCCTTGCGGAGGTACCAGACGTGCCAGGCGATCAGCACGGCCAGCGCGCCGAACCAGGCCACGTTCGTCACCAGCGCGATGAGGTCGATCGGCAGCGTGTAGACGAGCACGATGTGCACCACCGCGCTGCCCAGCAGCACCGCACCCCACGCGGCGGTGTTGATCCGCAGGCCGCGCCGGAACCGGTCGTCGGTGTCCCAGCGGGCCGCCCACGCGTCGGCCCCTTCGGCGCCGCGCTTGATCTCGGCGATCGTGCGGCCGAGCGTCAGCTGCGCCGGACGGCCGACGAAGACCGTCACCAGCATCCAGGCGCCGAACAGGCCGCCCAGCGCCGCCGTCCAGCCTTCGCGGATCACCAGCGTGCGCGGGTCGTCCGACAGCAGGCCGAGCACCACCGACAGCACCAGCACGCTCAGCGTGACCAGGGCGACCAGATCGATCTTGCGGTTGCGGGCGATGGTCCACAGCACGTACGGCGCGGCCACCAGGACACCCGCCATCAGCGCCCACCACTGGCTCACCCCGGCGGCGCGCAGGCCGTAGAACAGCGCCATCGGCACGATCACTTCGAACACGACGTTCCGCACGTTGGCGCGCACGAGCCGGCGCAGGCCGGCGTCCGGTTCGGTCTTCTGCTCGATCATCATCCGGCTTCCCCAGTGGTTTCGGGTGCGGTCGCCCGCACGTAAAGGTCGGCGAGCTCACGGCCGATGCGCGCGAGCTCGGCCGGTTCGGGCACGTTCGCCGCGGCGGTGGCGACGACGGCGTCGAGCCCGGCGGTGAAGGAGAGCGCCGCGGTCCGGGCGTCGAAGGAGCCGAACGCGCCGGCCGCCTGCCCGGTGCGGAAGTGCTCTTCGAACAGGGCGAGCCGCCCGTCGACGGCGGCACTGCGCGAGCCGGCGTTCTTGACGAGGTCGATCAGTGCCCGCAGCTCGGTGGCGTGCTCGCCGACGAGCTCGACGTTCGCCTCGACGAAGGCACGCAGCTGGGCGACGTGCCCGACGGCGGCGTCGATGCGCGGCTGCATGAACGCCCCGGTGACCTCTTCGATCTCGGTGACGCAGGCGGCGAGCAGGTCGTCCTTGCCCGCGAAGTGGTAGCTGATCATGCCGGTGCTCGACAGGCCGGCGTGCTTCGCGATCCGGCTGAACGACGCCTTGAGGTAGCCGGCTTCGGCGATCACGGCGATCGCGGCCCGCACGATCTGGGCGCGCCTGCCGGACTCCGTGAACGTTCTTGCTCGCATGAGCAAAAGTTAGCTCAGTCGAGCAAATCTGACAAGGCGCCTGGTCAGGGCCCGGAAATGGCGTGGGTCAGGCGGAAGCGGTGCCTTCGACGACCTGGTTGCGGCCGGCGTCCTTGGCCCGGTACAGGGCCTTGTCGGCGGCCTGCAACAGCCGGTCGACGGCCGTGCCGCCGTCCGGGTAGGTCGCGACGCCGATGGAGGCCGACAGGCCGCCGATGGCGCGGATCCGGGTGCCGTCCTCGTACTCGACCCGCAGGGACTCGATCGCCGACCGGATGCGCTCGGCCACCGCGAGCACCGCCGCCGGCCCGATGTCCGGCAGCAGGACGACGAACTCTTCACCGCCGAACCGGCCGACCGAGTCGTAGTCGCGGACGGCGCTCTTGATCGTCGCCGCGACCGCGCGCAGCACGGTGTCGCCGGCGAGGTGGCCGTGCTCGTCGTTGATCAGCTTGAAGTAGTCCAGGTCGATCATCAGCACGCCGAACGTGCTGCGCGTGCTGCGCTGGGCGCGCGCCAGTTCGCGCGAAGCGAGCAGGTGCCACCCGGTCGTGTTGAACAGGCCGGTCTTCTCGTCGGTCGTCGCGGCGATCTCCAGCTGCTTGATCAGCACCGCCCGGTGCAGCACGAGAAGCGGCGGCACGATCGCGACGGCGAGCGCGGGCAGGGTCGCCAGCGTCAACGCCGTGAGCAGGCCCAGGCAGAGCGTCGCGACCTCGAGGAGGTTGTCGCCGAGGCCGCCGAAGAACGCCTTGACCGTGCGTTTGGTGATCGTCAGCGCCGGGACGATCGTGATCGCCGAGACCAGGAAGTACGTCACCGCGGCCAGCGTGATGGCCGTGACGCCGCGCCAGCCGGCGGTCAGCGCCCCGTACATGTCCGGCACGCCGAGGCGGCCCAGGACGAGTTCGGCGGAGTAGCAGGTGATGACGACCAGCGTCGCGTTCAGCGTGGTCCGGAACGGCGGAACGCGCTTGATCCGCGCGAGGCTGCGCGTCGCGAGGTGCAGGTAGAGGACGGCGATCAGGGCGGTGACGAGCGCCGGCGGCAGCAGCAGCACACCGGCGAACGTCCAGACCGACGTCAGGTTGATGTGCGGGGTGTCGGACACCAGACGTCGGACGCGTTCGATCTTCCGGCCCAGCTCGGCCTGCAGCACACCGAGGCCCGTGAGGACACCGAAGACGGCCAGATCCCACCCGCGCGTGGGGACGTCCACGGCGGCCCAGGCGGTGGCGACGAGCGCGACCGATTCGACGAGGAAGCAGTAGAAGATCAGCGACCCGCGCTGCTGCCAGAGGGTCCAGTGAGCAGGGTTGAGCGCCCCACGGATCCGTCCCGCGCGGGGTTGGGCCGGACGGGCGCCGTCCATACTCAAGGCGGTGCAACTCCCCTGGGTGATCCGACGATCCGCATCCACCCCACCACACCGGGCGGCCGCGATCGATGATTGCCACACGTTCGGAGCAGTGAAGGGAGGCTGCCGCCATGCGCAACCGCGAGTCCTGAGCCTTCCCGAAGCCCGCGCGAACCGCCGGAGGGAGGCCGCCATGCGCAATCGCGAGTCCTGAGCCGACGTGAGTCCTGTCCGCCGTTCCGTCTGTGCGCCGAGAGGAGAGCCGTCGTGCGTAACCGCGAGTCGTGACCACGTCCTGTCCGCCACCACGAGCCGAGAGGAGAGCTGCCGTGCGTAACCGCGAGTCGTGAGCCGATGTCTGCCTGCCTGGTCATGTGCCGGAAGGAGGAGTGCTGTGCGTAATCGCGAGTCCTGAGTCGATGTCCGCCTGCCCGATCACGTGCCGGAAGGAGAGCTGCTGTGCGTAATCGCGAGTCCTGAGTCGATGTCCGCACGCCCGATCACGTGCCGGAAGGAGAAGTGCCGTGCGCAACCGCGAGTCGTGACCCAGCCGCGCTCCCGATCCATCCCCCTAGAGAGGAAACGTCACCATGCGCAACCGTGAGTCGTGAATTCGTGCCGGAGGATCCGGCCGACCCCTCGTCCGCGGGCCGGGGTGGGGCCGCTCAGGCGGTCGCGCCGCCGTCGACCACCAGGTCGTGCCCCACGGTGAAGGCGGCTTCGTCCGAAGCCAGCCACAGCACCGCGGCGGCCACCTCGGCGGTGGCACCCACCCGGCCCAGCGGAATCGCGCCCTTCAGCCGCTCGGCGCGACCGGCGTCCGTCTCGCCGGGGCGCCGGGACATGTCCGTGTCGGTCGCGCCCGGGCTGACCGCGTTGATGCGCACGCCGTCGGCGATGTGGTCGCGCGCCGCCGTCCTGGTCAGCGCGCTCACCGCGGCCTTCGACGCCGCGTAGGCCGCCATGTTCGGCAGCCTGCCGTGCGCGCCGATGTTCGACGCCATGTTGACGATCGCGCCGCCGCCGTGCGCCCGCATGTGCGCGACCTCGTGCTTCAGGCACAGCCACGTCCCGGTGACGTTCGTGCCCAGCACCGCGCCGAAGCCGTCCTCGTCGAGGTCCGCGGCCGCCGCCGGCGACCCGAGGATGCCCGCGTTGTTGAACGCGACGTCCAGCCCGCCGTGCCGCGCGACGACCGTCTCCACCATTCGCGCCACGTCCGCGGAGTCGGTCACGTCGACGGTCACCGCACTCGCGCCGCCGCCGATCTCCGCGACCGCGGACGCCAGCCGCCCCTTGTCGCGCCCGGCGACGACCACCGTCGCGCCTTCGCCCGCGAACGCCCGCGCGGTCGCCCGTCCGATGCCCGAGCCGCCGCCGGTCACCAGGACGACCTTGCCTGCAAAACGTGCCCCCATCGTGTTCCCTCTTTCTGGTCCGATCATTCTTGAATGAGGAGTCGGAGAGCCTGTGAGGCGGCCGCGTCCACCCGGCTCACCGCATCGGCGCCCTTGCCCAGGACCCGCAGTCCCTGAAGCACTGTGAGCAGGAAACGCGCCAGCGTCGCCGGCTCGCTGCCGTCCGGGAGTTCGTCCTGGGCCTTCGCGCGTTCCAGCGCCATGGTGAGCGCGACTTCCAGGGTGTCCCAGCTGCGCTCCACCACTCGCGCGACTTCCGGGTCGTGGGGGAGCAGCTCGATCGCCGCGTTGACGACGAAGCAGCCCATTTTCGTTTCGTCGCCGAGGATTTCGGCGGTGTAGCTCTCGAACAGCCGGCGCACCGCGGCCACCCCGGAACCCGGCTCCGACAGCTGGGCCATCACCCGTGCGTCGGTCTGTTCCGCGTACCGCTTCAACGCCGTGACGTACAGGTCGTGCTTCGTGCCGAAGGTGGCGTACAGGCTGGCCTTGGCGACGCCGAGGTGCGTGACGAGGTCGCTGACGGACGTCGCCTCGTAGCCTTGGCGCCGGAAAAGCGTGAGGGCGCCGTCGCAAGCCTCGCCGACGTCGAACTCCTTGACCCGGGACATGATCAAAACCCTAGCCAAATCCAGAACGGTCGGTCAAATATACAACCGGCGGTGTGTCGCGTCCGGTGACACGGCGTGCGGTGGCACTATGGCTGCTTCGACCGGCCCCAGGGGGTGAGCGATGCAGGATCGGCTGACGCTGCCGCCGACCGTCGTCGCCACCCACCTGCGCTCCTGCGCCGAGGAACTCGCCGCCGGCCTGCGCTGCGGCGGCCCGGGCGCCACGACGGCCGAGCTCACCGACGTCGTCGCTCAGCTGGTCGCCGGCCAGGAAGCCATTTCCCACGCGCTCGCCGGCCTCGCCGCCCGCGTCGAAGGCGGTTCGGCCGCTCTCGCCGCGGCCCCGCCGCTGGACGTCGAGGTGGTCACCGAAGTGCTCCGCGCGGCCGCGATCGCCTCCCGCTGCTCGGCGGAGGCGCTCGACGAGGTCACGCCGTCGTTCGAATGTGTGAGCGAATCCGTCTCACCTGACACCCGTTTGTAGCTGTCGATCCGCTGCGGCCGCTGTCTAGCCTGGGAGCTGCGGAGGTGGCACGGATGCGCGCAGTGTGGACGGGCACGATCGGGTTCGGCAGTTACGCCATCCCGGTGAAGGCGTACAGCGCCACCGAGGAGCGGGAGCTCCCGCTGCACCAGGTGCACGAGGCCGACGGCGGCCGTATCCGGGTGAAGCGCGTGTGCGAGGTCGACGGCGCCGAGGTGCCGCCGGGCGAGCTGGCCCACGGCTACCCCGTCCCGGGCGGCGACGTCGTCCTGCTGTCCGACCACGAGCTGGCGTCGCTCCCGATGCCGGGCCGCACGATCGCCATCCGCGGGTTCGCGCCGCTGGCCGACGTCGACCCGATCTGGTTCGCGAAGAGCTACTACCTCGAACCCGAACCGGCGGGCACGAAGCCGTACGTGCTGTTCAGCGAGGCCCTCCAGCAGTCGGGCCGGCTCGCGCTGGTCACCGTCGCGCTGCGCCGCCGCGAGACGCTCGGCGCGCTGCGCGTGCGCGACCAGGTGATCCTGCTGGAGACGATGCGGTGGCCGGACGAGGTGCGCACCCCCGACTTCCCGTTCCGGCACGCCGACGTCGACCTCCGCCCCGGCGAGCTGCGCCGCGCGGTGAACCTGGTCGAGGAGCTGACCGGCGAGTTCGACCCGGGCCGCTACCCCGACCGTTACCGCGAGGCCTTCCATGCGTTGGTCCAGGCGAAGATCGACGGCGCCGAGGTCGTCCAGCCGACGGCCGCCGACCAGGCCGAGGGAGTGACCCGCCTCCTGGCGGCGTTGCAGGAGAGTGCCGCCGAAGCGGAGGACGCCCGCAACGCGGCCGTCGCCAACGCCAAGGCGGCTGCTTCCCGGGCCGCGAAGGCGCGTACGACCGCGAAGCGAGCCGCGACGCGCAGCCGTGGCCGCACGAAGACGTCTTGAGTATTACTACCCACGGGTAATTGAGGGTTCTCACACTCAACCCGCCACCCCTCGGCGCGGCAGACTTCCTCCTGTCAGCGGGTACCGGATCGCTGGCGAGGGGGGAAGTCCGGACGGCCCCTGGGGAGGTGAGCCGTCCAGACGCCAGGGTTCCGGGGCGGGCCGGAGGAGGAGCGGCCCGTTTCCGGAACCCGTCGCGCACCGCGGGGAGGCGGCGCGGGACGACAGGGGGTGTCCGAAAGCTGCCGTGGAGGGATCGAGGGGTCTCCACGGCAGCTTTCAGGCGTCCGCGACCCGGATCAGCAGGTCGGCGGCCAGCCGGAGCAGCTGCTGCTCGGTCGGCGACAGCGTCGACTCGAGCGCCCCGGCCAGCCAGCGTTCGCGTTGGGTGGTGTACCGGCGCAGCACGGCCAGGCCGTCCTCGGTGATGCTGACCCGCGACCGGCGCCCGTCGTCGGGATCCGGCGTCCGCTCGATCTGGCCGCGGAGCTCGAGCGACGCCAGGATGCGGGTGAGCGACTGCGGCTGCAGCCGTTCCGCTTCGGCCAGCTCGGTCGGCGTCTGCGTGCCCGTGCGGTAGAGCCGGCTCAGCACCGCGAGCACTGCCGGCCCGGGGATGTGCCGGTCTGCTTCCGCGCGCATCCGCCAGTTCAGCCGCCCGACGCCTTCGCGTACCCGCCGGGACAGCTCGGCGAGTTCGGCGTCCGCGGTGATCCGCGCGGCGGTCTCGTCAAGGGTCCGGGCCGGTTCGCTCTGCATGGCCCCACATTAGGTGTTCCCGCGGACAAGCCGGGCATAGCGCCCGTCGCGCGCCAGTAGTTCCTCGTGCGTCCCCCTTTCGGCGATCCGGCCCTCGTGCAGCACCACGATCTGGTCGGCGTGCTCCACAGTGGACAGCCGGTGCGCGATCGTCAGCGTCGTGCGGCCCGTGGCGAGCCGGTCGAGCTCGGCCTGCACCGAGCGTTCGGTGCGGGTGTCGAGCGCGCTGGTCGCCTCGTCGAGGATGAGCACCGGCGGGTTGCGCAGCAGGATCCGGGCGATCGCGATCCGCTGCTTCTCGCCGCCGGAGAACCGGTAGCCCCGCTGGCCGACCACCGTGTCGTACCCCTCCGGCAGCCCGGCCAGGGTGTCGTGGATGTGCGCGGCCTTCGCCGCCCGCTCGATCTCGTCGTCCGTCGCGTCCGGCTTGGCGAAGCGCAGGTTTTCGCGCACGGTGTCGTGGAAGAGGTGGGTCTCCTGCGACACCAGCCCCACGCCGGCCGCGAGGGAGGCCAGCGTGACGTCCCGGACGTCGGTGCCGTCGATCGTCACCGAGCCGCAGCTCACCTCGTACAACCGCGCGACGAGGTAGGCGAGCGTCGTCTTGCCCGAGCCGGTCGAGCCGACCAGTGCCGTCGTGGTCCCGGCCGGCACGTCGAGATCGATGTCCTGCAGCGTCGGCGGGCCGTCTTCGTCGTAGCGGAAGGAGACGCCCCGCATCGAGATGTCGCCGCGGCGCACCTCCAGTTCACGCGCGCCGGGCTTGTCCGCGATCTCCACCGGCAGGTCCAGTACCTCGAAGATGCGGCCGAACAGCGCCTTCGACGTCGCCACGTTCTGCCCGATGCTCTGCATCGCGCTCGCGGGCGCGACCAGCCTGTTCAGCATGCTGGTGAACGCGACGACGGTGCCGAGGGAGATCGGCGACGCACCGCCCGCCAGGGCCAGCCCGGCGATCCAGTACACCAGCGCCGGGATCACGGTGAGGCTCATCGCCCGTGACGCCGTTTGCCAGCGGCCGGCCAGCGCGGCCGCCCGCTCCAGCGACGCGATCTCCCGCGACTCCGCGCCGAAGCGCTCGCGCATCGCCCGCTCGTTGCCCATCGTCTTGGCGAGCAGTACCCCGGTGACCGACAGGGATTCCTCGACCATCGTCGTCAGCCGCGCCATCCGGCGGGTCCGGCCGCGGGCCAGGTGCCGCCGCTTCTTGCCCAGTCGCAGCGTGAACAGCAGGAACAGCGGCACGACGATCAGCGAAAGCGCGGCGAGCTGCCAGTCGAGCAGCACCAGGGCCACCGCGATGGCGATCGTCGTGGTCGCGTTCTGCACCATCGACCCGGCCGTCGTGGTGATCACGTTGTCCACTCCGCCGATGTCGTTGAACACCCGCGAGAGCACTTCGCCGCTCTTCGTCCGCGTGAAGAAGCCGAGCGACATCCGCTGCAGGTGGCCGTAGACCGAGACGCGCAGTTCGTTCATGACCCGCTGCCCGAGGGTGTTGGACAGCCCGGTGGTGGCGACGCCGAGCGAGCCGCTGCCGACCGCGCAGACGATCATCCCGGCCGCCAGCAGGCTGATCAGCAGCGTGTCGCGGTGCGGCAGGGCGTCGTCGAGGATCTCGCGCAGCAGGAACGGCGAGACGACGCCGAGGCCTGCTTGCACGACGATCAGCGCGAACAGCACGCCGAGCGGCCCGCGGTGGGGGCGGAACAAGCCGGCGATCCGCCGCAGCGGCACCGGTTCGTCGGTGTCGCCGGCCGGTTCGCGGAGGACGGGCGCGGTGGTCATGCACCTATGTTTACTAAAAATCGGCCGAGTCGCCACCTATTTTCTTGGAATCAACCGGAAGCGTGTCGAACACTGGTTAACGCATGCGTACTAATGTGTGCGTACCCGCGAGGCAGGGGACCCGGAGCGACTACCCTCGACAGAGCCGGCCGAGTCCGGCGCGCCACCATCGACCCAGCTGGAGCGTGCACACCCGTGTTCGACACCCTCTCCGATCGGCTCACCGCCGCCCTGCAGACGCTCACGCGCAAGGGCAAGCTGTCCGACGCCGACATCGACGCCACCGCGCGCGAGATCCGCATCGCGCTGCTGGAGGCCGACGTCGCCCTCGGCGTGGTCAAGACCTTCATCGCGAGGATCAAGGAACGGGCGAAGGGTGCCGAGGTCTCCCAGGCGCTCAACCCCGCGCAGCAGGTCATCAAGATCGTCAACGAGGAGCTCGTCGGGATTCTCGGCGGCGAGACGCGCCGGCTCAACCTGGCCAAGACCCCGCCGACGGTGATCATGCTGGCCGGTCTGCAAGGTGCCGGTAAGACGACGCTGGCCGGCAAGCTCGCGATGTGGCTGAAGAAGCAGGGCCACGCGCCGATGCTGGTCGCCTGCGACCTCCAGCGCCCGAACGCCGTCACGCAGCTGCAGGTCGTCGGCGAGCGGGCCGGGGTCGTCACCTTCGCGCCCGAGCCCGGCAACGGCGTCGGCGACCCGGTCGACGTCGCCCGCCGCGCCATCGCCGAGGCCAAGCACGCGCAGCACGACGTCGTCGTGGTCGACACCGCGGGCCGCCTGGGTGTCGACGAAGAGCTGATGAAGCAGGCCGCGGACATCCGCGACGCCGTCGAGCCGGACGAGGTCCTGTTCGTCGTCGACGCGATGATCGGTCAGGACGCCGTGACCACGGCCGAGGCGTTCCGCGACGGCGTCGGCTTCACCGGTGTCGTGCTCACGAAGCTCGACGGCGACGCGCGCGGTGGTGCCGCGCTGTCCGTCCGCGAGGTCACCGGCCAGCCGATCCTCTTCGCCTCCAACGGCGAGAAGCTCGAGGACTTCGACACCTTCCACCCGGACCGGATGGCGTCGCGGATCCTCGGCATGGGCGACGTGCTCACCCTGATCGAGCAGGCCGAGCAGGCCTTCGACCAGAAGCAGGCCGAGAAGGCCGCCGAAAAGCTCTCCAGCGGCCAGCTCACCCTCGAAGACTTCCTCGAGCAGATGCTCGCGGTCCGCAAGATGGGCCCGATCGGCAACCTGCTCGGCATGCTCCCTGGCGCCGGTCAGATGAAGGACCAGCTGGCCCAGGTCGACGACAAGCACCTGGACAAGCTGCAGGCGATCATCCGCGGCATGACCCCGGCCGAGCGCGAAGACCCGAAGATGATCAACGGTTCGCGGCGGCTGCGCATCGCGAACGGCTCCGGCGTCACCGTCCGCGAGGTCAACGACCTGGTCAACCGGTTCTTCGAGGCCCGCAAGATGATGGCCCAGATGGCCGGCCGGTTCGGTTTCGGCGGCGGGGGCGGCTCGAAGTCCCGCAAGGGCAAGAAGGGCAAGAAGGGGCGCGGCCCCACACCCCCCAAGGTCCGCGGCGGCTTCCCCGGCGGCATGCCGATGCTGCCCCCGGGTGGTGGCATGCCGGGCGGGATGCCCGACCTCTCGCAGCTGGGCGGCATGAACGACGTCCCGGGCTTCGACCCGTCGAAGTTCAAGCTGCCGAAGAACCCCAAGGACAATTGAGCACCGCGCTCCACGCCGCCGGGGTGATCCTGCCCGGCGGCGAGCCGGGGGAGCTGTGGATCACCGGCGGCCGGATCTCGTTCGAGCCGGTGCCGGACGCCGAGACGCTCGGCCGGGACGTCTTCCTCGTGCCCGGCCTGGTCGACGCGCACTGCCACCCCGGCATCGGCGTCGGCGGGCCCGTCTCGCTCGAAGAGGCGACCGAGCAGGCGATCACCGACCGGAACGCGGGCACGCTGCTCATCCGCGACTGCGGCCTCCCGATCGACGTCCGGCCGCTGCAGAAACGGGCCGATCTGCCGACGATCATCCGCGCCGGGAGGCACCTCGCCCTGGCCAAGCGGTACATCCCCGGCCTCGGCATCGAACTGGAAGACCCGGAGCAGCTGCCCGACGCCGTGGCCGAGCAGGCCCGGGACGGCGACGGCTGGGTCAAGCTCGTCGGCGATTGGATCGACCGCGGAGTGGGTGACCTCGCGCCGCTGTGGCCGGACGACGTCCTGGCCGAAGCCGTCAAGGTGGCGCACGAGAACGACGCCCGCGTCACCGCGCACGTGTTCGGCGAAGCGGCGTTGCCGGGGCTGATCGCGTCCGGCATCGACTGCCTGGAGCACGGCACCGGCCTGAGCGCCGATCAACTGGCCGAGCTCGCGCGGCACGACGTCGCCCTGGTCCCGACGCTGATCAACATCGAGAACTTCCCGGGCATCGCCGACAAGGCGGGCAAGTACCCGACGTACGCCGCGCACATGCGCGCGCTGCACGCCGGCGTCGGCGAGATGGTCGCTTCGGCCATCGAAGCCGGCGTACGCGTCTTCGCGGGCAGCGACGCCGGCGGCATGGTCGAGCACGGCAGGCTCGTCGACGAGATCGAGGCGCTCCACCGCGCTGGCATGACCCGCGAGCAGGCGCTCGCGAGCGCGTCCTGGGCCGCCCGGGACTGGCTGGGCCACCCCGGCATCGCCGACGGCGCGCCCGCCGACCTGCTCGTCTACCCGGCCGATCCGCGCGAGGACCTGGGCGTCCTCCGGCATCCCTCGCACATCGTGCTCGGCGGCGTCGCCTACGCCTAGACCCCCGCTGATTTCCTTGCGGGGGCGGCACTTTAGCGTGGGAGACGTGACGGACGACGACGGCGCACGGCGCGTGCTGGGAGCGCACTGGTGTTTCGTGGCGTTCTTCGCCGGCATCGCCGGCTACTACCTGACCAACCTGATCATCGCCGCGGCGGTGAACCGCAACGTCGGCGAGTTCGACCCCCTCGAACTGCACGACATCGGGCCGCTCCTGCTCCTGGCGTTCGTGCCCAACCTGCTGCTCGGCCTCGGCCCGGCGGCCGGCTCGTGGCTGTGGGGCGAGGGGCTGCGCGCCGACTTCGGCCTCAAGCCGACCTGGCGCGACGTCCGGATCGGCCTCGCCTGCGGGGTGCTCGCGCTGGTCGTCGGCTACCTGCTCAACCTGATGCTGATCGCGGTCTACGGCGCCGACGACGGCTCCGACAGCCCGCTGACCGACCTCGCCGACACCTTCGACGGCGACACGGTGTGGCTGGTGCTCGCCGCGGTGATCGTCATCGCCGGCGCGCCGATCACCGAGGAACTGCTGGTCCGCGGCACGCTGTGGAACGCGCTGTCGGTCCACCGGGTGCCGCCGTGGGTGGTGCTCGTGCTCACCTCGCTCGTGTTCGCCCAGCTGCACGGCGAGCCGACCCGCACCATCGCGCTCTTCGGCCAGGGCATCGCGATGGGGCTGGCCCGGTACCTGTCCGGCCGGGTCAGCGCCGGGGTGATCGCCCACGCGGCGAACAACCTGCCGCCCGCGGTGCTGCTGTTCGTCGCGCACTGAACGTTGCGAAGTTCGATGGACAGTAGCTGGACGGATACTGTGCGATCACATCCCGGCGGCTAGGCTCGACCTCTGGAGCCGACCGACGCGGAGGGCAAGGCGTGACCACTTCCCAGCCCCGGGACCCGGCTGCCGACGCCACGCCGTTGCCCGAGCCCGAGGAGCCCGCCGCGACCGCCTTCCTGCCGCCCGCGCCGCGGCACCGGTGGGGCTTCGGGGCGTTCCTGCTCGTCGAAGCCGTGCTCCTGGCCTCCGCGGCCTTCGTGTCCGTCCTCGTCGGCGACACCGGGCCCGGCCCGCTGCCGATGCGCGTCGTGCTGCTCGGCACCATGCTGCCGACGATGATCGCGGCCGGCGTCGCGGTGCTGATCACCTTCGTCCGCGGCAACGGACCGGTGGCCGACCTGCGGCTGGAGTGGCGCTGGGCCGACGTGAAGACCGGGCTCCGGTACGGCTGCGTCGGGCTCGTCTCCACCACGATCGCCGCCTACCTGTGGACGCGGCTGGTCGGCGACGCGAACGCGACGTCGGCGATCAGCGCGCTGGTCGAGGACCGCCGGATGTCGGTTTCGGCGGCCCTGGTGATGTTCGTCTACCTCTGGCTGCTGGGCCCGATCTGCGAGGAGATCATCTACCGCGGCCTGCTCTGGGGCGCGGCGGAACAGCTGCAGTGGCGCAGCGAGCGCTGGGGCCGCGTCGCGGCGTTCCTGCTGTCGACGGCGGTGTTCGCGGCCAGCCACCTCGAGCCCCTCCGGACGACGTTGCTGCTGGTCATCGCGGTGCCGATCGGCCTGGTGCGGCTGGTCACCGGCCGCCTGCCGGGCAGCATCGTGGCGCACCAGGTGAACAACTTCCTGCCGGCGCTGACCATCCTGCTCGGGGCCCTCGGGGTGGCCTCTTTCTAGGTGCGCGGGTGCCGTCTGGCAGAATGGGTCACTGCCTGCTTCCGCCGGACCCTCTCACCGTGCGAAAGCTCCTGACCTTCGGGTGCCCGCGTCCGTGTCCCCACTCGGCCCGCGTGCGCCCAGCCCAGCACCAGAGAGATTCGAGGAGAACCCACACCCGTGGCCGTCAAGATCAAGCTGCAGCGCCTCGGCAAGATCCGTGCGCCGTACTACCGCATCATCGTCGCCGACGCGCGCACCCGCCGGGACGGCAAGGCCATCGAGACGATCGGCAAGTACCACCCGAAGGAAGAGCCGAGCCTGATCGAGGTCGTCTCCGAGCGCGCCCAGTACTGGCTGGGTGTCGGCGCGCAGCCGACCGAGCCGGTCCAGCGCCTGCTGGAGATCACCGGTGACTGGCAGAAGTTCAAGGGCCTGCCGGGCGCCGAGGGCACCCTGAAGGTGGCCGAGCCGAAGCCGTCCAAGCAGGACCTGTTCAACGCGGCGCTGGCCGCGGCCGGCGAGGAGCCCACCACCGAGGCCACCACGCCGAAGAAGAAGTCCGCCCCGAAGAAGGCCGAGGCCGAGAAGGCGGAGGCCGCTGAGGGCGAGAAGTCCGAGTGAGTTTCCTCGCGGACTCCCTCGAGCACCTGGTGCGCGGGATCGTCGACAACCCGGACGAGGTCCGGGTCGAGCTGCTGACCACCCGCCGTGGCCGCACGCTCGAGGTGCACGTGCACCCCGACGACCTCGGCAAGGTGATCGGCCGGGGCGGCCGCACGGCGACCGCCCTGCGCACCGTCATGGGCGGCATCGGTGGCCGCGGCGTCCGCGTGGACGTCGTCGACACCGACCGCTGAGCGCCTTTTCGGAAACGGTCAGGATGGACGTCGTAGTCGGCCGCATCGCGAAGGCGCACGGAATCCGCGGGGAACTCGCGGTGGACGTGCGCACGGACTCGCCGGAAGAGCGGTTCAAGGTCGGTGCGGCCGTCACGACGAAGCTGCGTGACGGCAGCAAAAGGGAACTCACCATCGCAGCCGCCCGCGAACACAGCGGGCGGCTGCTGGTGCGTTTCGAGGAGGTGCTGACCCGCGACGTCGCCGAGACGCTGCGGGGTGCGCTGCTGGTGGCCGACACGGCCACGTTGCCGCCGACGTCGGACCCCGACGAGTTCTACGACCACGAGCTGGCCGGCCTGCGGGCCGAGCTTCTCGACGGCGTGGTCGTCGGGAAGGTCGTCGAGGTCGTCCACTCGCCCGCGGGTGAGCTGCTGGAGCTGGACGTCGAGGGTCGCTCGGTCCTCGTGCCGTTCGTCCGCGCGATCGTCCCCACGGTGGACGTCGCGGGCGGCCGGGTCGTGCTCGACCCGCCGGAAGGGCTCCTGGACGCGTGATGCGGATCGACGTCGTCACGATCTTCCCCGAGTACCTCGACCCGCTGCGCGCCGCGCTGCTGGGCCGGGCGATCGACCGCGGCCTCATCGAGGTCGGCGTGCACGACCTGCGCGACTGGACCCACGACGTGCACCGCGCGGTTGACGACGCGCCGTACGGCGGCGGCCCCGGCATGGTGATGAAGCCGCAGATCTGGGGTCCGGCGCTGGACGACGTCTGCCGTCCCGAGACGCGGCTCGTCGTCCCGACACCGGCCGGGCGGCCGTTCACCCAGGAGCTGGCGCACGCCTACGCGGCGGAGAAGCACCTGGTCTTCGCCTGCGGCCGCTACGAGGGCATCGACCAGCGGGTCGTCGACGACGCGGCCCGGCGGATGCCGGTCGACGAGGTGTCGATCGGCGATTACGTCCTGGTCGGCGGCGAGGCGGCGGTGCTGGTCATCGTCGAGGCCGTCGTCCGGCTGCTGCCCGGCGTGCTCGGCAACGCGCGTTCGGCCGCCGAGGACTCGTTCTCCGACGGCCTGCTCGAAGGGCCCAGCTACACGCGCCCGGAGGTGTGGCGGGACCTGGCCGTGCCGGAGGTGCTGCGGTCGGGCAACCACGCGCTGATCGACCGCTGGCGGCGTGACCAGGCCCTCGAGCGCACCGCCCGCCGCCGCCCCGATCTCCTGGCGGCGCTGCCGGAAGGTAGCCTGGACAAGCACGACCGCGGGGTCCTGGAGGGCTTGGACCCCGAGCAGGCCGAGGGCCGGTTCTCCCGGCCCGATCCCGGTCTGTAATACTTGACAGGTTGGCGTGAGTGGACCTCCTCGTCCACGAGCCCGCCATCAGCCCCCCGGGTCGCCCGCAGCGGCACCGTTGCGCGCCCGGGATCTGTACGCAAGCCATACCGAAGACGAGGACGGACCACCGATGAACACCCTGGACGCGCTGGACAAGCAGTCGCTGCGTTCCGACATCCCGGACTTCCGCCCGGGCGACACGCTCAAGGTGAGTGTCCGCGTCATCGAGGGCAACCGCGAGCGCAACCAGGTCTTCCAGGGCGTGGTCATCCGCCGTCAGGGCGGTGGCATCCGGGAGACCTTCACCGTGCGCAAGGTTTCGTTCGGCGTCGGCGTCGAGCGCACCTTCCCGGTGCACTCGCCGAACATCGCCTCGATCGAGGTCTTCAAGCGCGGCGACGTCCGCCGGGCCAAGCTGTACTACCTCCGCGACCTGCGCGGCAAGGCCGCCAAGATCAAGGAGCGCCGCGAGAACCGCGAGACGGCGTCGGCTAACTGAGTCACCACGCGGTTACCGGTAGCCTGACGACGTGGCCGAACCCGTGTCCCAGAACGCTCCCGAGGATGACCCCGATCGCTCCGAAGAGGACAGGCCCAGGCTGTCCCGCTCCGAGGAGCGCGGGGGATCCCGCCGGCGGCGAGCCAAGCCCGCCAAGAAACGGTCGTTCTGGAAGGAACTGCCGATCCTGCTCGTGATCGCTCTGGTGCTCACGATCCTGATCCAGACATTCCTCGCGAAGGTCTTCATGATCCCTTCGGGCTCCATGGAGGCCACCCTGCACGGGTGTCCCGGGTGCACCGGAGACCGGATCCTGGTCGACCGGGTCACCTACGACTTCACCGAGCCCTCCCCGGGCGACGTGATCGTCTTCAAGGGCCCGCAGGCGTGGATCAACAACGAGATCGCGCCGCAGGAGTCGAGCAACATCGTCGTCCAGGGCCTGCGCGGCCTCGGCTCGCTGGTGGGGTTCGCCCCGCCGGACGAGCGCGACTTCGTCAAGCGCGTGATCGCGGTCGGTGGCCAGACCGTCCAGTGCTGCGACCCGCAGGGCCGCGTGATCGTGGACGGCAAGGCGCTCGACGAGCCGTACATCCACTGGGAAGACCCGTCCGTCCAGGAGCAGAGGGCGTTCGAACCGGTCAAGGTTCCCGCCGGGATGGTCTGGGTGATGGGCGACAACCGCAACAACTCCGACGACTCCCGGTTCCAGGGTGGCGGCGGCGTGAACGGCGCGGTCCCGGTGGAGAACATCATCGGCAAGGCGCGGATCATCGTCCTGCCGCCGGGCCGGTGGGGCGGGATCACCGACCACAACCCGCAGCAAGCGGCGCAGCCGGTGGCACTGGGTGCGCCGGCCTGGCAGAGCGGGCTCCCGCTCGGCGCCGGGATCGCGGCGGCGTGGCCGGCGTTGTTCGTCGGCCGCAAGCTCAAGTCCGGACTGCGCCGGGCGGCCGGGCGGAAACCCTAGCCACCCGACCCTTGCCGGCAGACGGGTGATCCAGCCTTGACACTTCCCGTTCCCCTGACGGCGGCCGAGCCGATCCGGCCACCGCGAGCCGTGGTGCGCGGCGACCTCTTCTGGGGTCTGCAGGGCGCCCTCGACCGCCGTGGCCTCGGCCCGGTCGCCGGCGTGGACGAAGCCGGCGCCGGTGCGTGCGCGGGGCCGCTGGTGGTCGCGGCCTGCGTGCTCAAGCAGGGCGACGCGGCGAAGCTGACCGAGCTGACGGATTCGAAGATGATGACGGCCAAGGCGCGGGACCGGGTCTACGACCTGGTCCTCGCCCGGGCCGTCGACTACTCGGTGATCGTCATCCCGACCGAAGAGGTCGACCTCTACGGCATCCGGGTGATGAACCTGGAGGGCATGCGCCGCGCCGCGGCGGCTCTGCGCGTGCAGCCGGGTTACGTCCTGACCGACGGGTTCCGCGTCCCGGGGCTGACCGCCCCGAACGCCGCGGTCATCAAGGGCGACCGTTCGGTGGCCTGCATCGCGGCCGCGTCGGTGCTGGCGAAGGTGACGCGAGACCGCATCATGGCGGGCTACCACGACGACTTCCCGCACTACGGGTTCGACGTGCACAAGGGGTACAGCACGTCCGACCACCTGGCGGCGCTGCGCGAGCACGGCCCCAGCGACGTCCACCGCTGGTCGTACACGAACGTGGCCACGGTCGCCGTCAAGCACGGCCTGCGCCCGGCGCGGCCGGTCCTGCTGACGTACGCGGCGTTGGAGAAGGCCATGGAGACGCCCGGCGCGGCCGGCCTCGCCGCGGTCCTCGACGAGGCATTGGAACCGCAACTCAGCCTGCCGCTGCATGCCCCGGCCGCGGGTGTGGGTCACAATGAACGCTCCGCCGGCGGAGCAGCAGCACGATCCCGAGGAGGGGCGCGGATTTCATGAGCGCAGAGGATCTCGAGAAGTACGAGACCGAGATGGAGCTCTCGCTGTACCGCGAGTACCGCGACATAGTCGGCCAGTTCTCGTACGTGGTGGAGACCGAGCGTCGGTTCTACCTGGCCAACGCGGTGGACGTCCAGGTCCGCGACGGCGGTGGCGAGGTGTACTTCGAGGTCCGCATGTCCGACGCGTGGGTCTGGGACATGTACCGCCCGGCCCGCTTCGTCAAGCACGTCCGGGTCATCACGTTCAAGGACGTCAACGTGGAGGAACTGGACAAGCCGGACCTCCGCCTGCCGGAAGACGGCCCGTTCTCGGGCTAGTCCGCTCGTCGACGACCGCGCCGGCTCACCCCGCTGGGTGAACCGGCGCAGTTTCTTTCGCAGGCACCACTGCCTGGGGCTAGGTCGGTTATCCACAACACCCCGGTTGTCCACAGCTTCGCGATCCGGGTCTGGTGAACCCCGTCCGCCCGCTGGCATCGTCGGAAACACGCACCGTGATCACCGGGACCGCCCCGGTGACAGCTGCGCACCGACGAGGGGGCGAACCACGATGACGGGCACCGACGAGCTCGCGAGACACCGCCGCGACCTGGGCGCCTGGGGCGAAGACATCGCTCTCGGCTTCCTCCAGGACCGCGGCCTCGTCCTGCTGGCCCGCAACTGGCGCTGCCGCGAAGGCGAGCTGGACCTCGTCCTCACCGATCGCACCCGCGTCATCGTCTGCGAGGTGAAAACCCGCTCCGGCACCGAGTTCGGTCTTCCGTCGGAGACGGTCACCGACGAGAAAGCCGGCCGGGTCCGCCGAGCCGCCCAGCGCTGGCTCCGCGAAGCCCGCATCGGCTGGTGTCCCGTCCGCTACGACGTCGTCACGATCCTCGCCGAGCCGGGCACCAGTCCGCAGCTCCAGCACATCGAGGCGGCGTTCTGATGCCCATCGCCAAAGCTTGGTCGGCCGGTCTCCTCGGCATCAACGGCCGGGTGATCGAGATCGAGGCCGACCTCGGTGGCGGCTTGAGCCGGATCACCCTCGTGGGCCTGCCCGACGCCGGGCTGCGCGAGGCGAAGGACCGGGTCCGGTCCGCCGTCCGCAATTCCGGGCAGCCCTGGCCCGACGGCAAGGTCACCCTCGGCCTGTCCCCGGCGAACCTGCCCAAGATGGGCTCCGCCTTCGACCTCGGCATCGCGGCGGCGGTGCTGGCGGCATCGGGTGCGGTCCCGGCAACCCGGTTGCTCGGCACCGTGCTGCTCGGCGAACTGGCCTTGGACGGCCGGATCCGCGCGGTCCGCGGCATCCTCCCCGGCCTGCTGGCGGCCCGGGAGGCCGGCTACGGGCGAGCAGTCGTGCCGGTGGACTCCCTCGTCGAGGCCGCCCTCGTGGACGGCATCGAAGTCTCGGGTGCGCCCCACTTGCGCGACTTCGTGGCTTGGCTGAACCGCGAAGCCGAGCTGGTCCGCCCCGAGCCGCCCGGTCCGGTGACCCCGCCGGAGGTGCCGGACCTCGCGGACGTCGTCGGCCAGCCGGAGGCGCGCTGGGCGCTGGAGGTCGCCGCGGCGGGCGGGCATCACCTCCTCCTGACGGGCCCGCCCGGGGTGGGCAAGACGATGCTGGCGAAGCGGCTGCCCGGGCTTCTCCCGCAGCTGACTCCGGAGGAGTCGTTGGAGGTCACCGCGGTCCACTCGGTCGACGGTTCGCTGTCGAAGTCGTCGCCGCTGGTCACCGTCCCGCCGTTCGTCGCTCCGCACTATTCGATCTCCGTACCGGCCCTGATCGGCGGCGGCAGCGGCGTGGCTTCGCCGGGCGCGATCAGCCGGGCACACCGCGGAGTCCTGTTCCTCGACGAGGTCTGCGAGTTCGGCGGCCAGTGTCTCGAATCGCTCCGGACCGTCCTGGAAGAGGGCGAGGTCCGCATTTCCCGGGTCAAGGGCTCGATCACCTACCCGGCGCGGTTCCAGCTGGTCCTCGCGACCAACCCGTGCGCGTGCGCGCCGCCGAAGGATGCGGACTGCGTGTGCTCGCCGAGCGCCCGCCGCCGCTACCTCGGCAAGCTTTCCGGGCCGCTGCTCGACCGCGTCGACCTGAGGGTCCGGTTGCGTCCCCTGAGCGCGATCAGCGCCCACGACACCGGCGCGGCGGAGCCCTCGGAAGCGGTGCGCCAGCGAGTATTCGCAGCCCGCGAACGCGCAGCCCGGCGCTGGAGCGAACACGGCTGGCTGTCGAACTCGGAGGTCCCCGGCCCGGCCCTCCGCCGCGAGTTCGCCCTCCCGGCAGAAGCAACGGCCCTCCTGGACAAAGCAATGAACCGCGGCGCGTTGAGCGGCCGAGGCGCCGACCGCTGCTTGCGAATCGCCTGGACGCTGGCCGACCTGGACGGCGAGCCCCGCCCCGGCCCCGACCAGATCGGCTCGGCCCTGGCCTTCCGAGAGCGGGTGGCAGCATGAGCCCCACCCACCCCTGGCTTCCCCGCGCCTCCCTGACGCGCCTGGCCGCGCCCTTGGCGCCCGGCTTCACAGCGTCGGTCACCATGCATGAGCCATCGCCTTCTCGGGAACAGTCAGCGGCTAAGCAGTTGTTGCCTGCGCTCTCGGCGCCCGCCTTCGTGGGGTTGGTTGCCGAGCTTGGGCTTTCGGATTCTCCGGGACGGGCCGCAGCTGAGCAGTTGCTGCCCGCGCTCTCGGCGCCCGCCTTCGTGGGGTTGGCTGCCGAGCTTGGGCTTTCGGCTTCTCGGGGACGGGCAGCAGCCGAGCAGTTGCTGCCCGCGCTCATGGCATTGGTGGCGGCGCATGGGCTCTCGCCTTTGCGGAAGCGGGTGGCGGCTGAGGCGCCGTCGCCTGCCCGTGCGGCGTCCACCCTCGTTGTCCCTCTCACTCGCCACGCTCCGACGCGGGTGCCGGCCGCCGGGATGCACGCGAGGGAGTTGCCGGTACCGGCCGTGATCGCCCTCTCCGCCGCACGCGTGACATCGGCTCCCCGAGCGGGCGGTGGCGTGAATGCTGGTGAATTGCGGCGGGTTCGCGCGTGCCGGGTGGGAGTGCCCGACCCACCGGAGCGTGCCACGGTCCCGTCCATCGCTGCCTGCGGGCCGGCGGTTCTTCCGGAGAAGGTCGTTCGCGCCGGCCGGCGTTGCGTCGCCCGGCACCTGTGGGCTCGTACATCCCCGCTCCGGGTGGCTGCCTCACCGGCCCCCGCGGATCCTGCCGAGTATCGCTCTGCGGCCACGTTGCCGTCGAGCGCTCCGGTCGCCTTCGTCTCCGAGCGCGGGCTGGTGGCCGTGCTGGCGCCGCTCTGCCCAGTCGGCCCCGTCTCCGAACTCGAGCAGGCTTTCCGGAAGCCGACGGTCGAGTTGTCGGCGCCGGCCGTTCGAGGGCGGGTGGCGGCATGAGCGCCGATGAACTGCGGCAGGCTCGCGCGTACCTCCTGCGGGTGGCCGAGCCGCCGGCGCCGGCCCTCGTCGCCTTCGTTGCCGCGCATGGGCCGATAGCGGCAGCCCACCGCGTTCGGCGCGGCGATTGCCCGGACGAAGTGCTCAAAGTGACCGAAGCGCGGCGAGGCTACGACCTCGTCAGCCAGGACTTCACCCGAGCCGCCGCAGCCGGTGCCCGCCTGGTCGTGCCCGAGGACGCCGAGTGGCCCGCCTGGCCTCTGCACTCCCTGAGCGTCGCCGCCAAGCATGGGGTGGCCGAAGCCGTGCCGCCCTTGGCCTTGTGGGTTGCCGGGGAGGTTGCGCTCGGCACCGCCGCCGATCGGGCCGTGGCGATCGTCGGTGCTCGTGCCGCGACCGATTACGGCGAGCACCATGCCGCCGAGTTCGCCTTCGGGCTGGCCGGCCGGGGCGTGCCCGTGTTCTCTGGTGCCGCCTACGGCATCGACGGGGCGGCGCACCGCGGTGCGCTCGCCGCCGAGGGCATCACCGTCGCCGTGCTGGGATGCGCTGTCGATACCGGCTATCCGGCGGGGCACGCCGGGTTGCTGACCCGGATCGTCCACTCCGGCGGCGCCGTCGTCAGCGAGTATCCGCCCGGCACCCAGCCGGCGCGGCACCGTTTCCTCGTCCGCAACCGGCTCATCGCCGCCCTCACCGAGGGCACCCTGGTCGTCGAGGCCGGACGGCGCAGCGGTGCCCGCAACACCGCCGGCGCCGCCGGCGCCTTCGGCAAGGTTGTGATGGCCTTGCCCGGACCGGTGTCGTCCGGGATGTCCGTCGGCTGTCACGAACTGATCCGCGACGCCAAAGCGACGCTGGTTTCGTCCGTCGACGAAGTCCTGGAGACCGTCGGAAGATTCGGCATCGCCGAGAACACCGTCTCGGACCGGCCGAAACGGCGCACCGACCGGCTGGGGCCCGAGGCCTTGCGCGCCTTCGAGGCACTGGCTGTGCGCATCGACCGGTCCGACGCCGAGGTCGCGGCCGAGTCCGGCCTCCCGTTGCGGCGGGTGCGTGCGCTGCTGCCCGAACTGGAAATCGACGGATTCGCCGTGCGCGGCGAGTCCGGCTGGCGACGACGGAAGGAAAGCGCGTGACCACGACGAAATCCGGGCCGAATCGTCGCCGGCATTCGGCCGGTCCGGTGGGGACGCGTGGCGATCCTTGACCGAAGGCGGTTGTTCGCGCAGCGTGACATCATGCCGCCACCACGCTCCGGACAGGGCCGCCGTCCCGACCTGCGCGCGCTGCGGGCCGCGTTGCCCGAGCCCGTGCGGGCCGTCGTCACCGCCTACGAACGGCACCTCGGGCTCGAACGCGGCTTGTCCTCGCACACCGTCCGGGCGTACGTCGGGGACGCGGTGTCGCTGCTCGGGTTCGTCGCGGGCGGGGGCAGTGAGGTCGCGGAGCTCGACCTCGCCCGGCTGCGGGCGTGGCTCGCCGCCCAGCAGTCCGGCGGGGCGAGCCGGACGACGCTCGCCCGGCGCGCCGCCTCGGCGCGGACGTTCACCGCCTGGGCGCACCGCACCGGCATCCTCGCCACGGATCCGGGAGGGCGGCTCGCGGCGTCGCGCGCGCACCGCACCCTGCCCGGAGTGCTGCGCGCCGGGCAGGCGGGGGAGGTCATGCAGGCGTCGGCCGCCGGCGCGGCGCAGCGCGATCCGGTCGCCCTGCGTGATCGCGCGATCGTCGAGCTGCTCTACGCCACCGGCATCCGCGTGTCCGAGTTGTGCGGGCTGGACGTCGGCGGAGCCGACTTCTCCCGTCGTGTCGTGACGGTCCTGGGGAAGGGCGGCAAGGAACGCGTCGTCCCGTTCGGCGTTCCGGCGGCGGCGGCGCTCGAGGACTGGATCGACGAGGGCCGGCCGAAGATCATCGCCGAAAGTGGTGGTGAGAGCACTGAGCCCGCGCTTTTCCTCGGTGTCCGGGGCAAACGCCTCGACCCGCGCGCGGTGCGGCGCGTCGTGCACGACGCCGTCACGGCGGTGCCCGGAGCACTCGACATGGGGCCGCACGGGCTCAGGCATTCCGCCGCGACGCATCTGCTCGAAGGGGGCGCCGATCTCAGGAGCGTTCAGGAACTGCTTGGTCACGCTACGCTTGCCACGACGCAGCTCTACACTCATGTGACCGTCGACCGGTTGAAAGCGATCCATGACCGAGCGCACCCCAGGGCCTGAGGCGGCCGGGGGAGGCTCGCCGGGGTTGTCACCAGCAGGTCCGGCGGCGCACGCGCATCCGCACGAGCACGGAGACGACACTGAGCCGCATGCCGAGAACGACGGTGCAATGACCGCAGGCCCGCACGTGACCGAAGCCGCCGGAGTGAGCACTCACGGTGACGCTGCCGCGCCCGCGGAGACCCGCGCCGGCTACGACGTCGACGCCGGAATCGCGGCTCTGTGGCAGCAGTTCGCCGACAGCCCGGACCAGGCGTCGCGCGATCGGCTCGTGCTGCACTACGCCCCGCTCGTCAAGTACGTCGCCGGCCGGGTCGGCACCGGGTTGCCCACCCACATCGACGTCGGCGACCTGGTGCAGTCGGGCATCTTCGGGCTCGTCGACGCGATCGAGAAGTTCGACCCCGAGCGCGGCCTGCGCTTCGAGACCTATGCGATGCAGCGCATCCGCGGCGCGATCCTCGACGACCTCCGCTCGCAGGACTGGGTGCCCCGGGCGGTCCGCAGCAAGGCCAAGGAAGCCGAGCGCGCGATGGAGCGCCTCGGCGCCCGCCTGCACCGCACCCCGACCGACGCGGAACTCGCCGCCGAACTCGGCATCGGCCTCGACGACCTGCGCGACTTCTACGGCCAGCTGCAGCTCACCAGCGTTGTCGCGCTGGAAGACCTGGTGGCCGCGGGCAAGGACAGCGGCTCGTTGGTCGACACGCTGCCCGACGACGACGCCGTCGACCCGGTCGCGGTGCTCGTCGACCAGGACAACCGCCGCCAGCTCGCCCAGGCGATCGCGCAGCTCACCGAGCGGGACAAGATCGTGGTCAGCCTCTACTACTTCGAAAGCCTGACCCTCGCCGAAATCGGCAAAGTCCTCGGGGTCACGGAGTCGCGGGTGAGCCAGCTGCACACGCGGGCGGTCATGCGGTTGCGCGCCAAGCTGGTCGAGCAGACCGGCACCTGATCACCGATCACCTCCCCACGGCTTGAGCCGGTATTCGCCGACCTCGCCGGTCAGCGCGAGGGGGTCGACGTACTCCTCACCCCGCCGCACGCCCCAGTGCAGGCACGCCACCACCGAGCAACCGGGGTGCCCGGCGAGGACGGTGCCGAGCACCTGGCCCCGGTAGACCTGTTCGCCCACGGCCACTTTCGGCAGGACGGGCTCGTAGGTGGTCCGCAGCCCACCGTCGTGGTCGACGGAGAGCACGGGCCGCCCGCCCACGGAACCGGCGAAGACGACGATGCCCGCGTCGGCGGCCAGCACGTCCTGCCCGGGCACGGCGGCCAGGTCGAGGCCGCGATGGCCGGGGCCGAAGGGGGTTTCGGGCGCGTCGAAATATTTGGTGATCACCGGAACGGGTGACAGTGGCCAGGAGAGCCGCGGTTGGCGCGCCGCGAGGGCACCACCGGCCCCGTCCGACGGCGCCGGCGGTGGTGGCAACGACGGCGTTGCCGATGACGGTGACGGGACGGCCATGAGCGCGATCGCCCACGGCATGGCCGGCGCCTCTGCGAACGAGGGGGAACGTGCGGGCTCGGCCGACGATGGCTGAGTGAGGGTGAGCCGACCTGATCGAGGTTCAGGTGGTGTCGGCTCGGCCGGCCGCCAGCCCGGCTTCGCCGGGGGAGCGAGGTCGCTCGCCTGGAGGTCGGCCGGCCTCGCTGGGGCCGCGAGGTGGCTCTGCGAGGTCGGCTCCGCTGGCGGCATGAGGTGGCCCGCCCGGAGGTCGGCCGACTCGGCCTGGGACGCGAGGTCGCTCGCCCAGGTCGGCTCGGCCTGGGCCGCGAGGTGGCTCTGCGCCGCGAGGTGGCTCTGCCAGGTCGGCCCCGCTGGCGACATGAGGTGGTCCGCCTGGAAGTCGGTCGGCTCCGCTGGCGACGCGAGACGGCCTGCCCGGAGGTCGGCCGTCGCCGGGGCGGGCGGGTGGGCGTCCGGGGGTGGCGGTGCCAGGCCGCTCGTCCATGGCTCCGCTACGGCGCGGGGCGGCTGAGCCTCCGCACCTGTCCTCAGCGCTGCCGATGTCGGTTCGTCAATCCGCCAACCCGCCGCTCCCGGGGCCCGGATACCCTCCTCGCCACCCGTAACCACCTCTCCGAAAAGCATCGTGACCAGCGCACTCGCGCCCACCAACCACCCCGGCACCCGGTGCCTGAACCGCATGATCGAGTCCATGACTCCAGGCTGCGGTACCGCGGGGGCTCGTGGGGCCGCGGCGGCAAATCTGTGGATAACCGGAGGCGATGTGGACAACCGTGCCGGTGAGCGGCCGCCGGTGGGGGCGGGGGTGGTGGGAGGGGGTAGAATCTTCTGCGCAGTCCGTTTCAGCGGGCTGACTTCGCGTGCACGTGCGCGTTCCCCGGTCTGGAAACAGCCGGGCGGGCGCACGGGGTCCGGCGGTCCCTGGGGGTCCTCTACTCCCTGGGTCCGGGCACCGGCACGGGCACCAGGGCGAACGGCCACCCGGCCGCGAGCGACAAACCGAGCAGCGCGTCAGCGGAAGCGAAGCGCGCACTACACAGAAGAGGTGTGATTCCGGCAATGGCCGTCGTCACCATGAAGCAGCTGCTCGACAGCGGCGTGCACTTCGGGCACCAGACCCGCCGGTGGAACCCGAAGATGAAGCGCTACATCTTCACCGAGCGCAACGGCATCTACATCATCGACCTGCAGCAGACGCTGACCTACATCGACCGTGCGTACGAGTTCATCAAGGAAACCGTCGCGCACGGCGGCACCATCATGTTCGTCGGCACCAAGAAGCAGGCTCAGGAAGCCATCGCCAACGAGGCCGCGCGCGTGGGCATGCCCTACGTCAACCAGCGCTGGCTCGGCGGCATGCTGACCAACTTCCAGACCGTGCACAAGCGCCTCCTCCGCCTCAAGGAGCTCGAGGCCCAGGAGCAGACCGGTGGCTTCACCGGCCTCACCAAGCGCGAGATCCTGACGCTGACCCGCGAGAAGGAAAAGCTGGAGAAGACCCTCGGCGGTATCCGCGACATGGCCAAGGTGCCGAGCGCGGTGTGGATCGTCGACACGAAGAAGGAGCACATCGCCGTCGGCGAGGCTCGGAAGCTGAACATCCCGGTCGTCGCGATCCTGGACACCAACTGCGACCCGGACGAGGTCGACTACCCGATCCCGGGCAACGACGACGCGATCCGCTCCGCCGCGCTGCTGACCAAGGTCGTCGCCGAGGCCGCGGCCGCCGGTCTGATGGCGCGCTCCAGCCGCAACGGTGCGTCCGCCGACGCGAAGCCGGAGCCGGGCGTCGCCTCCGACGAGCCGCTGGCCGAGTGGGAGAAGGAGCTGCTCGCCGGCTCCGAGACCGCCGCCGCCGACGCGACCGAGGCCGCTGCCGCGACCGAAGCCGCCACCGAGCAGGCGACCGCCTCTTCCTGATGCTCCACCCGCCCGTGCGGCCGCGCCCCCGGGGCCCGGATCGAAGAGATGGGCATCGCGAAGTTCAACGCGGCTTCGCAGGAGTCCGTCCTCCGCTACACCGACGAGTGGCGCGAGTACGTCAC
>NZ_JBSGAI010000047.1:0-75493 GCF_053600695.1 Amycolatopsis sp. NPDC005003 | reverse complement strand
CGCGTTCGCCGTCTACGCGGTGCACAAGCACCTGCGCGACGAGCTCAACATGCGCGTGATCGTCAACCAGGTCTACACGCACAACACCATGTTCCGGCGCCCCGGATCAGGCCCCGCCGATTCCCCTGTCCATGCACACCGCAGCAATCCCTGCCGCGTCGTCAACGGAGGTCGAACATGTCGCAGCCCACGGTCGAGGACTTCACCCGGTTCTTCCTCGAGGAGTACGAGCCCGCGTCCGGACCGATCGAGCAGACCGGCGAAATCCCCGCCGACCTGCTGAAGCGGGCGGCCGAGATCGGGAGCTACCGGCTGACGGTGCCCGAAGAGTCCGGCGGCTTCGGGCTGTCCGTCACCGGCTACCTGCCCTACCTCGAGGGAGCGGCGCGGGGCCACGGATCGGGCCGGATGCTGGTGCACCTGACCAACGGCGTGTGGCGTCCGCTGGCGAGGTTCGGGTCCCAGGCCCAGCGGGACCTCATCGCCGGCATGGCGTCGGGTGACGTGGTGATCGCGTTCTGCCTGACCGAGAAGGCGGGTGGCACCGGGCGCGACACGCACTCCGTCGCCCGGCGCGACGGGGACGGCTGGCGGATCAGCGGGGAGAAGCACCTGATCACGTTCGCCGACCGGGCCGATCACTTCATCGTCGTGGTGGCGACCGACGACCGCCGGGCGCGTGACAGCCTGACCGCTTTCCTGGTCCCGCGTGACACCGAAGGCCTGGAGGTCGACGCCACCCAGCGGACCATGGGACTGCACGGCACCGGTCACGCGTGGCTGCGCTACCAGGAAATCCGGGTGGCCGACGAGCATCGCCTCGGTGAGCCGGGGCAAGGCCTCGAGGTCGCGCTGAGCTTCCTCGACTACAGCCGGGTCTCGCTCTCGAACTGCATGGTCGGTCTCGCGCAGCGGGCGCTGGACGAGGCGGTCGCGTTCGCCAAGCGCCGCGTCACCTTCGGCGAGCCGATCGCCGCCCGTCAGGCCATCCAGGGACACCTCGCCGACATGCACGCCGACGTGAACGCCGGGCGCGGGCTCGTGCGCGAAGCGGCGCGGCTGTGCGATGCCGGGGAGGACTACACCGCCGCGGCGGCGACCGCGAAACTCTTCTGCCTCAACATGGTGGGCCGGGTGACCGACTTGTCCCTGCGGGTGCACGGGGGCTTCGGCTACACGACCGAGGCCCCCATCGAACGGATCTACCGGGACGCACGCGGGTTCTGGTTCGAGGAGGGCACGGCGGAGATCCAGCGTCTGGTGGTCGCCCGCCACGTGCTGGGCGGCTGAGGGCGGCCGGGGCGACGGCGTCGCGGGGCCTGGCCTCAGGACGGCCAGATCGTGAGGAGCGCGGCGCGGCGTTCGGTGTCGTCGAGGCCGCGCAGGTCGGCGACGCCGAGTTCGGTGACCACCAAGTCCACGTCGGTGCGCGTGGTCGAGGTGGGTCCGGCGAGACGCTCGACGAGCGTGCTGCGTCCCGCCCGAGACGTCGGGACGGCGATCACGCTGAGACCGCCCACCGAGACGTGGCCCGCGAGGGCGAAGTCCGGGTGGCCGCCGATTCCCGAGATCAGCCGGCCGCCCGCGCGCTCCACGTTCACCGCGCCGGTGTGGTCCACTTCCAGCGCGGCGTTGACCGTGATCAGCGGTCCGCCGCGGGCGTCCGCCGCATGGGTGTGCTCCACCCGGTCGAGAACCGGCCGGCCGTCGGCCCACGCGTAGAGGCGCTCCGTTCCCCAGAGGTAGGCCCCGCTGGGAACCGCGGCCAGCAAGCCGCGTCCGGCGAGCCGCAGGACGGTGTCGGTGATCATGCCGGACCGGATCGCCACCGGTACCTCGAGTGCGTCACCGAGCGCGTCGGCGATCGGTCCCGGTCCGTACTGGAGCGTCGCGCCCGCGGGGACCAGGGGTGCGAGCCGGGCGGCGATCGCCCGGTGGACCTCCCGGGCTTCGGGTGGGGTGACGATGTCCGGGGCACGGTGGCTGCGTGCGACGGCCGTTCCGCGGGACCGCGGTACGGGCGGTTCCCGTGACGCGCGGGGCAGCGCCTCGTTCTCTTCGACCAGCAGCCGCAGATCCGGGCGGTCGAGGAGGCTCCGCATCCACGAGACCTCGCTGCCCCACTCCCAGCCCGACGTGCCCGGGTGCAGCGCGAGCAGGGCGAGGTCGGGCCGCAAGGGTCCGTTCAGCAGTGCGGGTACCCCCGCCAGCCGCTCGGGCACGTACCGCACGGCGCCGCCGGCGATCAGCCGGCGCAGCGCGAACCCGCCCATCATGGAACGGACCTCGTGGAAGTCGCCCGGATCGAACTCCGGGGGCAGGGACACGCACCACCCCAGGACGAGTGAGATCCCGCCGACCTCCCGCGCCGCGGCGCCCAGCGCGGGCAGCAGAGCGGTCGGCGCGCCTGCCCCGTCGCCGACCACGACCCGCATGCCCGGTCGCAACTCCGCCGCGAACGCGGCGGCGGCGTCTTCAAGCATCGCCGGTTCCCGTCGTCAGCACCATGCGCACGAGACCGGCCGGCCGCTCGTCGAGCATCCGGAACGCGTCCGCCGCGTCGTCCAGGGAGGCGGTGTGGGACACGCTCCCGGCCAGGTCGATCCGGCCGGTCGAGGCGAGGTGCACCACGTCGCGCAGGTCGGCGAGACTGGACGAGTACACCCCCCGGACCACGAGTTCGCGGGACTGGAGGGCGACGGCGGGCCCGAGCGTGAGCGGCCCGTCGACCACGGACCCGAAGAGCAGGGTGCCACCGGGCCGCAGCAACCGGACGGCCTGGGCGGGGGCGGCGGGCGCACCACTGAACTCCACGACGGTGTCGAAGCTGCCGTGGCTTGCCCGGAGCCGTTTCACCAGGTCGTCTCCGGCGACCACCGCGTCGAAGCCGCCGGCGTGCAGCCGCTCGGCGCTGCGCTCGGTCCCCGTGACGCCGACGAGAGTGGCGTCCGGCGTCAAGGCGCGCATCAGTTCGAGCACGTGCGTGCCGACGCCGCCGGCGCCCAGTACGCACACGACGGCGTCCGGTGCGATGTCCGCGATCCGCACCGCGCGGTACGCGGTCGCCACCGCGTCGGCGAGGACGGCCGCCGTGGTGGGGGCGATGCCGTCGACGGTCACCGTGCGGGACGCCGGCCAGACCACCTCGTCGGCGAGACCGCCCGGCTCGTGGATGCCCAGGATCCGGCCTCGGGCGCACAGTTCCCCGCGGCCCCCGGCGCAGGTGGCGCACGCACCGCACGGCGCGACGGGGTGGAGCACGACGACGTCTCCCACGCGTGGACCGCGAAGGCCGGTACCGGACCCGGCTTCCAGCACCCGGCCGCAGACTTCGTGGCCCGGGCGGACCGGGTAGGCGGCGTCCGGGGGAAGCCGCATGCCGTGCCACAGGTGCAGGTCCGTGCCGCAGATCCCGCAGGCCAGCACGGCCACGCGGACATCGCCGGGACCGAGCGGCCGGATTCCGGCCCGCTCGTGCTCCACGGTGACCGAGCCCGGGGACACGGCGACGAACCGCCCCACAGCACGGCCGGTCACGCCGGTACCTGACATGAGTCAGCAACGATACGCATCAATTTTCCGTCCCTGCAACTCTTGCTTACCCGAGACAGTCGACTGCTATTGTATGCATAGATAGCAGGGAAACGGAGGACGCGGGACGTGAGCGATTCCGAACGCGACGCGATGCGGCGGCTGGTGCGGGACTTCGCCGAACGTGAGGTCGCCCCGCGGGTCCGTGGGTACGACAACGAAGAGCGGCTGCCGCGCGACATCCTCGAAGCGATGGCGCGCCTCGATCTGTTCGGGGGCATGGTTCCCGAGCGGTGGGGCGGCAGCGGGCTCGACCACGTGCTGTACGCGAACCTGATCGAGGAGATCTCCAGGGTCGACCATTGCCTCGGCGTGCTGATGAGCATGCCCTCGGCCCTCGTCGGCGCGGGGTTGCTCCGGTACGGCACCGACGAACAGCGCAAGCAGTGGCTCGAACCGCTCGCGCAGGGCAGGATCTTCGGCGGTGCCGGGGTGACCGAGCCGCAGTCCGGCAGTGACGTGGCCGGGATGGAGACCACCTACACCCGCGACGGAGACGGCTTCGTCGTCAACGGCGCGAAGACGTGGATCTCGAACCTCGACATCGCCTCGTTTTTCGTCACCTTCGCGTCGCGAGACCGGTCCCTGAGGCATGGCGGTATCACCGCCTTCGTGATCCCGCGCGACACCCCGGGGGTCTCGGTCCACCCCTTCAAGAACAAGCTCGGCTTCCGCCCGATCTGCACGGGCGAGCTGGTGCTCGACAACGTGCGGCTCGGCCCCGAGGCGCTGCTCGGCGAAGAGGGTGCGGGGTTCGAGGTCGCCATGACGGCGGTCGAGAAGGGGCGGCTTTCGGTGGCCTCCCGCGCGGTCGGTGGCGCCCAGCTGTGCCTCGAGGCCTGCGTCCGGTACGCGGGCGAACGGGTTGTCGGTGGCTCCCCGATCGGCTCCTACCAGCAGATCCAGAAGAAGATCAGCGACATGGCCACCGAGGTCCAGGCGGCCAGGCTGCTGGTCGAGCACTGTGCGCGGACCCTCGACTCCGGTGCGCGCGGCCGGGTCGAGACGAGCATGGCCAAGATGTACGCCTCGGACGTGTTCCAGCGCGCCGCCACCGAGGCGGTGCAGATCCACGGCGCCTACGGTGTGTCGGACGAGTTCCCGGTCGCTCGTGCCTACCGGGACTCGAAGGTCTTCCAGATCGTCGAGGGCACGAACGAGATCCATCGCGTCGTGATCGCGCGCGAGCTTCTCAGGTCGGGCGGCCGGAAGGGCGGTGCGGCATGATCATCGGGGCGTTGTCGCTGTACAGGCCGGTGTGGGAGCAGTCGGGAAACCGGGTTGCGGGCCAGGACGAGGACGTGCTGACCCTGGCGGTCGCCGCGGCTCGCCCGCTGGCCGAGCGTCATGCGGTCGAGCGCGTCGTCGTGGTCACCGGCACGCCGGACGTGGTCGTGGGGTTCGGCACCGGGGTCGTGGCCCGCGCGCTCGACCTCGCGGAGGACGCGCCGGTCGAGCTGCGGCTGGGTGGTGCCCCCGCACTGCTCGACGCCGTGCTGTCGGCCGGCCCGGGGTCGCTGGTCGTCGGGGTGGACCTCACCGGACACGCGGCCGCGTCGGGGGCCGCCTGGGTGACCGACGGTCCGGGCGCCGAGCTGACCGCGGCGGGCCGGGTCACCGGATCATTGCCCATGCGGGTCCGCGCGGTCGGTGCGGACCACACCACGACCTACGGCGACGGGCGGGTCGAGCGCGAGCTGGCCACCGTTCCCCTGGTCGGCCGGCTGCGCTCGGCGGACGCCCCGCTGGTCGTGGGGATTTCGCCGGGGGAGGCCCGCCGGCTGGGAGCCCGTTCCGCGGCGTTGCCCGCACCGGGCCCGGCGGGCGTGTTGTTCGCGTTGGCCGAGGCGTCTTCCGGGCCTGGTGGGACGGTGCGCGTCGTGGCGCTCGACGCCGCCGGTGGAGCCGCCGCGGACTTCCGGCCCGGACCGGTCGAAGTGGTCCGCGACGAGCGCCCGGCGCTTTCCGTGGACGAGCGGCCGGCGGTGGGGGAGGACGTGGTCATCCCCTTCTCCATGCCCGCGTACGCCAGGGCGTTCGACGCGAAGATCGGCATGGTCGCCGCGACGTGCAGCTGCGGCGAGACGAGTTACCCCCCGCGTCAGGTCTGCCTGAACTGCGGGCGGTACGACGACACCAGGCCGACCCCGCTGCGCCGGACGGGCGAGGTCTACACCTGCGTGAAGGTGCACGTGCCGATCCCGGGTGTCGCCGGCCCCTACGGCCTGGCGATCGTGGCGCTGGACGACTCGCCGGTGCGGGTGCTGGCCCAGGTCGCGGACGTGGGGCGGCGCGAGACGGGGATCGGCGAGCGGGGCCGCCTGGTCCTGCGGAGGGTCGCGGTGCGCGAGGGCGTGCCGGACTACGGGTACGCGTTCCGGAGCGAGTTCGACGCGGCCGGGAAGGGAGTGCCCGCATGAGGGACGTGGCCGTCGTCGGGGCCGGGATGGTGCCGTTCGGGGAGCGGTTCGACCAGGGGATGAAGGAACTCCTCCCCGTCACGCTGCGGAACGCGCTGGCGTCGGTCGACAAGGGCATGGCCAAGCCGGAGATCCAGGCCGCCTGGTTCGGCCAGCTGCAGACCTCCGACGGGCATCCCGCGGGGGTGCTCGCGGACTCCTGCGGCCTGCTGGACATCCCGGTCACCCGCATCGAGAACCAGTGCGCCACCGGCAACGACGCCGTCCGTAACGCCACGCTGGCGATCGCGAGCGGCGCCGTGGACGTCGCGCTGGTCATCGGCGCGGACAAGACGAGGGAGACGCCTTCGGTCTCGACTTTCTGGGACTGGATGGGGCTGGCCCGCGACCGTGGGTGGGACTACCCACTGGGACTGATCGCGCCGGCGAACTTCGCGCTGCACGTGGCCCGGTACATGCACGAGCACGACGTGGCACCCGAGCACCTGGCCATGGTGGCGGTGAAGAACCACCACAACGCCGTCACCAATCCCGTCGCGCACCTGCGCATGGAGGTCACCGTCGAGCAGGTGCTGGCGGCGCCCCGGGTCGTCGGTCCGTTCGGGGTCCTCGACTGCACGCCGCAGAGCGACGGGGCGGCGGCGCTGCTGCTGGCCGGTGGTGAACTCGCCGACCGCTACACGGACCGCCCGGTGTGGGTCCGCGGCGTGGGACTCGGCCTTGATCGCGTCATGCACGCGCACAAGACCGACATGACCTCGTTCCCCGCGACCGTCAAGGCGGCCCGGGCGGCGTTCGCCATGGCCGGGATCGGTCCGTCGGACATCGACGTCGCCGAGGTGCACGACTGCTTCACCGGCGTCGAGCTGATGAACTACGAGGACCTGGGCTTCTGCGAACGCGGCCAGGCGAAGAAGCTCATCGAGTCCGGGGCGACCGAGCTCGGCGGCAGCCTCCCGGTGAACCCCAGCGGCGGGCTGAAGGCCAAGGGACATCCCCCGGGCGCGACGGGGGTGGCCCAGTGCGTGGAGCTGTTCGAACAGCTCCGCGGACAGGCGTGCAACCAGGTGGGTACGCCGCGGTGGGCCCTGGCCCACAACGTCGGTGGTCCGACGGCGGTCTCCGCCGTGACGATCCTCGGAGCGGCTCGTGACTGATCAGCGTTGTGTCGTCGTCACCGGCGCGGGCCAGGGGCTGGGGCGTGCCGTGGCCGAGGCGTTCGCCGCGCGGGGCGACGCGGTCGTCGTCTCGGACATCGTCATCGAGGCCGCCGAGACGGTGGCGGCCGGGGTCCGGGACCGCGGCGGGTCGGCCGTGGCACAGGTGTGCGACGTGGCCGACGAGGCTTCCGTCGCGGACCTGTCGGCCCGGGTCCTGGCCGAGTACGGGGTACCGGCGGTCTGGGTCAACAACGCCGGCCTGACCCGTCCGGCCATGCTGCACAAGATGACGGCCGACGACTTCGACCTCGTCCTGCGGGTGCACGCCCGCGGCACGTTCCTCGGTATCCGTGAGGCGGCCCGGCTGATGCGGGAGACCGGTGACGGGGTGATCCTCAACGTGACGTCCTCGGCCGGGCTCCAGGGCACCATCGGGCAGATCAACTACTCGGCGGCCAAGGGGGCGATCATCGCGATGACCAAGTCCGCGGCGAAGGAACTCGCCCGCCACGGCATCCGCGTCAACGCCGTCGCACCGGTCGCGGCGACGCCGATGACCGCGAAGCTGCGTACGGACGAGAAGCTCAGCGCCAAGTTCCTGGACCAGATTCCCCTGCGGCGGTTCGGCACCCCGGAGGAGATCGCCGCCGCGTTCACCTACCTCGCGAGCCCCTCGTCGAGCTACGTCACCGGTCAGGTGCTGAGCATCGACGGCGGCCTGTACATGGCGAGCTGACGATGGACCTGGAGCTCACCGCGGAGGAGCAGGCGTTCCGGAAGCGCCTGGAGGACTGGCTGGGCACGGTCGAAGTCCCGGCGGGACTGCGCGACTACGGGTCGACACCGACGGCCGACGACATCGACGCCGGCCGGGCCTGGCAGGAGCTGCTGGTCGAGGGAGGCTGGGCCGCGCTCTCCTGGCCGGCGCCGCACGGCGCCGGGGCCACTCCGTCCGAGCAGGCGCTGTTCGCGGAGGCGCTGGCCCGCCGCGGACTGCCCCGGCAGCTGAGTTTCGTGAGCATGGAGCTCGCCGGCCCGATCATCATCGCGTTCGGCAGGCCGGAGCAGCAGGGCGCCTACCTCGAGCCCATCCGGCGGGGCGAGGCACTCTGGTGCCAGCTCTTCTCCGAGCCGGGCGCCGGATCGGACCTCGCGGGCCTGTCCACGCGCGCCGACGCCGCCGAGGGCGGTGCCTGGCGGGTGAGCGGCCAGAAGGTCTGGACCAGTGGGGCGCACTACGCGCACTACGGCCTCCTGCTCGCCCGCACCGACCGTGAGGCCGGGCGCCATCGTGGCATCACCTGCTTCGCGCTGCCGATGGACCGCCCGGGCGTGACGGTGCGGCCGATCCGGCAGATGGACGGGGAAGCCAAGTTCAACGAGGTCTTCCTCGACGGGGTCCGCGTCACCGAGGCCGACGTCCTCGGTGAGGTGGGTGGCGGCTGGGCGGTCGCGCTGTCGGTGCTCGGCCGGGAACGGCGCATGCTCGGGGCCGTGGCGATCGGCCTGGGCGCCGGGCTCGCGGAGATCCGCCGGATCGCCGAAGACCAGGGCCGGGCGGATGCCGTCTTCCGGGCCCGCTGGGCGGCTCTCTGGGGCCGGGTCCAGCTGCTGCGGTGGACGTGGTTCCGGCTGCTGTCCGACGACCGCGGCCCGGCGACGGATCCCCGGATGTCGGTGCTGAAGCTGACCTCCTCCGAACTGCAGCAGCAGGTGGCCGCGCTCGCGGCCGACGTATGGGGGCCCGCGTTCGTTTCGGGTGCGGACTCCGAGTCCTGGCGGCACCGGTTCCTGGCCGCCCACGGCGCCACGATCGCCGGCGGGACCTCGGAGATCCAGCGGTCGATCCTCGGCGATCGGGTGCTGCGCCTGCCGCGCTGACCGACGCCACCCGCACCGACCGACGACAGACAAGGAGCACGACCGCATGGGAGCGATCGACTACTGGTGCAACCTCTTCACCCCCGAGGGCATCAAGCACACCTTCGAGGACCCGCCGGAGGTGGCCGACGTCGTGAAGTGGTGGGGACTGCGGTTCACCGGGAAGACGCCCGGGGAGTTCACCAGCCACCTCGACGACGCCGGCGTCGACGTCGTGCTCATCCCCTCGGCCAAGATGGCCTCGTACGAGACGTCCCAGCTGATCTGGGACGTGCGCGAAGAGGACGTCGTCGCGGTGGCCGAGGCCATGCCGGGCCGGGTGAAGGGGCTGTTCGGGATCAATCCCCGCGAGGGCATGCAAGGGGTGCGCCGCCTGGAGGAATGGGTGCGCACCGGCCACTTCGTCGGTGCCCACCTGCACTGCTACGGCTTCGGGCTCCCGGTCAACCACCGGCGGTTCTACCCGTTCTACGCGAAGTGCGCCGAGCTCGGCGTGCCCGTGGTCATGCAGGTCGGGCACTCCGCGGAGCGGATGCCCTCGGAGCTGGGGCGGCCGATCCACCTCGACGACATCGCGCTCGACTTCCCCGAGCTGACGATCGTCGGCGCCCACACCGGCTGGCCCTGGGTGGAGGAGTTGCTGGCCCTGGCGTGGAAGCACCGCAACGTCTACGTCGGCACCTCGGCCCACCACCCGCGCTACTGGGACCCGAGCATGGTCCGGTTCGCGAACTCGCGAGGCCGGGGGAAGGTGCTGTTCGGCACCGACTACCCGGTGATGGACTACCGAGACGCGCTCAAGGCGATCGCCGAGCTGCCGCTCAAGGACGAGGCCCGTGAGCTCGTCGTCGGCGGGGCGGCGCGCCGGGTCTTCGGGCTCGGCTGACCGACGCGCGACGCCTCCCGGGTCACTTCCCGGACTCAGTGCTCACGACGTGGAACGGGGTGCACCGGACCGATGCAGTTCTCGCTGACAGCCGACCAGAAGATGCTCCGGTCGGCCACCACCGGCTTGCTGAAGGACCGGGCTTCGCTCGCCGCGACGCGCGCGCGTGCCGACGCGGGTGAACCCCCGGACCCCGGCGTGTGGGCTGCTCTGCTGGAAATGGGCGCCGCGACCGTCGATCTGGCCGAGGAGCACGGGGGCACCGGGCTGGGTGCCGTCGAGCTCGCCGTCGTCCTGGAACAAGCGGGTGCCGTCCTGTATCCGGGACCGCTGCTGGCTTCCACCGGGTTCGCGGCCGGCCTGGTGGCCGGCGACGACGAAGCCTCGGCCGGGTGGACGCGGCGGCTGGCCGGGGGCGCGGTGGCGGCCGCCGCGGTGCCCGACCGGCCGGCCTGGTGGGCCGCGGCGGCCGTGACCACGACGGCGCACCACCTCGACGGCGCCTGGCGCCTGCGGGGGGTCAAGGAAGCCGTTCTGCAGGCGGATCAGGCCGACGTGCTGCTGGTGGCGGCCCGGATCGAGACCGGCGTCGCGCTCTTCGCAGTGCGCCCCGACGACGCCGCGATCGAAGTGCTGCCGGCTCTGGACCCCGCCCGTCCGCTCTGCCGCGTGACCCTCGACGGGGCACCGGCCGAGCTGCTGCTGCCCGGCGCGGAGGACCGCATCCGGCGGGCCGGGCTGCGTGCCGCGACGGCGCTCGCGGCCGAGTCCGTCGGCGCCGCTCGGGCCGCGTTGGACCTGACCGTGTCGTACGCCGGTGCGCGCCGGCAGTTCGGGCAGCCCATCGGCGCGTTCCAGGCGGTGAAGCACCGTCTCGCCGATCTCCTCGTGGAGGTGGAGCTCGCGACTTCCGCGGTCTACCTCGCCGCGTGTCACCTGGCGGCGGGCGATCTCGAGGCCGCCTCGGCGTCCGCGCCGCTGGCAGTGCACGCGGCGACGGAGACTCTGGTCCGCGCGGGCGCGGACGCCGTTCAGCTCCACGGAGGCATGGGCTTCACCTGGGAGAGTCCTTGTCATCGGTACGTCACGTGGGCGCAGACCAGCCGCTGGCTCCTCGGCCCGGACGCCGCACGGCTCGAGGAGATGTACGACCGTGCGCACCTGATGACCACCTGACCGGCCGCCGGTGGGGGAGGTGCACCGTCACCCGAGCGCCCGGGCCACCGCGCGGATCGTGCGCTCGGGGTCTCCGCCGCGACCGGCCGGAACCGGCTGGACGATGATCTCGTCGGCGCCCTCGGCCAGGTAGGCGCGCAGCGGAGCCTCGATGTCGCTCGCGTCCCGGCCGAGGACGAGGACCTCGTCGAGCAGGCGGTCGCTCACCGCGTCGACTGCACCGGCCCGATCGCGGGCCTGGAAGGCGGCGGTGACCTGGCGCACTTCGTCCTCGAACCCCGCGGAGGCGAAGTAGCGGCCGTATGGCGGGGAGACGACGTACTCGACCAGTTCCTTGCGCACCTCCTCGCGGGCCAGTTCCGGCGTCTCGGTGACGGCGACGTAGACCCGGGCGACCAGGCGGACCTCGTGCGGCTCCCGGCCGTGGCGCCGGACCGCTTTGGTGAAGGTGGTGTGGAAGGCCGACAGCACGCGGGGCGAGAGCCAGGTGACGATGAGCGCGTCCGCCACCTCGGCGGCGAGATCGACCATCACGGGACCCATGCCGCCGATCGCGATGCGGACCTGCGGCGCGGGACCCGAGAGCAGCCGGAATCCCGAGGAGCGCCGGGCCGAGCCGTCGACGGACGTACGCTCGCCCGCCAGCGCCTGGCGGAGGATCTCGATCGTCTCCCGCGTGGTCGCGGCGGGTTTCGAGAACCGCCTGCCGTGCCACTTCTCGACGATCACCTGCCCGCCCGCCCCGATCCCGAGATGGACGGCGCGCCCACCGCCGAGCTGACTGATCGTGGCGGCCATCATCGCCAGCAACGCGGGGGTCCGGCTGTAGACGGGCACGATCGAGGTGCCGACCTCGAGCGGTGTCGTGCGAGCGAGCACCGCGCCCAGTGCCGCGGCGTCGAGGCCACCGGTCTCCGCGAGCCACACCCGGCGGTAACCACATTCGACCATGACGTCGGCGAGCCCGAGGAGTTCCTCCGCATCGTGGATGTTCGACAGCATCACCGACGTTCCGGACAGCTCGCCCATGCGTTCCTCCGCTTTCGGGACCCTAGCTACTGACGTTATTGTATGCATGAATACGGGGCTGCGGCAGTGCTTGCTTCTTGGTGGGGGAAGTCCCCGCCGAGGATGGGTGGCTATAGTAAGTTCAATAGCTTTGGTAGTAGTTCGACCTCGCTGTCGGGAAGGTGCGCGCGTGTCAGCATCATCGGATTTGACGCGGGGGTCGGTCCGGAACGTCCGCTCGCCCAAGACCTCCGAGCGGGTGGCTCGCGAGCTCGTCAACCACATCGTGGACAACAACCTCGCCGAGGGGACCAAACTGCCCAACGAGCGTCAGCTCAGCGAGGTCTTCGACGTCGGCCGGACCACGCTGCGCGAAGCGATGCGGCTGCTCGAGACGCGTGGTGTCATCACCATCAAGTCCGGCCCGGGTGGCGGGCCGGTGGTCCGCCGGCCCCGGCCCGACGACCTGCGGGAATCGTTGACGCTCCTGCTCCAGTTCGCCGGGAGCTCCCTGACCGACGTCCTGGACGCGCGGCTGGCTCTCGAACCGATGATGGCCGGCCTCGCCGCGCGGCGCGTGAGCGCCGAGCAGGTCGCGGAGCTGCGCCGCAGCATCGAACGCATGCGCGAGAACGCGGCTGACCAGGCGCTCTTCCTGGAAGAGAACCGGAAGTTCCACTCCCTGGTCGCGGAGGCGGCGGGCAGCAGCGTGCTTTGGGTGTTCACCGAGACGCTCAAGTCCATCGCCGACGGCGGAGAACTGGGAGTGGAGTACACGCCGCGTCGTCGTGAAGCGGTGGCCGCCGCGCACGAGAAGATCGTCGACGCGCTCGCCGCCGGCGACTCGCAAGCGGCGGAGGACGCGATGCGCGGGCACCTGGACGAGGCGGGCGATTACTGGCGCCGCAAGTATTCCGAGCTGACCTCCCGCGGCGTGCGCTGGCTGCACTGAGACTCGCGACGCGTCCCCTGCGGCGCGGCAAGTCCTGCGACCTCGCGTGTGCTGGTTCCCGCACGCGAATCGTAGCCGGGCGCACATCCTGAGTCTTGGGTCGCGTTCCCTGGTACCCCCTGGTGCGAACTGGGGGTTGCCGCGATCTCAATCTATTGTCACTATCATGACCATAGATTGCGAGGTGGCCCCATGGCGGCTCCACTGGCCGGCGTCCGTGTGCTGGACGTGACGAGGATGATGCCGGGCAACTACTGCACGTGGTTGCTGAGCTCCCTCGGTGCGGACGTGATCAAGGTCGAGGAACCCGTGACGGGCGACCCGATGCGCTCCTTCGGTGTCCAGGTGGACGGGCAGGGGGCGACGCACCACCTCGTCAACCGCGGCAAGCGATCGATCGCGATCGACCTCAAGGACGAGGCCGGCCGGGAAGCGTTCCTGCGTCTCGCCGACACCGCGGACGTCGTCGTGGAGTCCTTCCGTCCCGGGGTCATGGACCGGCTGGGCCTGGGCCCGGACGTTCTGCGAGCTCGTCGCCCCAGCCTGGTCGTCGGTTCGATCAGCGGCTTCGGAGCCGACGGTCCTCATGCGACGCTGGCCGCGCACGACATCAACGGCCTCGCCTTCTCCGGCCACCTCGACCGCCTCCCCCGCGGGACGAGCGGGGTGCCGTCCGTGCCGACCGTGCCGATCGCCGACCTGGTCGGCGGCAGCCTGCTGCCCGCGCTCGGGCTGGTCGCGCTCGTCTTCCGGGCTCGGGCGACGGGCGAGGGAGGCTGGCTGGACGCGGCGCTGGCCGACGGTGCCGCGTTGCTGCCCACCGTCGAACTCGCCGATTACCTCGCGGGGGTGGCCCTGCGGCCGGGTGGCTCGGCCGAGTTCGGTGGCAGGCCCTTCTACCGGGTCTACGAGCTCGCGGACGGGTTCGCCGCCGTCGGCGCCGTGGAACCGCACTTCTGGCGTGCGCTGTGCGACGCACTGGGCCTGGACGAGTACGCCGACGCCCAGCACGACGAGGCTCGCCGAGCCGAGACGGCGGCGGCGCTCGCCGCCCGCTTCCGGGGACTGACGAAATCGGCCTTGCGGGAGGTCCTCGCCGGCCGGAACACGTGCACGACGATCGTCAACTCGTACGCGGACCTGCTGGGGGATCCGCACGCCCACGCGCGCGACCTGGTGCGAGACGTCCCGGGGCTGCCCATGCGACTGCTCGCGCCGCCGTTCCGGATCGACCGGGCACGGCCCGCCGAGACCGTCGGCGCGCCCAGGCACGGAGAGCACACGCACGAAGTGCTGGCCGAGGTGGGGTGGTCCGGTCCCGTCCCGTCCGGTGGGTGCACGACCGGCGCCACCACGGGGATCGGAGCGAGCGATGCGTGAGGGACGTCCCCTGGCGCTCGTGACCGGAGCGAGCCGCGGCCTCGGCCGGGCGATCGCGCTGGCACTCGCCGAGGACGGGTTCGACCTCGCCGTCACGGCCCGCAAGGAGTCCTCTTTGGACGATGTCGCCGCCGCAGCCGCGGCGCTCGGCGCCGGCGTGGTTCCGTTCGCCGTCGATCTGGTGGACGCGGCCGCGGCCGGCGCCCTCGTCGCCACCGTGGAAGAGACGGCCGGACCGCTGGCCGCCGTCGTCAACAACGCGGGTGTCTACGCGTCGGGCGGCATCGCCGCCGTCGACCTCCGCACCCTGCAGGAACTGATCGCGGTGAACAGCGTCGCCTCGCTGTTGATCTGCCAGGGCGCGGTCGAACGGATGCGCGGGCGGCGCTACGGGCGGATCGTGAACGTGTCCTCGACGACCGGGGTCCTCGGGGTGCCCGGCGCGCTGGCCTACGCCATGACGAAGGCCTCCGTCGTCGCGCTGACGCGCTGTCTCGCCGTCGAGGTCGCCCGCCGGGGCATCACCGTCAACGCCGTCGCCCCGGGCATGTTCGACACCGACATGACCGATGTCTTCCGCGCCGACCCCGCCGCGGAGGAGTGGTCGCTGAGCCAGTCCCCGATGCGCCGGTGGGGCCGGCCGGCCGAGCTCGCCGCGGCGGTGTCGTTCCTGGTCTCGCCCGGTTCCTCGTTCGTCACCGGCCAGGTCGTGGCGGTCGACGGAGGGTGGCAGGCCTCGTGAACGACGGGAGGATGCCATGAGCTTCGGGCTCACGCAGGAGCAACGCGATCTGCGGGACACGGTGCGGGCGTACGCCCGGCGGGAGCTGGCGCCGGGCTACCTGCGGCGGGCCCGGGTGGCAGAGTTCCCGTGGGACCGCCAGCGCGAGCTCGGCAAGCTGGGTTTGCTCGGCCTGCTCGCCGGGCCGGAATGGGGTGGCGAGGAACAGCCGGACTTCACCGCCGCCGGGCTCGCCATGGAGGAGCTGGCCTACGCCGACTTCAACGTCGCCAACTGCATGCTCCCGCCGCTGATCATCACCTCGATCCTGCGCGAGCACGCCGCCGCGGCCATGCTGGCGGAGTGGATGCCCGGGCTGGTGGCGGGCGAGACCGTGGTCGCACTGGGGCTCACCGAGCCCGGCTCCGGGTCCGATGCCGCGGCCATGCGCACCACCGCCGAGCGGACCGCCACCGGGTGGCGGCTCAACGGCGAGAAGACGTCGATCACGGCGATCCCGTTCGCCCAGGCCGCGGTGATCTTCGCGCGCACCGATCCCGCCGGTGGCGCGGGCGGAGTGTCCGCCTTCCTGGTGCGGATGGATCAGCCCGGGGTCCGGATGGGGTCGATCGACGACCCGGGCTGGCTTCCCGTGGGGCGCGGCACCATCGCGCTGACCGACGTCGAAGTGGGTGAAGACGCGTTGATCGGGAAGGCCGGTGACGGCTTCCGGACGGTCATGCGCAACTTCGACTTCACCCGGCCGCTGCTCGCCCTCACGGCCATCGGCGCGGCACAGGCCACTGTGGACGAAACGGTCGAGCACGTCCGGTCGCGGGCGGCGTTCGGTGCGACGCTCGCACGGTTCGAAGGCATCTCCTTCCCGCTCGCCGAGCACGCCACGCAGCTGGACCTCGCCCGGATGGTCTGCTACCGGGCCCTGGCCAAGCGTACGGCCGGCGTGCCGCACACCGCGGACGCCGCGATGGCCAAATGGGTGGGGCCGCTCTACTCCTCCCGCGCGATCCACGACTGCCTGCTGCAGTTCGGTCACTACGGCTACTCGTGCGAGTACCCGCACGAGCAACGCCTGCGCGACGTGCTGGCGGTCGAGATCGCGGACGGCACCGCCCAGGTGCAGAAGATCGTCATCGCCCGCGAGCTGTTCGGCCGGGAATTCCTGCCGTACCGCCAGCCCGGCAGGTGAGTGCCGCGGGCGGTCGAAGCCCGTGCCGCCGAACGAGTACAACGACGTAGGAAGGCGGAAGCATGGAAGAGCTGGTATTGCGGGAACAACGGGGCGGAGTCCTGCGGGTGACGCTGAATCGTCCCGGACAGCTGAACTCGCTGACTTCGGAGCTCGTGGCCGCGCTGGCGCAAGCGGTGGCCGATGCCCGTCGGGACGCGACCGTGCGGGTCGTGCACGTCACCGGTGCCGGGCGAGCGTTCTGCGCGGGCGCGGATCTGGTGGAAGCCCGGGCCGCGACGTCGTCGGCGGACGGGTTCCGGCACTGGGTGCGGGGCTGGCACCGGGCCTTCGCATCCTTTGAGGACTGTCCGAAGCCGATCATCGCCCTGGTCAACGGGCTCGCCCTCGCGGGCGGGCTGGAACTGGCGCTGGCGTGCGACTTCATCGTGGCGCGCCGCTCGGCCGAAATCGGCGACGCCCACGCGAACTTCGGCCTGGTCCCCGGCGGTGGCGGCAGCCAGCGGCTGCCCGACGCCGTCGGGTCCCGGCTGGCGCGCTGGCTGATGTACACCGGCGAGACGCTCCATGCCGACCGCGCTGCGGAGGTCGGCCTCGTCCAGCAGGTGTTCGACGACGAGACGTTCGACGAGAGCGCCTGGTCGATGGGGCACAAGATGGCGGAACGGAGCCAGCCCGGACTGGCGTTCATGAAGCGGATGAGCCGGCCTGCCCTCGACCCACACGGTCTCGAGCTCGAGATCGAGACCGCGGCGGGCCTGATCGTCGGCGACGACGCTCGCGAAGGTCTCGCCGCCTTCAACGAGAAGCGCTCGCCGAAGTTCCTCGCGGTCGTCGAGGACGCGGTATGACCTCGCTCCCGCACGCAACCGTGATCATGATCGAACCGGCAACCAGAGAGGGTTGAGGGTCATGCCCGTCCGAACACCGACGCCCGAGCTGATCGGGAAATTCATCGCCGCCGGGGTGTGGCAGGACCGGCCGCTGCACGCGGTCGTGGACGCACACGCCCGCACCCGTCCGGATGCGCCGGCGATCGCCGACCAGCACGAGCGGTTGAGCTACGCCGAATTCGTCCGCCGGAGCCACGCGTTGGGCCGGTACTTCCTGGACCTGGGGCTCGCGCCGGGAGCGCGGGTCGCCGTGCAAAGCGGCAACCGGCTCGCCCTGGCGTTGACCCACCTGGCGTGCAACCGGGCCGACCTCGTGTTCGTCCCGTTGTCGAATGCCTGGCGGCACAAGGAGATCGGCCACCTGCTGGCCGTCGCCGAAGCGGAGGTGCTCGTCGTCCCGCAGGCCGAGGCCGGATTCGACTACCTGCGCATGGTCGCCGACCTGCGGCACGAACTTCCCGCCCTCCGCCATGTGGGGTCACTGGACGGCCCGGCCCTCGGCGCGGACTTCGACTACGACGAGGTGTCGCGACGCGAGGTGGCGCCACTCGCGGTGGACCGCGACCCGAACGACGCCAGGTACGTGATGGTCACCTCGGGCACCACCGAGCTGCCGCGCATGTCGCTCTGGTCCGACAACAACCTCTGGGCCTTCATGCAGGAGTTCATCAGGTCGATCGAGCTGGGCGAAAACGACATCGCGGTTGGCCTGTCACCCGCGAACACCGGCGCGGTCGGCTACGTCTTCGCGGTTCTCGGACCACTGCTGGCCGGCGCGGCATCGGTGCTGCTGGAGGAGTGGTCGGTCGAGAACGCGTTCCGCCTGATGGTGGACGAGCACGCCACCACGGCCACCGCGGTGCCCACGCAGGTGGTCAAGATGCTGCAGAGCGAGACCGTCCGCGACCACGATTTTTCCAGCCTGCGGGTGTTCACCAACGCGGGTGCGGCCATGCCGCCGCACACCGCGGCGAAGATGGAGGAAGTCTTCGGCTGCACCGGCCACGTCTGTTACGGCGCCTCGGACGGTGGCAGCCCGATCATGACGAAGCTCGGTGACCCGGCCGAGTTCCGCCACACCACCGTGGGCCAGGTCTCCGCGCTCAGCGAGATCCGGTTGGTGGACGCATTCGGCGAGGAAGTCGGCGCCGGGCAGGCGGGGGAGATCTGCTGGCGGACGCCGACCAAGAGCCACGGCTACCTCAACGAGCCCGAGCGCACCGCGGCGGCCTGGGACGAGGACGGCTTCTACCGGTCCGGCGATCTGGGCGTCCTGAACGAGGCGGGCTACCTGCGGATCGTCGGTCGTTCGAAGGATGTGATCATCCGCGGAGGACAGAACATCAGCCCGCTGGAGATCGAGATCGCGATATCGAAGCACCCGGCGGTGGCCGAGGTGTCCGTCGTCGGCGTTCCCGACCCGGTGTACGGCGAGCGCGCCTGCGCTTGCCTCGTGACGCGGCAGAACCAGCCGGTCACGGTGGCGGAGCTCGCCACCTTCCTCCTGGACCAGGGGATGGCCCGGTACAAGCTGCCCGAACGTGTCGCGCTCTTCGGCGAACTGCCGAAGAGCGCGGGCGGGAAGATCAGCAAGGTCGAGCTCCGGCACCGGGTCGCCGCCCGCGAACCGGCCGAGGCCTGAGCGAGGCGAACCGGGGAGGAAGCGTGGATGTCGCATGGGACATCCGGCACCGGCCGCCGGACGTCAAACGACTTGAGAGGCGCGACACCAGCTCGTGCGTCCGTTTCATCGCGCGGAACGATGCCTGTCCCCGAGCCGGATCCTCTGCGAACCTGAACCCGGACGTCGTGCGGCGCACGGGTTGAGCCGTCCTGACGCTCGGCCGCCCGAGAGGGTGAAAGCGCTTTCGGCTTGCGTGGTGCGCGGCCGATGAGGAACGAACGAGTGAGGGAGTGCCTTGAGCGGACCGTTGCAGGGCGTGAAAGTCGTCGAGCTGGGGGTCTGGGTGGCCGCTCCGGCGGCTGCCTCGATACTCGCCGACTGGGGCGCCGACGTCGTCAAGATCGAAGCACCGGCCGGGGATCCGCTCCGGGCGGCCAGCGCCGCGGTGCTGCCACCGGGTGCGGGCTCGAACCCGCATTTCGAGCCGGACAACCGGGGTAAGCGAAGCGTGGCTCTCGACCTCCGGTCGGCGGACGGGCTTGCCGCCATGCTGGCGCTGCTCGACAGCGCGGACGTCTTCGTCACCAACGTCCGGGCCGCGGGGCTCGCCCGGCTGGGCCTTGACCCGGATGCGGTCCGCGCGCGCAACCCGCGGCTGGTCTACGCCCTCATCACCGGCTACGGGCTGACCGGTCCCGACTCCGGCGCGGGTGCCTTCGATCTCGGGGCCTTCTGGGCCCGCGGCGGCGTCGCCCACCTGCTGACCGTGCCCGGTGAGGCGCCGCCCATCCAGCGTCAGGCGATGGGCGACCACCAGACCGGCCTGGCCGCGGCGGCGATGATCAGCGCGGCGTTGTTCGACCGTGAACGGACCGGTGCGGGACAGGTGGTGTCCACGTCGCTGCTGCGGGTCGCCGCCTATCACGTGGCGGCGGACCTCCACGTGAAGCTGATGCTCGGGACCGAGCCGGACTACCCGGACCGGCGGGCGCTGTCCAATCCACTGTGGAACAACTACGCCGCTTCCGACGGGCGCCGGCTCTGGCTCATCAACCCGGCCCCCGGCCGGGCGTGGCCGATCCTCGCCGAGCTGGTGGACCGCGTGGAGTGGCTCGACGATCCGCGCTACGCCACCCAGCAGGCCCGGGCCGACAACTGCCGGGCGCTCATCACCGAGCTGGACGAGATCTTCGCCCGCCGCAGCTTCGACGAGTGGGCCCGGCTGCTCGACACGAAGCCGGACCTGCTCTGGGCTCCGGTCAACACCCTCGACGACATCCTCGCCGATCCGCAGACCGCCGCCGCGGGGACCTTCGTCGACGTCGAGGAACACCGGCAGATCGCCACCCCGGCCGACTTCCACGGAACGCCGTGCCCGGCTCCCACCGGCGCTCCCGGCCTGGGAGAGCACACCGACAAGGTGGTGGCGGCCCTCGCTGAGCTGCCGGGAGCGTGGCCTGCCCGGGGGTAGGACCGCCCGGCGATCCGCGGAACGCGCGAAACCCCGCCCGACGCATCGCCGGGCGGGGTTTCGCGCGTCCGGGAACCTTCAGGCCGTCGAGCGGGTCAGATCACGGGCCGCCGCACGGCCGAAGACCACGGCTTTGCCCAGTGCCGTGCCGCTGAGGTAGCCCGCTCCGTGGAAACCGCCGACGATCTCCCCGGCCGCGTACAGCCCGTCGATCGGTTCGCCGAAGACCGTCAGGACCCGGAGCCGGGAATCGACTCGCAGCCCGCAGTAAGTCGTGGTCAGGCCGTTGCCGCAGGGGAAGGCGTAGTACGGAGCCCGATCCAGCGGTGCCAGCCCCGCGAGCGGGCGGCCGTGGTCCGGATCCGCGCCCTCGGCGACGTGGTGGTTGTAGGCGTCGACCGTGGCGGTCAACGCCTCCGGAGCGATGTCCAGGAGCTTCGCCAGGGCATCGAGGGTGTCCGCGCCGCGGACGGTGCCGTCCTCGAGCCCGCTGCGCCAGTTCAGCGGCAGCGGCTCGGCCACCGAGCGGTCCATGACCGCCTGGTCGAAGACCATGATGCCGACGCCGTCCGGCTGGCTCCGGCAGACCTCGGAGATCCGCTTGTAGTTCCACGACTCGTCGACGAAGCGCCGGCCGTCGCGGTTCACCACGATCGCCCCGGCCATGGTGGGGTACAACAGCCTCGGCCGGTCGTCCGGATGCGGGGACAGGTCGGGGAATCGTGCCACCGACGCGCCGAAGGACGCCGACACCCGAGCCATGTCCCGGAGCCCGGCGCCGAGCGCCCAGGCCATGCGCAGCCCGTCGCCGGTGCTGCCCGCACCGCTCATCGGCACCGCGTCGAGCCAGGAGGGAGCGAAGGTCTCGAGCAGTTCGGTGTCCCGGCCGAACCCGCCCGAGGCGAGCACGATTCCACATCGGACGGTGACGGTGTGCCGGGACGCCGCCTGCTCCACCTCGATTCCGACGACTCGTCCGGTTCGGTCGGTGCGCAGCCGGCGTGCCGCGGTCCCGGGGTGGAAAGCGTGCGCGTCCAGCGTCCGGAGCCGGCGCACCAGGAACGGCACCAGGTAGCCGCGGGCGGTGGAGTGCAAGCGGGGTCTCGGGTCACCGGGCGGAGCGTGCAGGGTCCATTCGACGCCGCTCGCCTCCAGCCACCGAGCGGTCTCCACCTGGTTGGCGATGTAGGCCTCGACGGCCTCGGGGTCGTTGCGGCCTTCGCCCGCGGCCAGGATGTCGGCGCGGAGCAGTTCGGGGTCGTCGGCCACCCCGGCGCGCTCCTGCAACGGCGTTCCGGCGAAGGTCATCCCGCCTCCGGAAAGGACCGACGAGCCGCCCGGCGAACCGCATTTTTCGAGCAGGGCGACGGTGCACCCCGCCTCGGCGGCCGTGACGGCGGCGGCTGCGCCCGCGAGCCCGGCACCGACCACGACGACGTCGACGGCGCCGGGAAGGGCGGGCGCGCTCACGTCGACGCTCCCGACGGCACGGCCGCTTCCGCACCCGTGGGCCGAAGACTGCGGTACGGCTCGATCGCGTGTCCCGCCGCGGTTTCGGCCAGCGCCCCGGGATCGCCTGGCGGCCCGTCGCCACGCCAGACCACGTGCAAGTCGGGGCGCACCAGCAGCAACCCGCAGCCGTACACCGCGCGCGCGTGCGGGTCGTCGAGCGACACGACCTCGAACGGTGCCCGGCGCCCGGCGAAGGCCGCGGCCAGGGAGGACACGTCCGCGGCGCCGGTGAGGTCGAGCAGGGTGAACCCGCGACCGAGGACGTCCTGGACCGCCCGGCCGTCCTCGAGCCACAGGTGGGGGATCCGGACTCCGGGACGGGTGTGCGGGGTGTACGGCCTGATCGGCCATTCCGGCGGGTTGTCCGGCTCTTCGGCGATCAAGGGCGATCCGGCGTAGGTGTAGCCGAGCTCGGCCCCGAGCATTTCGTGCACGCGACGTTGCTCCACCTCGGCGATCTCGGCGACGGCCGCGCGGGCGGCGTCGCCCCTCGGCCCGTCGTCGTCGATCTCGGGGGTGCACGCCCGCCGCCAGGTCATCATGCCTTCGGCCGCCCAGCCGGAGGCCTCGACGTTGCGCGCCCCCACCGGTCGTCGCTCGGACTCGTAGGAGTCCAGCACGGCGGGGCCGCCCCAGCCCGCGAGCGTCGCGGCGAGCTTCCAGCTCAGATCGAGGCCGTCGCCGACGCCGGTGTTCATCCCCAGCCCGCCGGTCGGGATCACCAGGTGCGCGGCGTCGCCGGCGAGGAACACCCGGCCATCCCGGTAGCGCTCCGCGAGGAGCAGGTGCAGCTTCCATTCCAGGCAGGAGAGGATTTCGAGGTCGATCGTCCGGCCGAGCTCACCGCCGACCCGTGCGCGCACCTCCGCTTCCAGGTCGGCGTCGGGCGGCAGGACTGCATTGAGGGTGAAGTGGCGTCTGCTGCCCTGGACGACGAAGGTGGCGTTCTCCGGGCCGGTGAGGTAGTAGTGGCGGCCTTGACCGATCGGAATGGCGTCGTAGAGGCCCTCGGAGCGGAAGGAAACCTGGCGCAGCTCGGAGAGCCCGCCTTGTCCCGCGAGGGCGATACCGAGCTCGCGGCGCACCGTGCTGCGGCCGCCGTCGCAGCCTGCGAGGTAGCGGCAGCGCGTGCGGTGGGCGGCCCCGTCCAGGTCGCGAATCCGCACGTCCACGCCGTCCGCGTCCTGCTCGAACCCGACCAGCTCGTGGCCGAAGAGCACGCTCACGTTCGGGGTTTCGCGAGCCACCTCGAGGAGAAGCGGCTCGAGGTCGTTCTGCGATACCAGCTGGTAGGGCTCGAGCGGTTCGGACGAGTCCCGGCACGCCGCGATCCGAGCCCGGTGCTCGGCGACCGTCGGGTAGCGCAGGCGGACGAGCTCGGGATCGGAGAGGGTCCGGGCGACGAAGACGTCCATCGACGCTTCGGCGGGGTAGCCGAGAGCGCGCACCCGATCGGCGATGCCCAGCCGCCGGTACAGCTCCATGGTCCGGGCGTTCGACCGGTCCATCTTCGGGTAGGGCTTGGTGGCGGGATCGCGCTCCAGCAGCACGGTGCGAACGCCGCGCAGGCCGAGGTCGATGGCCAGCGCGAAGCCGGTCGGCCCGGCCCCGGCCACGACCACGTCGGCGTCGGCGGGCACTGGGAGGTCAGCAGCAGTCACGGGGCAAGGCTGACCGCCTGCGAGCGTCTCGCCAACCGGACGTCCCGGCCCCCGGAACCCGCCGCGGTGTCCGGTGTTTCGCTGGCTGGAACAGTCGGTTCCCGTGGGTGCCAGGTCTGCGCACTGTCGTCTGCATCACAGGACGGGGGGTTGATGGACCGCCGGACTCGCGGCCGTCGGAAAACGGATGTCCATGAGGACAGGGAGCAGACATGCTGGTCAGCGCAGACCGAATGATGGCGGGCCTCGACGAGCGACAGACGGTGCCAGGAGGGACCGAGTCCTCCGCGTCCAAGGCGCTCGCTCTGCTTGCGGCGATGGCGGAGGCCACCGAAGCCGAGTTCGGGGTCACTCGGCTCGGCGAGCTGGTCGGAGTGCCCAAGAGCACCGCGCACCGGCTGCTGAAGGTGCTGGAGGGCCGGGGCTTCGTCGACCGGGTGGGGGTCAAGTACCGGGTCGGTCCGCTCTTCTTCCGGCTGAGCGAGGCGGCTCGGTGGTCGGAGTACGGCGAATTGCGCGAGGTCGCGTGCCGGCCGCTCGCCTGGCTGTTCGAGCGCTCCCAGGCCGTCGCCGTGCACCTGGCGGTGCTCTGCGGGCCCGACGTCCTCTACCTCGACAAGATCTGCAAGCCCGCGGGGACCCGGCTGCCGTCGAGGGTGGGCGGGCGGTTCCCGGCGACCTGCACGGCGTTGGGCAAGGCCGTGCTCGCCCACTCCACTTCCGCGGAGGTGGCCTCCGTCCTCGGCGAGCCGCTGGTCCGGGCCACCCCCCGGTCGGTCACCGGACCCGGGCGGCTCGCCGCGCAGCTCGCCGAGATCAAGCGCGTCGGCTACGCCACCGAAAGCGAAGAGGCGTGCCACGGCATGGTGTGCGTCGCGGCGCCGGTGCTGATCGGCGGGACGGCACGCGCGGCGGTCTCGCTGTCCGTGCCGAGCGTCGGGTCCGGGGAGATCGGCGGACGGTTCGGGATGTACGGCGCGCAGGCGATCGAAGCGGCGACCCGGGTCGCCCGGCTCGTTCCCGATCGGGCCTGGCACGAACGGCCGCGAGCTGCCGTCTCGTGATGCCCCTGGTCCCGTCCGGCGGCGGGATCACATGACGGTCTCGACGCGCTCCCCGGTCCGGGGTGTGGAACGGCGTGTTGTCGGGAGCGGAGCCCGGCCGCACCGTGACTCCGCACGGCGGGAAAGTGTCCGTTGTGGTCAGTGCCCCCTCGCGTCAACGTCGATCTGAGAGGTGCTTCATGTCCGTTCCCGAAAGCGATACCACCGCGGCGGTGACCGTCCCCGTATCCGAGGTGTCTCCGGCCCAGAGCCGCCGGGCGTTCGTGTCCGCACTCCTGGGCAGCACCATCGAGTTCTACGACTTCACGATCTATTCCACCGCGGCCACGCTGGTCTTCGGGCCGGTGTTCTTCCGCGCGATGCCGCCTTCGGTGGCGATCATCGCCTCGTTCGGCACGTTGGCCGTCGGGTACGTCGCCCGCCCGGTCGGCGGCATTCTGTTCGGTCACTGGGGTGACCGGTTCAGCAGGAAGAACTCGCTGATCATGACCCTCGTCCTGATGGGTGTCATGACCGTCCTGATCGGACTGCTGCCCACGTCGGCGCAGATCGGGGCACTCGCGCCGGTCCTGCTCGTCGTCCTGCGGGTCTTCCAGGGACTGGCGGTCGGCGGTGAGTGGGCGGGTTCGGTCCTGTTGTCGGTGGAGACGGCCCGCCCCGGCCGGCGGGGCCTGGCCGGCAGCGCGACGGCGATGGGCAGCGGCGCCGGTTTCCTGCTGGGCGCCGTGGCTTTCGCGGCCCTGGGCGGGTTGTCCAAGGAACAGTTCCTGTCGTGGGGCTGGCGGCTGCCGTTCCTCGCCAGCGTGGTGTTGCTGGGGCTCGGGCTGTGGATGCGGATCAAGATCGAGGACACTCCGGCGGAGAAAGCCGCACGCGCCGGCGAAGAGATCGTGCGGGTTCCGGTGGCCGAGCTGTTCCGCTCGCACTGGAAGCGCACCCTGCTCGCGGTGGGCATCTACGTCGGCCCGTTCGCGATCAACGCGATCTTCACCACCTTCGCGATCACCTTCGCCACCACCTACTCGGGCGTGTCCCGGCAGACGATGATCAACGTCTTGATCCTGGTGTCGGCGATCAACCTGGGCCTGGTGCCCCTGTTCGGAAGCCTTTCGGATCGCTTCGGACGCAAGAAGATCTACGTACCGGGGGTCGCCGGGATGCTGGTGACCGCGTTCCTGCTCTTCCCGGCGATCCAGTCCGGCAAGGTCGGGCTGATCGTCACGGTCTACGTCGTGCACGGCTGCTTGCTCTACGGCGCGGTGCTGGGCACGATCGGGGCCCTGTACTCCGAGCTCTTCCCGACGCAGGTGCGGTTCACCGGGACGGCGATCGCCTACCAGGGCGCGGCGATGCTCGGGGGAGCGGCGGGCCCGTTGCTGACGGCGACGATCGGTGCCGGCGGCAGCGGGGTGTTCGCCATGGGACTGCTGATGGCGTCCACCGTCGCAGTCAGCCTCGTGTGCCTGGTCTTCCTGCGGGAGACCCGTCAGGTCGAGCTGGTCTCGGGCTGACACCACCGGAGCCGGCCCGGTGACGGTGGCCGGCCTGGCCGCTCGTGTTGGGAGTGACGTGGAACAGAAGGAACAGAGTGGTGCCGTCGCGGTCGTGACCGGCGGAGCCCGGGGGATCGGGCGGGCCTGTGCGCTCAGGCTGGCCGGTCTCGGGGCGCGGGTCGCGGTGCTCGACCGGAACCTGGACGGCGCCGCCGAGTACGGGGAACGGCTCGAAGCGGACTCGGTCGAGCAAGAATTGAAGGCACGAGCCGGCGAGGGTTTCGGCATCGAGGTCGATCTGTCGAGCCAGGACTGCGCCGCCGACGCGATCGGCCAGGTGGTGCAGCGCTGGGGACGGCTCGACATCGTCGTGACGACGGCGGGCGGTGCGGTGACCCCGTTCGCCCGCAGCCGGGCCAGCGAGACGAGCGAAGCCGACCTCGGCGCCCTGGTCGACGCCAACCTCCGGACGGTCGTCGCGACCTGCCGGGCGGCGGTGCCCGCGCTTCGGGACTCGGGTGGCGGCGTGATCGTCACCATCGGCAGCGGGGCCGGCCTGATCTCGCTGCCGAGCGGCCACCTGGGCATGTACGGCCCGGTGAAGGCAGCCGTTCACCACTACACGCGCTACCTCGCCAATGAGGTGGCCCAGTGGAACATCCGGGTGAACTGCGTGGCGCCCGGCGCCATCAGGACGGCGAGAGTCGTCGCGGAAAGCGCCGAGAGCGGATTCGCCGCGGACGAGCAGGCAGCCGGCATCCCGCTGGGCAGGCTGGGCCGGCCGGAGGACATCGCGGACGCGGTGCAGTTCCTGTGCGGCCCGTTGTCGTCCTACATCACCGGACAGCTCCTGGGCGTGAACGGGGGAGCCCAGCTGCACTGATCCGCCGAGACGGCGGCACCACGGGCCCGGCTTCCTTCGGCCGGGCCCGTGGTTCGTGGTGACCGAGGCAGGTGCCGAACTGTCTACTTCGGACCACTGTCGCGCAGCAGGCGCCGGAGAACCTTCCCCGACGCGTTGCGTGGCAGGGCGCCGGCGAACTCGACCACCGCCGGGCATTTGTAGTGGGCGAGCCGCTCGCGGCAGAACGTCACGACTTCGGCTGCGCCGACCTCGGAGCCCGGCCGCCGGACCACCACCGCTCGCACTGTCTCGCCCCACTTGGGCGACGGAGCGCCCACCACCGCGGCCTCCATGATCGCCGGATGCTCCAGCAGGACGTTCTCGACCTCGGCGGGGAAGACGTTTTCGCCGCCGCTGATGATCATGTCCCGGAGCCGGTCGCCGAGGTAGAGGTAGCCATCGACCAGCCGCCCCGCGTCGCCGGTGCGCACGAATCCGTCCCCGGTGAGGATTTCGGCGGTCAGTTCGGGGGCCCGCCAGTACCCGATCATCGCGGTCGGTGCCTTGGCCCACACTTCACCCAGGACGCCCTCCGGCCGGTCGATGCCGGATTCGGGATCCACGACGCGCACTGTCACGCCGGGGAGCGGCTTGCCCACCGAGCCGCGGCGCTCCGGATGCCGGTCGTCGACGTGGTCCTCGTGGGCGAGACCGGTCACCCCGATGAGTTCGGTGGATCCGTAGAGCTGGACGAGCCGGCAGCCGAACCGGGCCAGGCAGGCGCGTTGGAGAGCGGGCGGCATGGGAGCGCCGGCGTAGGCCACCGTGTGCAGGCTGGAGAGCTCGGCGCGGGCGAGTTCCGCGGAGCCGACCATCGTGTGCAGGACGGTCGGTACCACGACCGTCATCGTCACCCGGTAGCGCTCGACCATGCGCCCGAAGGCTTCCGGTGAGGCGTCGGCCGACACCACGACGTGCGCGCCGGAAGACAGCCCGATGAGGCCCATCACGCCGCCCGCGGCGTGAAAGACCGGGATCGAGATCAGCAGCACCGACCGTCGCCCGACCCCGGTGATGCCCGAGATCCCCGTGGTCGCCCGGATCGCCGAGTGCGAGAACAGCGCCGCCTTCGGGAGGCCGGTGGTCCCGGAGGTGTACACCTGGAGGACCGGGTCCGCCGGTCCGGCGGGGTGTTCCGGGTCGACGGCCGGGAACCGGGCGAGCCACGCCTCGTAGCCCGGATGAGGTCCAGGTCCGGCCGAGAGACCGACCACGAGCCGGGTCCGCGTGTGCGCCTGCCCCGCGCCGGGCAACTGCTCGAGGAGATCGGGCTCGGCGAAGAGGACCACGGCTTCGGAATGTTCCAGGACCGAGGCGGCCTCCGGCCCGGACAACCGCCAGTTGAGCGCGACGAGCACGGCGCCCGCCATGGCCGCGGCAAACGCGATTTCGTAGTACTCGGGGCGATTCCGGGCGAAGTAGCCGACGCGCTCGCCCGGACGCACCCCTGCGGCCAGCAGGCCCTGTGCGATCCGGGTCGCGCGTTCGAACGTCTGCAGCCAGGTACGGCTGGCGCCGGTGCCCGACAGCGCGAGTGCCTGCGGAGTGTGCCGGGCCCAGTGCCGGAGCACATCCGCGAGGGTGTCGCCGGACAGCCGTGTTTCCGTGGCCTTGGCTTCGCTCGTCGTCATCGACATCGCCCTCTCGCTCGGCTCGGTGGTCAACCGTGCCGATCGGTGCCCGGGAAAGCCACGGCGGATTCCGGCCGCCGGAACGCCGCATTGCCCGACCGCACCGGCGGGTTGGACGGTGCTTGCGACGCCGATCCGGCAGCACGGGGGATCGGCACCCGGCCGAAAGGAAGAACGTTCCGTCATGACCGTTTCCGGCGAGATCACCCAGGAGTCGACGAGCCGGTACGCCGACCTCGAGCCGTACCGCATCCACTACTACGAGGCGGGCGAAGGGCATCCCATCGTGCTGCTGCACGGCAGCGGCCCCGGTGCGACCGGCTGGAGCAACTTCAGCAGCACGATCCCGTTGCTGGCGGGGACCAACCGGGTGATCGCCGTCGACATGCCCGGCTGGGGGCGCAGCGACACCCAGACCGAAGAGGGCGGCCGGGATCACCCGGCCAACCTCATCGCGCTGCTCGACCACCTGGGCATCGAGAAGGCCGCTCTGGTCGGCAACTCCATGGGCGGCATGACCTCGGTCATGACGACCATCCGGTACCCCGAACGGGTCACCCACCTCGTCACCATGGGTTCGCCCGCCCCGGGCCCGGACATCTTCGCGCCCAACGGCATCAGCGAAGGGCTGAAGGTTCTCCTCGCCGCCTATGAGGATCCGTCGCCGGAGCTGATCAAGAAGCTCGTCCGGATCATGTGTTTCGACGAAGCTCTCGCCACCGACGAGCTCGCGAAGCTGCGCTCGGAGGCCGCGCTCGCCCGCCCGGATCACCTGGAGGGCTGGAAGACCACCTTCCCGTTGCTGATGGCGACCTACCAGAGTTTCGTGAGCCGGGTGGGGGAGATCGCCGTCCCGACCATGGCGGTGCACGGCCGCGACGACCGGGTCGTTCCGTTCGAGGGCAGCCTGCGGCTGGTCAAGCAGGTAGAGAACGCTCGGCTGCTGTTGCTGGGCCGCTGCGGTCACTGGGCGATGATCGAGCACCCCGAGGAGTTCGCCCTGGCCGTCCGCACCTTCGTCGCGAACAACTGACCGTGGCCGGTTCCCGCGCGGTTGGAGAGGCAGCAATGGACCGGCCTGGTCCGGTGCAGGTGTTCCGCAGCGTCGAGGACGTGGTCTCGGTGCTGGGGCAGGAGCTGGGCCCGACCGCCTGGCTCGAACTGGACCAGGCCCGGGTCGATGCGTTCGCCGAACTGACCGGTGACCACCAGTGGATCCACGTGGACGTGGAACGCGCCGCCGCCGGTCCGTTCGGCGGGACGATCGTGCACGGCTACTTCACGCTCGCGCTGGTGCCGTACTTCGCGGCCTCGCTGGTGAGCTACGAGATGCCGGGCGCTCGCCTCAACTACGGACTGGAAAGGGTCCGGTTTCCCGCGCCGCTGCCGGTGGGGGCGCGGCTGCGGTGCACGGTGAAGATCGCGGACGTCTCCACCGCTTCGGGTGGGCACCTGATCACGACCCGTTATGTCATGCAAGCGGAGGGTGCGAGGAAACCGGCCTGCGTCGCCGACACCCTCGTCCTTCAGCTGACTTCCGGAACCACCCCATAACTACTATTATTGTATGCATAGATTTCCCGGGTTGGCGAAGCGGCAGGGAGCGAATTCGATGACAGGCAGCACTACGGGGCTCGACGGGGCGGTCGCGTTCATTTCGGGGGTGGCCCGCGGGCAGGGGCGGTCGCACGCGGTCCGGCTGGCCGCGGAAGGCGTGAAGATCATCGGCTTCGACCTGTGCGCGCAGATCCCCACCGTGCCCTTCGCCATGGCGACGCCCGACGACCTCGCGGAGACCGAGCGGCTGGTCAAGGACGCGGGCAGCGAGATGGTCGCCGTCACCGCGGACGCACGGGACCAGGAGCAGGTCGACGCGGCGTTGCGAGCCGGGCTCGAGGCGTTCGGCCGGCTCGACATCGTGCTCGGCAACGCCGGCATCATCCACGACTACAAGAAGACCTGGCAGCTCGGTGAGGACGCCTTCCGCAACGTCGTGGACGTCAACATCGTCGGTGTGTGGCACACGGTCAAGGCCGCCGTGCCGGTGCTCATCGAGCAGGACCAGGGTGGCGCCATCGTGCTCACCGGTTCGGCCGCTTCGGTGTCCGGCATCTCGAACCTGGCCGGCTACGTGGCGTCCAAGCACGCCGTGCTCGGGCTGATGCGGACCATGGCCAAGGAACTCGGCCGCTACCGGATCCGCGTCAACGCGGTCATGCCCGGCAACTGCAACACCCCGATGTTCGACAACGACGGCATCAAGCGGCTCTACGTGCCCGACGCGGAGGAGCCGTCGACGGAGGTCTTTCTCCAGCGCGCCGCGGCCATGTCCCCGATGCGCAATCCCTACGTCGAACCGGAGGACGTCTCCGAAGCCATCGCTTACCTGGTCGGGCCGGCCGGCCGGCTGGTTTCCGGGGTGGCGCTGCCCGTCGACGGCGGTACGGCCACGCCGTAGGGCCCGGTCCCGGTCCGCCCCGCCGGGCGGACCGGGAGGAGCCGGCCACGGCTCAGTCGGCTCCGGGGATCCACCGGTACCGGTCGGGCGTCAGGCCTTCGCTCAGGTCCCGTGACAGCGCTGCCACGACCTCACGCAACGCCGACACCGTCTTGAAGGCAGGCTGGTCGTCGCTGGGATAGCCGATCGAGATCGCCCCGACGGCGAAACCCCGCACGACGATCGCCGCACCGATGCCCGAGTGGCCGAGGCGGTACTCGTCCGCCTCGTGGGCGACTCCGCTGCCGCGGACCTCCCGCAGCTCGCGGACGAGCGCGTCGACCGAGGTCCGGGACCGCACCGTGGCGGCGGGTAACGGCGAGGGCAGGAACAGGGCCAGGTCGTCGAGGTCCTCATGGGCCAGCAACGCCTTGCCCGCGGCGGTGCAATGGGCCGGCGCCCGCGCGCCGACGGTCCCGGGCGCGGGGAGCACGCCGGCCTGGTCGAGCTTTTCCAGGCACACGACTTCGAACTGCCGCAGGACCCAGAGGTGCACCGTCCGGCCGGTCCACCGCTGCAGTGAACCCAGGTACGGCATCGCCGAGTCCCGCATGCTCAGCGCCGGGCTGACCGTGCCGATGCGGAGCATCCCCAGGCCGATCTTGTAGCCCGCGTTCCCGTGCGGTTCGATGACGTCGAGCTCGACCAGCCGGCCGAGCAGGCGGTGCACTGTCGACTTGGGCAGGCCGGACGCCCGCGCGAGCTCGGACAGCGTCATGATCCGGTGCACCGAGTCGAAGGCGCGGAGGATGTCGAACGCCTTGGAGAGGATCGACGGGGTGTCCGCGGGAGCGGGCTGCTTCGAACTCTCCATGGACCTCGCGCTGCCCTTTCAGCTCGCCCCGTCCTCAAGATAATACCTGGTCACAAGGGGTGGGGAAACTGCGCAAGCAGGCATTTCCGGCCCGTGCCCGCCGGGCCCGGGGTCATCGGCCGCGGTGCTCGGCGGGGCGGGACTTCGGGGGAAGAGACGGTCACTCGGCCGCGGCGGGGACCGAATCCGCGGAGCTCGGCCGGCCCAGGTAGAAGGCCGCCGGGGGCTCGTGCACCTCGGCGGGCAGCTTTTCTCCCGTGACCAGTTCGTTCCACCGCCGCCAGAACACCCGCATCTGCAGCTCGTCGGACGAGCTGGGGGTGCTCTTGTTCATCCCTCGCGAGATGTCCGACCACGGCAGCTCCTGGTTGCCGCGGAAGGCGCGCTGGCAGGTCTCGAGCGCTTCGACGTCGTCCGGGGTCGCGAGCCCGCCCGGGCCCCAGAAGGTGAGGTAGTCGTCCAGCCGCTGGCGGGTCAGCTCCGCGCTGTCCTCCGGGGGCACCAGCTCCCAGGCCGTGACTTCCATGTAGTCGGGGGTGATCGGGTCGATCTTGCGGATCAGCACTCCCATCACGAGGTCGATCAGGATCAGGTTGGGGAAGACGACCAGGTTCCGGGAGCCGTCCATGCGGTCGACCCAGGCGTCGCCGTGACGTTCGCGCAACCGCGCGAGCCGCGCCGCCCGCTCGGCTTTTCCGGCCTCGGACAGCGGGCGCCCCAGCAGGCCCTCGCCCACGGGTTCGCTCGCGGCCACGGCGTGCCCGTTGCCGAGGTCGATGCCCGCCGACCTGCTCAGCGCGCCGGCGGGGATTTCCCCCCGGGCCGCGACGATCATCTCGAAGTAGCGCTGGTGCGTCGTCACCGCGTGGTAGCCGTCGACGCTGTTCTCGACGAGCAGCTTCCAGTTGGCCTTCACGCTGTACTCGTGCGTGCCGGGAACGACGCGCATGCCGACCTCGGACTGGTCCATGACCAGGTCGATGTATTCGCGCGCGCCCGCCAGGTAGTCGATCAGGTCCTCGACGTCCGGGTCGAAACTGACGAAGACGAACCCCCGGTAGGAGTCCACTTTGGCCGGACCCGCCAGGCCCGGGCGGTCGAAGTCCGGCCCGTAGGACTCGTCGCCGGGCATCGAGACCATCTTGCCCGCGTTGCTGAAGGCCCAGCCGTGGTAGAAGCAGGTCATGAACCGGGCGTTGCCCTGCTTTTCCCGGCACAGCATGGCTCCGCGATGGGGGCAGGAATTGAGCCACGCCTGGATCTTCCCCGCGCCGTCCCGGAAGAAGATCATGGGCCGGCCGGCCACGGATCGGGTGACGAAGTCGTTGCGCTTCGGCAGTTCGGTTTCGTGGCCGAGGTAGAGCCACGTCTTCTCGAAGATCCGCCGGCGCTCGAGTTCGAGCACTGCCGGGTCGGTCATCGTTTTGCGGTTGATCCTGAACCGGGGCATCTCCCGGTCGTCGAGGACGTATTCGGACATGTCAATTTCCCTTTCGCCGGGCTGGGGAACGGTCGGCGTGGCGGACGGCCCAGCTACGGGCCAGCGGGGTCGGGCACGGCTCGACCCGCAGGTTGAGCCATTCGATGCTGCGTTGCCACGAGTCGAACGCCGCCGCGTGGCCGCCGTGCCGCCCGGTGCTCCGGGAGGGGGAGCCGGTGGTGCCGGGATAGGTGACCACCCGCGAGTACACGGCTTGCCCGGCGAGCCACGTCCGCAGGGCGGGAGCGTGCTCGCCGGGCCGGGAGAACAAGCCCAGCCACGGGGCCCGCAGGATCGGCGCACCCGGGGGAGGAGGGAGCGCGGCGGCGGCGAGGCTGACCACCGCGCCCACCTCCACCTCCGCCGCGATCGCCAGCGCCGTCGCCGCCCCGCTGCCGTAGCCGAGCACGCCGATCTGCTGGTCCGGCCGGCCGCGGGCGCGCAGATGGTCGATCAGCGCCGCCGCGCGCGGACCGGGTCCCGCGGTGCCGGCCGGATCGGCTTCGGCCGCGATCGCGCTGTACCCGTGCTCGGCGAGCCCGTTGAGCACGTCCGCGGCCACGGCCTCCAGCTGCCCGGTGTCGCACAGCACGAGCGCGGCGCCGCGGGGGGTCCCGCCCAGGTCGATCTCGGCGACGGACACCGCTCCCGCCGCGTAGCGCAGTTTGCTGACCTCCGGGCGGATCCGGATCACGGTGTCCATGCGTCCTCCGCCACGCGGCCCAGGTCGGGGCGCCACGGCCAGTACTTGGCCGTGACCCCTCCGTCGACGGTGATGTTGGTGGCGTTGACGAACTTCGAGTCCGCGGACGCGAGGAACACCAGCGCGGGCACGTAGTCCTGCGGGGTGGGCAGCTTGCCCCAGGGGGCCTGGCCGGCGAAGTCCATCGGGTACCGCAGCGACGGGTCCTTCGCGGCCGCCATCCTCCCGGCGATGTCCGGGTCGTCGATCGCGGTCGCCGTTGGCGTCAACCCGTTGACCCGGATTCCGTGCTCCGCCAGTTCCATCGCCGCCGAGCGGGTGAAGTTGATCAGGCCGCTCTTGCCCGTCGAGTACCCGATGTTGCCGGGCTGTCCCTGCCACGCCGCCGTGGACAGCACGTTGACGACGCTGCCCCCGGTGCCCTTCTCGATCATCACCCGGGCCGCCGCCCTGGTGAACAGGAAGGGACCGGTGAGGATGATGTCCAGCTGACGGCGGTATTCGGGCAGGGGCATCGTCAGCAAGCCCTTCTGGTTGAACCAGACGGCGTTGTTGACCAGCACGTCGACCTTGCCGCCGAGTTCGACGGCGCGGGCGACGGCTTCGTCGGCGTGCTCGGGGTCGGTGACGTCCCCGGCGACCGCGACCGCGGAGCCGCCCGCGGCGGTGATCGCCTTGGCGCAGGCTTCCGCCGTTTCGGCCGAGATGTCGGTGCACACCACTTTGGCGCCCGCCGCGGCGAGTCCCGCCGCGAAGGCCCCGCCGATGTTCGGGCTGGTGCCGGTGACGATGGCCACCATGCCGTCGAGCCGGGCCGGATCGGTGCTCACAGGATCACGCTGACCTTGCCGTGCGGACGCAAGGCGTCGAGCACGAGTTCGGCACGGCGCAGCCGGACCAGGTAGCCGTGCTCGGCGTCCGGCACGAGCAGCAGCCGGTAGCGGCCGGCGTAGGTGTCCAAAACCCCCGGCCGAGTCCGGAACAGCGCGAAGTTCGCAGTCACCTCGCGGTCACTGTCCGGTGTGCCGGTCTCCCAGGCCTGGACGTTCGTCACCAGCCGCCGGGTCCGGGAGTGCGGGTACTCCGCGTGCGCCGCCCGGGTGAGCAGGGAATTCACCCGCTGCTCGAGGAGGAACCGGTCGTCGGAGACCAGGAACAGGTCGCTGCCCGGGTCGCCGTCCGGGAGGTCGGTGGTGGGGACCAGGTAGTGCGCGTCCGGGGTGAACGTGGCGAGCCATTCGTGGAGCCGCCACTCGTCCAGCAGGTCCGCGTCCCGGAAGAGGAACCGCTCGATCGCCCGGTGTTCGGTGTCGGACACCGGCCTGCGGATCACCGTCACGTCCGTCGTGGTCATGTCGGCTCCCTTCAGCCTGCGGCGCGACCGACGAGGCTGCGGGCCACGATCACCCGCTGCACCTGGCCGGAGCCCTCGAAGATGTCCATGATCTTGGCGTCGCGGTACCACTTCTCGAGCAGCAGCTCGGTGCTCTGGCCCTCCGGCCCGAGCAGCTGCAGGCACCGCCGGATGACCCGCTCGCTGTTGGGTGGGCCGTAGCCCTTGGAGACGGCGGGCAGCACCCGGTCGTGCAGGCCCTGGTCGGCGACCCATTGCGCCTGGAGGTTGGTCCGGCGCGCCCGGTCGAGGACCGCGTTCATCCGTGCCAGCTCGGTCTCGAGCACCGACCAGCGCTGGACAGTGAACCCGGCTCGCCGCTCGGCGAGCAGGTCCGCGGTCAGGTCGAGCGAGGCCTGGGCCAGTCCGATGACCATCGCCGACATCGACGGCCGGTTCTGGGACAGCGCGCCCAGCGCGCCGCTCTGCCCGCTCGCGCGGGCCGGGTCCTCGACCTCGCCGGCCGAGTCCCACCCCAGGCGGTTTTCCAGTGGCACCCGGCAGTTCTCGAAGGCGAGCGCCGACGTCACCCAGCTCCGGATGCCGAGTTTCGACTCGTTGCGCTTGACGATGTGCAGCCCGGGCGTGCCCTGCGGGACGACGAACGCCGTGATGCCCCGCGCACCCAGTGACTTGTCCGTGGTGGCGAAAACGGTGATGTAGTCCGAAGTCGCGCCTTGGGTGCAGTAGATCTTGGACCCGTTGAGCACCCAGCCGTCGCCGTCGCGGACGGCGGTCGTCGCGACCTGTGCGGTGTCCGAGCCGAAGTGCGGCTCGGTGAGGGCGAACGCGCCGGTGAGGCCGCCACCTTGCACGGCGGGGTCGTACCACTTCCGGCGCTGGTCGGGGGTGCCCATGCCGGCCACGACGAGGTGCCCGAGCCCACCGCCGAGTCGCGGCTGGACCCAGATGTCGCCGTAGGCGAGGTTTTCGAACATCACCAGCTTGGTGACCCAGTAGCCCTCTTCGAAGTCCGGCACCGGCGGTGCGCCGGGGATGTCGAGCCTGCCCAGCGGGACCGGTGCGCTGTCGAGGATGGTGGCCGCGTTCGCCGGCGGCTGGTGCTGTTCGTCCGCCTCCCGTGCGTAGGGGCGGATTTCCGAGACCGCCCAGTCGCGGATCGTCCGGCCGTACTCGGCGAGCGGCTTGCTCAGTTCGAACGTGTACGTCATCGTCACTCCTTCGCAGCCTCAGAGGGCGGGCTCGAACATCGAGCTCAGCGGGTCGAGGTCGAGCACCGAGAGCGCGCCCGCGCTCCGGTACCACAGCTCGACGGGGTGGTCGGTGATGAAGCCGTGGCCACCCAGGACCTGGACGGCGTCGCGGGTGGCTTGGGTGGCCACGGAGGCCGCGTAGGCGAGGGCGCCGGTGACGAGGGCGCTGCCCCGTTCGACGTCGCCCGCGTCGAGCCGCGCGGCGACGTCGGCGATCTCCAGGCGTGCGGCGTCGGTGCGCATCTTCGCCTCGGCCAGCAGGAACGACACACCCTGGAACGCGGCGATCGGCTTGCCGAACGCGATCCGGTCCCTGGCGTACACCGCGGCGTACTCGATCGCCCGCGTGGCCGTGCCGACCAGCGCGGAGGCGACGATCAGCCGGATCCGCTCGACCGAGCCCGCGAGCGCGACCGGATCGGCCGAACCGGCTCCCAGCACGGCGGCGGCATCCAGCTCGACGTCGAGGTCGACGGTCGCGGTGGGTACCGCGTCGAGAGCGAGCCCCGGAGCGTCCGGTGTCACCAGGAGCCCCGGTGCCGTGGCCGGGACGACCGCGGCCCGCAGACCGCCGCCCGCCGGGTCCACCCCGATGACGATCACGTCGGCCGCCTGCGTGGCGAACGGGACCGCCACCTTGCGCCCGCGGACACGCACAGTGCCACCCGCGGACTCGACGGTCGTGGTGTACTCGGCCGGCGCGCGGCCGTAACCCTCGTACAGGGCGACGGATCCACGCCAGGACGCGTCGATGCCCCGCACGATGTCGGACTGCCCTGGCGAACCGTGCCTGCTCAACAGGAGCGCCGCGGCGCCGCTCCAGAACGCGCCGACGGTGATGGCCGGATCGCCGTGCGCGAGCTGCTCCACGGCCACGGTTTCGGCGAGGGTCCCGAGCACACCGTCGCCGCCGAGCTCCTCGGGCACCGGGACCGCGAGCCCGGTGCCGAACAGCGTGGTCCAGACCTCCTCGGGGATCGCGCGCTGTTGTTCGGCCGTCCGAGCGGCCGGAGCCAGGACCTCGGACGCCAGCTCCCGGGCCAGCTCCACGATTTCGGGATGCCCCTCGGGCCGGTCCAAGTTGGTCATGAACTCCTCCTCGTCGAGAACGGCGGCCGGGAACACGCGAAACCGCGCGGCCGGATGCCCACGATGCTGTCGGCCCGGCCCGGGGACAACGCCGCGTTCCGGTGGCTGGACCTTCGGCCGGCGACTGCGGAAGGCGTCTGGGTCGAGCGGCCCGGCCGGCGTTCCGTTGGCTAGACCACTGCGGCCGGCGGGCACCCGCTCCGTCCTACAGTGGCGCCCCGGGCAGCCGACCAGGAGAGAGGCCGGAAATGGCAGAGAGCAGCGTGGTGGTCGCCGGCGGCGGTGTCGTCGGGCTCACGACCGCCCTCGGGCTCGCCAGGGCGGGGGTGGACGTCACCGTGTACGAAGCCGGAGCCGCGACCCCGGTCGGCACGGCCGACTACGTCTACCACTGGTCCGCGCTGCCCGTCTTCGCCGCGCTCGACGTCCTCGGCCCTCTGGAGCGGGCCGGGATCGTCGCACCTCGATGGGCTTTCGTCGTTCCCGAAACCGGTCGGCAGATCGTCTTCGACCTGGGTGTCCTCGCGGACGAGGTCGAGCACCCCTACCACCTAACGGTCCGGCGTGAGGTCGTGGTCGAGGTGCTCACCGCAGCGGTGGAGGCATTCCCATCGGGACGGGTCCTGCGCGGCAGGCGCGTGACCGGGATCGCCGGGGACCCGGCCGGGGTCACCGTCCGGATCGACGGGCCCGACGGACCCGGTCACGTCCGGGCCGGCTGGGTGATCGGCGCCGACGGCGCGGGCAGCTGCGTCCGCCGGTCGCTGGGGCTCGGCATGGCCGGGCACACCTGGCCCGAACGGCTCGTGTCCACCACCCTCGGCTTCGACCTCTCGACGTTCTGCGAGGCGCCGCTGCAGGTCTGGCCGGGCGCGGTCCAGCCGGCCGTCGCGCAGCTGATCGAGGACGGCGGGCCGGGCGGGGAACGGTTGTGGCGCTTCGCCTATCCCGAGCAACGCACCCTGCCCGAGGACACCATCCCGGGCCGGATGTCGGCGATGTTCGGCGCCATCCTGCCCGCCCGCGCCGACCCCCTCGTCAGCGACTGGTCCGCCTACCGGATGCACGAGCGGGTCGTCGGCACCTACCGGGTCGGCCGGGCGCTGCTGATCGGGGACGCCGCCCACCTGACCAACCCGACCTCGGGCCTGGGCATGGCCGCGGGCCTCTACGACGCGCTGAGTGTCGTCGAGCGGCTGCCGGCGGTCATCGAGGGCGCCGACCCCGGCGTCCTCGACGACGTGGCGGAAACGCGCCGCCGTGTCTTCTGCGACCAGGTCTCACCGGCCTCGGCCGAGCACCTGAACCTGAGTTTTTACGCCGCACGGAACGGGATCCTGGCGGAGAAGCTCGACCGGCTCGCCGCGCTGGCCGCGGACCGGGACGCGCTGCGGGTGGCGCTCCGCAACCAGCGGCAGATCGCGCGCGGTCCTCGGAAGGCTCAGACGAGCACGTAGATCTTGCCGTCCTCGACCACGACCTCGTAGGTGCGCAGGGCGATGGCGGCGGGCAGGCACAGCGGCTTGCCGGTCCGCAGATCGAACCGGGCCATGTGCAGCGGGCAGAGCACCTCGTCGCCCTCGAGGTCCGAGTCCTCGCCCAGTGACCACTTCTCGTGCGTGCAGGTGTCCGCGGTGGCGAAGAACTCGCCGTTCTCCGTGTGGTACACCGCAATCGGGTCGTCACGGTGCAGGGTCAGGGAAGTACCCGGTTCCAGCTCCGCCACGGTAGCGGCCAGCACCCGTTCCACCTTCGTCTCCTCCCTTTTTCCGGCGGTCATCGTGCATCGCCGATGCCGAGGAACCGCAACGCGTTCCCGCCCAGCACACCCGGCAGAGCGGATTCGTCGACCGCGCCTGCTTCGACCGCTGCGCGGACCTCCGGCTCGGCGACCGCCAGCCGCCCCGGCACCATGGGGTCGTCGGTACCGAGCATGACGTGCTCGATGCCGACCTGCCCGGCGACCAGCCGCAGGTGCTCCGGGTCGAACACGAGCGTGTCGGTCCAGAGCCTGCGCAGCAACGCATCCGCGGCTTCCCCGTCCACGCCCGGCCGGCCGGCGGCCACGTGCAGCGTCCGCGCGTAGGTCCACGGCAGGGCACCGCAACCGTGGCACAACGCGATCCGCAGCCGGGGAAACCGGGCCAGCACGCCGCCGAACACGAGCGCGGTCCCGGCGAGCGCAGTGTCGGTGAGCATCCCGATCCCGAACTCGTAGGGCTGACCGGACCGCCTGACCGCCCGGGCGTCCGTCGGGTGCACGAGGATCGGCAGCTCGAGCTCGTCCGCCGCGGCCCAGAACGGATCCAGCTCCGGATCGTCCAGCTCACGGCCGCCGGGCACGGTCGCCAGCTCGACGCCGGCCAGGCCGCGGTCCCTGATCCGCCTCGCCTCGGCCACCGCGGCGGAGATCGAGCCGGGTTCCGGGCCGATCGGGACGGAACCCAGGCCCAGCAGCCGGCCCGCCGACTTCGCGGCGGCCTCGGCGAGGCGGTCGTTGAGCTCCTCGCTCCAGCGCGCGGCCGCCCGCGTCGAGGCCCACGGAACGAGGGTGACCGGGACCGGGGAAACGACCTGGAGGTCGACACCGGCGGAATCCAGCGCACGCACCCTCTCCTCGACGTCCCACAGCGCCCGCGACGCCCGGCGGGTGACCTTGCCGGCCACGAGGACAGCCGCCGTGTCGCCGTCCGGCACGAGGACGGGCCAGCGGGGGTCGCCGTCCCGGTCGGCGGGGTTCGGCAGCCCGTGGGGGAAGAAGTGCGCGTGGATGTCCACAACGGACGGGCGCTGGACGGTCATGGGCGGCGGCTCCGTGGTCCCGGCTACTTGAAGACCGCGAAGGCCTTGTTGGAGTTGAAGATCTCGGTCTCGACGAAATCGCTCCACCGCAGGGTCAGGCCCAGCTCGGACATCGCCCCGAGCAGGCAGAACCAGTTGAGCATCTCGTGCTGACCGTCGCGGATGATCTCCTGGCCCGTCGCCGACAGCCACACGCTGTGGTCACCCGCGACGAGCGCGTCGTAGAACCGCCGATCGGACTCCGTGTCGGGCCGCAGGTGCCAGTCCTTGTCGTTGAGGAAGGCGTGCGACCAGCTCGACGAGGCGATCAGGGCGATCCGCTCGGTCCGGCCCGAAACGGCCTTCGCCACCGCGCGGCCGAACTCGTAGCACCGCTGCGGCGACGGTCCGGGAGGATCGAGCACCTCGCCCCGGTTGATCTCCGCGAACCTGGCCATCCCGCCCTTGCGGGCGATGACGTGCTCGCCGTAGCAGTTCACCGCCAGCGGGACGATCGGGTAGGGGAACTTCCTGCCCGCGTTGTCGAAGTCCAGGAACACCTGCGTGTTCGCGAACGCGTGCGGGAAATGCACACCCTGGCGCTTCTCGTAGGAGTAGGCGGTGTCGACACCGTTCGCGAGCACGCCCGCGGCGACGTCCTTGGCCAGCTCCTGGTTGCCCACCATCGTGAAGGTCTCGTCGTCGGGCAGGCCCCAGTAGTTCGCGGCCCCGACCTTCTTCAGCACCCCGAACGGCTCCACGACGGTGTCGTTGTAGGCCAGCACGCAGAACGACGGGATGACCTCCTCCCGGAAGTTCTCGTACTGGTCGTCGCCCCACACCAGCAGCACGTCCGGCCGGAATTCGTCCAGTTCGGCACGACACCGGGTCAGCCCCGCCAGCAACCGCTCGCGGTGGCCGGCCGCCGCCGTGGTTCCGGTGTCCGCACCCCACTCCTGCCGGGCCAGGTCGGACCAGTTGCCGGGGTCCTTGCGGTCCTCGGGGATGTCCGGGTCGCGCAGCGTCGACCTGAGCAGACCCGCCATGCCCGCGTCCGTCCCGGCCAGCATCGGATAGTGGGTCAGCCCCAGACCCAGAACCTCACTCATGCCGTTTCCTTTCGTCTCGTCGGTGTGTCAAAGGCGTCGAACGGTGTTCGCGCGAGGATCGCTTTGCGGCACGCCATCAGCGCCCGGGGGTCGTCGACGGCCACCGCGCCCACCAGCACGCCGTCGGTGTCCACGTAGGCGGCCAGCGTCGATCGTCCACCGCGCAGCAGCACGGGTTTGCCCGCGGCGGGCCGGCCCACGATCTGGATCCGGTGTCCGTATTGGTCGGACCATACGTAGGGCACCGTGACCCGGGGAGCGGCCGTGCCGGTGAGATCCGCCGCGACGACGGCGGCGTGCTCGTTGGCGTTCGTCCAGTGCTCGATGCGCATCCCGGCCCCGTAGAACGCGTGCGGCCACTTCGCCACGTCACCCACCGCGTGCACGTGGTCCACGCCGATCGCGCGCAGCCGCTCGTCACAACGGACACCGTCGTCGATCTCGAGCCCGGAACCACCCAGCCAGCCGGTGGCGGGGACCGTCCCGATCCCGACGACCACCACGTCGGCGGGCAGGACGCGGCCGTCGGCCAGCCGGACGCCCGTGACGCGATCGCCCCCGGTCAAAGCCGCGACTCCGGTGCCCGTCAGCAGGGCGACCCCGTTCGCCGCGTGCAGGTCGGCGAACGTCGCCCCGACCTCGGCGCCGAGGAGCGCCGCGAGCGGCTGCTCCTGCACCTCCACCACCGTGACTTCCACACCGTGGGCACTCGCCGACGACGCGAACTCCGCGCCGATGAAGCCGGCGCCCACGACCACGGCCCGCTTCGCGGTGGCCAGTGCCGTGCGCAGCCCGAAGGCGTCCTCGGCATTGCGCAGGGTGTAGACCCCGGCGAGCTCGCCGGCCCCGGGCAACGACCTCGCCGTGGCGCCGGTCGCGATCACGACGTCGTCGTAACCGATGGTCTCGTTCCCGGCCGTCCGCACGGTCCGGCCGGCCGGGTCGAGACCGGTTGCCCGGACGCCCAGCCGCAGGTCGAGCCCGAGCTTTTCGATCTCCTCGGCCGAGAGCAAGGGAACCGGATTCCCGTCGCCCCCGGGGAGCAGCATCTCCTTGGACAACGGCGGCTTGTCGTACGGGTGGTGAGCCTCCTCGCCCAGGATCGTGATGTCCGCTGTGTTCCCCGCGGCCCGCAGCGCCTGCGCGGTGCGGATGCCCGCGACCGAGGCACCCACGATCAGTACCGACATTGCCGTCCCATTCCCGTCGAACCACGTCCGGTGATCACGGTCCCCAGTCTCACGCGGGGTCCGCCGGGAGGTGTAGCGGTCGTCCCGGCCCCCGGAACAGCTCGGGGAAGAATGAATGCGGCCCGCGGTTCCGGCGCGTGGAACACGGCCGCGCCCGCGGGTACCGCAGGCGGCGACGATGCTGCCATGACCGAACTCGCATCAACCGGCACCCGGCCGGGCGTCGCCCAGGCAGCCGCGCGGCTCGACGCCGCGGCCCGCACCCGGCGGCCCTGCTCGCCGGTCCGTGACCTGATCGCCGCCGACGACGTCGACGCGGCCTACGCGGTGCAGCAGGTTCTCGTCGAGGCGCGGATCGCGGCCGGTGCCCGCGTGGTGGGGCGGAAGATCGGCCTCACTTCCGAGGCCGTCCAGCGGCAGCTCGGCGTCGACCGGCCCGACTTCGGGGTGCTGTTCGACGACATGCGGTACCGCCAGGACGAAACCATTCCGCTGGACCGGTTGCTCCAGCCCAAGGTGGAAGCCGAAATCGCGTTCGTCCTCGGTACGGACCTCGCCGACGGGGAACTGGATGCCGCCCGGGTCCGGGCTGCCGTGGCGCATGCCGTGCCCGCGCTGGAGATCGTGGACAGCAGGGTGGCGAGGTGGGACATCTCGTTCGCCGACACCGTCGCGGACAACGCTTCGAGTGGGCTTTTCGTCCTGGGCGAGGACACCGTTCCACTGTCCGAAGTGGAGCCCGCACAGACCGGGATGACCATGACGATCGGCGAGACCGTCGTCTCGACCGGCTCCGGAGCCGCCTGCCTCGGCGATCCGCTGAACGCCCTGAAGTGGCTGGCGGTCACCGCTCGCGAGTTCGGCCGGCCGCTGCGCGCGGGGCAGGTGGTGCTCTCGGGTGCACTGGGCCCGATGGTGCCGGTCGAACCCGGTTCCGTGGTGACCGCCCGGATCACCGGGCTCGGCACGGTGACGGCCCGGTTCGGCGCGACGCTGGAGGAATCATGAGTGAGCCGCGGACGAAGGTGGCGATCATCGGCTCGGGGAACATCGGCACCGACCTGATGATCAAGGTGCTGCGCCATTCGCGGTACCTGGAGATGGGCGCAATGGTCGGGATCGACCCCGCCTCCGACGGCCTCGCCCGCGCCCGGCGGCTGGGAGTGCCCGTCACCGCCGACGGGGTGGACGGCCTGGTCGCGATGGACGGTTTCACCGACATCGGGATCGTTTTCGACGCCACGTCGGCGAAGGCCCACCTCACCAACGTCGACCGGCTTCAGCCGCTGGGTAAACGGCTCATCGACCTCACACCGGCGGCGGTCGGGCCGTACGTGGTGCCGGCGGTCAACCTCGGCGAGCATCTCGACGAACCGGACGTCAACATGGTCACCTGCGGCGGCCAGGCCACCATCCCGGTGGTCGCGGCCGTTTCGCGGGTCGCGCCCGTGCCTTACGCGGAGATCGTCGCCTCGATCGCGTCCCGGTCGGCCGGCCCCGGTACCCGGGCCAACATCGACGAGTTCACCGAAACGACGGCTCACGCGATCGAGACCGTCGGCGGCGCTGCCGCGGGCAAGGCGATCATCATCCTCAACCCGGCCGAGCCGCCGCTGATCATGCGGGACACCGTGCTTTGCCTCGTGTCCGCGCCGGAGGCGGAAACCCGGGACCGGATCCGTGACTCGGTGGAGAAGATGGTGGCCGAGGTCGCCGCCTACGTCCCGGGCTACCGGCTCAAGCAGAAAGTGCAGATCACCCCGGTGCCCGGCGACCAGCCGGTGCGCACCCTGCTGGTCGACGGCGCGGAGCCGCCCACCCACCAGGTTTCGGTCTTCCTCGAGGTCGAGGGGGCAGCGCACTACCTGCCCGCCTACGCCGGGAATCTCGACATCATGACCTCGGCGGCGCTGCGGGTGGCCGAGCAGATCGCGCAGCGGGAGGCGACGCACCGATGAGCCACCGGATCTTCGTCCAGGACGTCACCCTGCGCGACGGGATGCACGCCGTCCGCCATCGCATCGAACCGGACGACGTGGCCAGGATCGTGGCCGCGCTGGACGCCGCGGGCGTCGACGGCATCGAGGTCGCCCACGGCGACGGCCTGGCCGGCGGGTCCCTGAACTACGGACCCGGCTCGCACACCGACTGGGAGTGGATCGAGGCCGCCGCGGCGAGCATCGAGCGAGCCAGGCTGACCACCCTGCTGCTGCCCGGCATCGGCACCATCGCCGAGCTGCGCACCGCCTACCGGCTGGGCGTGCGTTCGGTCCGGGTCGCCACCCACTGCACCGAGGCCGACGTCGCCGCCCAGCACATCGCCACCGCACGCGAACTCGGCATGGACGTCTCCGGGTTCCTCATGATGAGCCACCTGGCCCCGCCGGAGAAGCTGGCCGGACAGGCGAAGCTGATGGAGTCCTACGGTGCGCACTGCGTCTACGTGACCGATTCCGGCGGCCGGCTGACCATGGACGGTGTCCGCGACCGGGTGCGCGCCTACCGGGACGCGCTCGACCCGGCCACGGAGATCGGCATCCACGCCCACGAAAACCTGTCCCTGTCGGTGGCGAACAGCGTCGTCGCCGTCGAGGAGGGCGCGGTCCGGGTCGACGCGTCCCTGGCCGGCCACGGCGCAGGCGCGGGCAACTGCCCGATCGAACCGTTCGTCGCGGTGGCCGACCTGTCCGGCTGGAAGCACCACTGCGACCTGTTCGCCTTGCAGGACGCGGCCGACGACCTGGTGCGTCCCCTGCAGGACCGGCCCGTCCGGGTCGACCGGGAGACGCTCACCCTCGGCTACGCCGGTGTCTACTCGAGCTTCCTCCGGCACGCCGAAACGGCGTCGCTTCGGTATGGCATCGACGTCCGCGACATCCTCGTCGAGGTCGGCCGCCGGGGCCTGGTCGGCGGTCAGGAGGACATGATCGTGGACGTCGCACTGGATCTGGCGGAGCGGGCCGCCGAGTAGGCCGGGCTCAACCACGGGTCAGGCCTGAGCTCGGTGACTCGCTGGTGGATTTCGTTCGACCTGAAGCTGACCGAGCCGGCCGACGCCGAGTCGTTCGACATCGCGATCTCGTTCTGCGGTTCGCAGCGGCACTACGTCAAGCGCCTGGTGCGGGCAGTTCAAGTGCGATCGTGCCCGCCGGTCCCGGCGGCGTGCTCTGTCTCGCTTGTACGCGCGCCATGGAGAGTCGCCCCGGCTCTACCTGCCCGGGCCGGGTGAAGTCGGTCGCGGCGGAGAGCAGACAACCCGGCGGCGCCCGCGCAACTGCGCTACTTCAAGATGATCTTGGCGCCGTGGAACGGCGGGGGATCAGGGTCGGTGCGGCGACGACGGTCCGCGGTGGCCGGTCGGTGCTTGCTTCGTTCAGCAGGTCGAGGGCGTTGGTGGCGATCTGGGCGAAGGGGACGCGCACGGTGGTCAGCGGGACGGGCAGGCTGCTGACGACGGGGATGTCGTTGTAGCCGACCAGAGACAGGTCTTCCGGGATACGCAGTCCGAGAGCGTGGGCGGCGGCCATGACGCCGATGGCCGTGTTGTCGTTGACGGCGAAGATCGCGGTAGGGCGGTCGGTTCGGTCGAGCAGGATCCGGCCGGCAGCTTCGCCGGACTTCATCGAGAAGGAGTCACCGGCGATCAGGGGCTCGTCCACGGCTATCGCTGCTTCAGTGAGCGCGTCGCGGTAACCGTCGAGCCGGCCGCGGGCGCTGGAAGCGTAGTCCGGGCCGCCGACGAGGCCGATCCTGCGGTGGCCGAGGTCGATGAGGTGCCGGACGGCCAGCCGGGCGCCGAGCTGGTCGTCGCCGATGGCGGCCGGACCGATGCCGTCGGTGCGCAGCGCGAGCGCGTGCGGGACGCCTTGCGCGGTCGGAACGCCGAGTCTCGCGGTGGTGAGGACGAGGCCGTCGACGCGGCGCCGGACGAGCGTCTGGACAGCGAACTGCTCTGTGGCGGGATCGTCCTCGGTGGTGGCCACGACGGCGAAGAGGCCGCGGCCGGCTGCGGCGGTGGCGATCTGTTCGTACAGCATCGCCATCACGGTGTCGGTGAGCCGGGGGACGATCACGCCGACGGTGTTGGTGCCGGCGCGGCGCATGCCGGCGGCGAGCGGGTCGCGGACGTAGCCGAGTTCGGCGGCGATCTGGCGGACGCGCTGGGCGGTTTCGCTGTTGGACCGGGGGAGGCGTTCGTTGAGGATCCGGGACACGGTGGACTTGCTGACCCCGGCCGCCCGGGCGACGTCGACGATGGTCACCACACGCTGAAGGCTACTGGCTGGCCGCCCATTTCCGGGGGAGGGGTTGACGGCGGCACGGTCGTGGCGCATCGTGTGGGAACGTTCCTGCAACCGTTCCCATCGATGTCGGAAAGGCTCGAGAATGTCTTCGGAGCACACCCTTGACCTGCGCGGACTGGTGCCCGCCCCCGTCACGCCGTTCACCGTGGACGGCGCGGTCGACCACGCGGCTCTCGCCTCTTACGGCAAGTGGCTGGCCGGGTTCGAAGGGGTGAAGGGGCTGGTCTGCCTCGGCCACGCCGGGGAGGGCACCTTCCTGACCCAGGACGAGCAGGTCGCCACCATCCGCACCCTGGTCGAGGCGGTCGACGGCACGGTCCCGATCATCGCCGGGATCACCGGCGAGGGCACCGCGGTCGCCGCCGAGGAGGCGGTGCGTGCGGTGAACGCCGGCGCGGCCGCCGGGCTGGTCTACCCCTCGCACGGCTGGCTGCGGTTCGGCTTCCAGACCGGCGCGCCGCAGGACCGCTACCGGGCGATCTTCGAGACCTCGGGGCTGCCGCTGATCCTGTTCCAGTACCCGGACGTCACGAAGGCCAGCTACGACCTGGCGACCCAGCTGGAGATCGCCGCGCAGCCGGGCGTGTTCGCCACCAAGAACGGGGTGCGCAACATGCGCCGCTGGGACACCGAGATCCCGGTGCTGCGGGCCGAGCACCCGGAGCTGCAGATCCTGTCCTGCCACGACGAGTACCTGCTGCACACGATGTTCGACGTCGACGGTCTGCTGGTCGGCTACGGCGGCCTGGCACCGGAGCCGCTGCTGGAGCTGATCGCCGCGGGCAAGGCGCGGGACTACCCGGCCGCCCGGGCGGTTCACGACCGGCTGCTGCCGGTGACCAAGGCCGTCTACCACCGCGGTTCGCACATGGAAGGCACCGTGGCCCTCAAGCTGGGTCTCAAGGCCCGCGGCGTCCTGCCGACCGCGACTGTGCGGTCCCCGCTGATCGACCTGTCCGCCGAGGCCGAAGAAGAGATCGTCCTCGCGCTCAAGGCCGCCGAACTCCTCTGAACGTCTGCCGGGGCGGCAGCGCCGTGCTGTCGCCCCGGGATCCGGTGACAATGCAGTCCCGAAGGACTCCGCAATGAGGCGGAGAGCGAGGAACGAACCCATGACCACCATTGCTGCAGGCGGCGGGACCGCGGCGACCGCGACCGCCGCCGTGGTCGCCCGCCTCGAGCGGCTCCCGATCACCCGCCGGCTCCTGCTGATCCGCGTCATCATCGGCTCGGCGACCTTCTTCGACGCCTACACCGTGCTGGTCATCGCCTTCGCCATGCCCCAGCTGGTCACCGAATGGCACCTCAGCCCAGCCCAGGTCGGCGCCATCCTCTCCGCCGGCTACGTCGGCCAGCTCATCGGCGCGGTCACCTTCGGCTGGATCGCCGAGAAGTTCGGCCGGATGAACACGCTGCTGATCACCATCGTCCTGTTCGTCTCGATGGACGTCGCGTGCCTGTTCGCCTGGAGCGGCACGTCGATCCTGATCTTCCGGTTCCTGCAGGGCATCGGCACCGGCGGCGAAGTCCCGGTGGCCAGCGCCTACATCAACGAGTTCATCGGGGCCCGCAAGCGCGGCCGGTTCTTCCTGCTCTACGAGGTCATCTTCCCCGTCGGGCTGATGTTCGCCGGGATCGCGGGCTACTTCCTGGTCCCGGTCTACGGCTGGCGTGCCCTGTTCGTCGTCGGGCTCATCCCCGCCGTGCTGACCATCCCGCTGCGCCTGCTGATGCCGGAATCACCGCGCTGGCTGGCCGCCAAGGGCCGCGTCGAGAAGGCCGACAAGGTCGTCTCGATGCTCGAGAACGAGGCGGTGAAGCAGGGGCACGTCCTGACCGAGCCCGTTGTCCGTCCGGTCGATCCGAAGGCGAAGACCCGCTCGGACTGGCGTGAGCTGTTCCAGGGCATCTACCGCAGGCGCACGTTGATGATCTGGGTGCTGTGGGCGACCGTCTACCTGGTCAACAACGGCCTGGTCACCTGGCTGCCCACCCTCTACAAGCAGCTCTTCCACCTGCCTTTGCAGACCAGCCTCGCCTACGGCTGGGTCACCTCCGGTGTCGGCGTGCTCGCCTCGGTCGCCTGTGCATTGCTGATCGACAAGGTCGGCCGCAAACGCTGGTACTCCTGGGCTTTCCTGCTCGCGATCGTGCCGCTGGTCGCGCTCACCGTTTCCGGTGCCACCACAGCGATCCAGGTCCTGATCATGGCCACGCTCGCCTACGCGATCCTGCAGACGATCTCGTTCTCCCTGTACCTCTACTCGGCCGAGCTGTATCCGACGCGGCTGCGCGCGATCGGCACCGGCTTCGGCAGCGCCTGGCTGCGCGCCGGCTCCTCTGTCGGCCCGCTGCTGGTCGGTTGGATCGTCGCCGACCTCGGCATCCGCTACGTCTTCTCGGCCTTTGCCGCGGTCGCCCTCATCGGCGGAATCGTCACCATCCTGTTCGCCATCGAAACCAGGAACAAGGTCCTCGAAGAGCTTTCACCGTGACCGAGGGCAGGCCCGGCGATGTGGAAGCTCAGCTGACGCCACTGTCGCGCTGGGACTGGGAGAACGGGCCGAGTGCGACGAAGACCTTCTTCGAAGGTTCGAGGGTTTCCCACCGGCCCCGGAAACCCCGGGGGCACGAAGAATGCCTCGCCGGCCTCGAAGACCCGGCGGTCACGGGTCGGGCCGCGCACCCCGGTGCGCAGGTTGGTGGCGGAGTCAGCCGCCGATGCCGGCTTCGAGGGCGAGGAGGGCGGTGGTCACCGGCTGGAAGAATGTCACGCCGCCGGTTCGGCAGTTGCCGGAGCCGCCGGAGGTGATGCCGATGGCGGCGCCGTCGCGGGTGAACAGCGGTCCGCCGCTGTCGCCGCCCTCGGCGCACACCGTGGTTCGGATGAGCCCGGTGACCCGGCCTTCGCGAAGGCGGAGTAGCCGGCAAGGAGGCGCACGTGGACGTCTGGCACCTGCGGTACTTCATCGAGGTCGCGAGCAGGCACCATCGCCGCGGCCGGCATCGGCCTGTCGATGGCTCATCCCTGCTCGCCCCCGGGGTGGCCGTCGGCTCAATCTCACCGAGGAAGGCCGGCGGCTGCTGTTCCTCGCGAAGAGGTGCTGTGCGCGTTCGACCGTGTGGAAGCCCTTAGCACGCTCGGTGGCAGATGAGTGCGTTCATCAGGCATGTCCGACACACTGGCCTCATGCGGCAGGCATTCGTCCACGAGGCGGTCCTCGTCATGGGGCCGGAAGCCGACGAGGGGGCTCCCGGCGCGGCCGTCACTGTGGCGTTGTGCGGGCGTTGGGACCATGAAGGGCCGTGCCCTCTGTCCCCGCACCGGGTGCACGCCGACCGGGTTGACGACGAGCTGCACGTGACGGTCGTGTTCGCGGCAGAGCCCGAGGCGGAGCATGAGGTACGGCGGCGCATCGAACGGGCGCTGGCCGGCCAGTGGCGGTTCCCCGAGGGCTTCACCACCCCGTGGCAACTCCGGGGAAGCCGGCCTCGCGATGTGTCACCAGAAGGGAGGGGCCAGGCGGAACGCCTGATTCGCGGATGACCCGCTCTGGCTGCACGCACAAGGACTTGGCGAAACGTCCCCAACTCGGCAGTAGCGGACGGTCGATTGTCGTCGCCATGTTCGGTCCGCACTGTGGGGCCGGCGCATGTCCTTCGGTGGATCATTTGCTGTTGGTGTCCGCTGCCGCCAGCCCGGTCTGCCTGTAGTAGCTGGCGACGTGTCGACTCGGACCGGCACCGTTGCGACAACCAAGGCGGCAGGAGTGAGGTATGGCAAGGCGTAGCCGTCGCGCCGGCCGGGATCGAGTTCGCCGGCCAGTGTGTTGAGGATCGGCTCGCAGCCTCAGGCCTGGTTCGTATCCAGGACTTCCGCGGCTTCGCGGTCGTTCGTGTTCTGGGGCACCAGTCGACGAGCGCCTACATCGCGCCTGTCGGAGTCGACCGCGGCGTGTCGGCGCCCATGCGGGCCCAGGCGAGGCGTAGTCCCTACAGAGCGGCAGAACTGCTGGTCGAAGCCCTCGGTCTTTCGGTGGCCGAACCGTGGCGGGCTGGCTGCTGGTGATCAGTGTGGCTATGGTGTGTCGCATGAACACGCATCCTGTGCATGGATGCTGCGAACATGTGTTCGAGTCCCCCCTCGGGCACTCAATTACCCCATGGAGCCGCGCGTCGCGGCCGGGTCAGAGTAACAGCAGCTGGTCGCCGACGGCCTCAACTGTCGTGGCAAGTGCGGGGGTGTGGGCTATATGCCCTGACTTGTCGTGTGGGGCCGCCACACATGATCGTTAGGTCGTTCGTTCTCAGGTAGTCGGCGATCACGGCTCCATCATCACCGACAGTCTCGGCGAATCGCGCGCGGAGATCGTCGAGTAGGTGGTCTTCGCGGACTTAGACGTTCTTGGCGAGCCCTGGTGGACGGTTGCGGGCGCTGGTGTGGCCGTGCTGGGTGGGCCGGGCTGCGCGCATGCCCTGGATCGCCAGGAAGGTTGCCTCGTCCACGAGCGCCGGATGTGTCACCTTGTCCGACTTGGCCCAGCCTCGTGCCGTCGGCGGTCGGGCTGGGTAACCGTGGTGGGCCGGTCCGGTTGTTCTGGTGCCGTGTCGGTTCCACCTGCCGTCCGGTGGCGGTTGCGGTCCGGTCGGTGCTTGACGGGCACGGGACGCCGCGGTCGTTCAGCTCCCGCGCGATCCCGGCCACGCTGCGTCCGGTGGCTCGTTGCTGGAAGATCCACCGAACCCACGGTGCGGTGGCCGGGGCAGGTTCGAGGCGGTGCCGGCGGCGCCCCCAGCTCGCATGCGCTCGGTTCGGGTGCGGACCGGCGTCGGCCAGGCGATATCCGTACGGTGGCCGGCCGCCGAGAAACCTGCCTGCACGCGGGCCTGGATGTGCATCGCGGCCAGCACCCGATGCCGAGCTCGCAGCACTTCGCGGCGCGACTCTCCGATCACGACCGCGTCGAACGGACAGTCCGGTCGCTCTGCCGCTGCGATCAACTGGGCCGCGGCCGACCGTTCCCGCCAGGGCAGCCGACGTGAGCATCCTTCATCGAAGTACTCCGCCACGATCACACCGCGCCGCGGATCGTCTCCTCGGCCACCTCACGCTGCCACCCCAGCGACGTCGTCCGGTCCTGGAATTCGACCGTGGACATCCGCCCGTAAAATGCGAACCTCAGCCCACGGCCACCGACGGCTCGCCGGCGACGCCGGGCGCCGGCTCGGCGTGGGGGTACAGCGCTTGGCATGGTGGCTCTGCGGGCGCTACTGCTCATCGCGCACCTCGGTGCTTGAGGCGGGTTCGGTTCGAGGGCGGAACGCGGTCGCGCGCCACCGATGACGAGTTCGGGGCCTGATCTGCACCCGAATGGCCGTACTCGGTGCCCGGAAACCCGGGGCACGCGCGATTCGCGAGCGCCGCATCGTCGAGGCGTTTCCGCCGCTGGGCGCTGGTGACTGGGCTCGCGGTGGAGGTGATCGCGGCGGCCGGGATCCGGGTGCTGGCCACCACGCTCCGCGGCCGTAAAGACAAAGCCGGATAGCCCCTCAGGACGGGGGTACCCGATGGTCACGAGACGCGCACTGTGGCAACGGCAGGCCTGCCGGTGCGGTCGTGCAGTGAGCCTGTCGTGGACCTGCCGCACGAAGGACGACTCGCCGCGAGCGAGGGCCGAAAGGAGCGTGCCGGAATGGCGACACGCATCGTGACCAGCAGCCGCGCGATGGCGGCCGAAGCCGACATCGTGCTCAACACCGCATCCGACGCCGCCCGCGTGAAGGCGTGGCTGCCGGGTGGCGGCTCCCGCGCCTACGACATCCACTTGCATGCGGCGGAAGGTCGGGTGGAGTGGCGTCCGGCCGGTCGCGACGGCTGGGCCGGGCGGCTGCGGGTCATCGGCAGCGGGACTGGGGCCAGCCAGGCCGAGCTGCAAGTGGAGGTCGATGAGGCGGCTGATCCCGACGAGGTGCGCGAGACCCTCGACAGCGCACTTCGCGCACTGGCGGCGGAGGTGGATCAGAACTTCAACGTCAGCTGACCGGCCTGAGCCAGGCGCGGGCCTCGGCGACGGTGGGCTTGATGGTCATGACGCGGTCCAGGGCGGTCAGCTGCAGGTGCCGGAGCATCGTGCGCTGGGTGCTGACGAGGCAGAACGCGACACCCGCGGAGTTCGCTGCCTGGGTGAAGATCTGGAGCGCCGCGAGCCCGGAGGAGGAGAGGAAGGTGACTTCGTCGAGATCGGCGATCACCGCGTTCGGCTGCCCAGCGAGGGTTGATTCGAGGTGCTGGGTGAAGGCGCGTGCCGTGGCGAGGTCGATCTCGCCGGACACGGTCGCCAGTACCACACCGGCGTCGCGGGTGATGGACAAAGCAAGTTTGCCTCGCCCGTAGTCCCCGCTGAACCGGCTCACCAAGGCTTCGTGGAAGCAATCCTGCATCACCGTGCTCCTTGCTGTCGTCGAAAGGTGCGCTTCAGGCTGCGCTTTCGTGGTCTTCGAGCCCCACTGCTTTGCGCAGCTGGACGCAGTCGCGGTGCAGCTGCGGGTGGACGTCGGCCAAGTGGGCCATCAGGTCGCACAGGCCCGAGGCGATGGCGTTGAGCTTGTGCTGGGTGGCGTCGTCGGAGCGTTTCTGGGTGTTCTGCAGCAATGCGACGAGCAGGAACGTCACGACCGTGGTCGCAGTGTTGATGACCAGCTGCCAGGAATCGATGCTGGGCAGAATCAGGAACGATGGTGCCCACAGGACGACCAACAGTACACATAGGACGAAGAACCACGCGCGTGAGGCGAATTTGCCGATGACGCTGGCGAACCGGTCGAACGGTCCGAGATGCGCATTCACGTCCGAGGGCATGGTGGCCGTTCGGGAAGAGGAAGAAGCGGTCATGTCGGCGAAATCCCTCCGCGAGTCAGTACCGTTCGGTCGCCGGTGCGCGTGTGGCCGGTATCCGGTACGTCCAGTGGGGTGACCGGCGTTCCTGCCGCGACCGTCGGACCAGGACCAGCAGCCACAGCACTCCGATCAGCGCGATCACGCCCATGCCAGCCCAGGTCGTCACGGTGTACACCGCCGTCACGTCCCCGGGCGGGACGACGAGGCCGCGCGGCTCGAACTGCGCCACCTGTCCGGTCAGCACCAGGGTGATCACCAGCGCGATGGCCGACATCGAGTCCCACAGCGCGTGCAGCAGCGCGACGCCGAGGAACGCCAGCGCCAGGCGAAGGCTCAGCACGAAATGCTCGCGCGTGCTCCACGCGAACAGCAGCCCGCCCAGGATGGCGGTCCACAGCCCGTGCCCGACCGGCGCGAGCAATCCGCGCAGCAGCTCGGTCGTGACCAGGTCGGAAAGAGACAGGCCCCGGGCGGTGAACAACGACGTGAGCGCGTAGCCCGCGGATTCGAAGGCGGAGAAACCGAAACCGACCGTCGCGCCGAGGACGATCCCGTCCCGCATGGACTTCACGGCCAGCCCGCGTGTCAGCAGGGCGAGCGCGACCAGCTTGACCGCCTCCTCGATGAGCCCGACCCCCACGTACAGCCACATCGACGGGTACAGCAGGTAGGTCTCCAGCACCGAAGCGCCGAGAACGCCGAGCACCCCGCCGACGAAGAAGGTCCGGAACACCAGCTCGGCGGTGATCTCCCCGGAGTCACGGCGCTCGAACGCCCACGCCACGAACGTCACCGGCACCAGGAAGCTGCCGAGCAGCACGAGGGTCGGCAGCAGGTTCGGATTGCCGGTCGCGTACGTCACGATGACCGACAGCACCCACAGCAGCAGGCCGATCGCGAAGATCCGCAGCCACGCCCGCCGGTGGGGACGGCGGCTCACGGTGGTCATCGGCGCCTCCCGAACCGCTCGCCGCGCCCGGTGGCCGCGGTGTCGACGAACGCGCGGAAGCGGGCGGGGGAGCCGGGTTCGGCGACGCCGTCGAACCCCTGCGGGCAGCGCAGCGCCGCCCACCGCGGCCGTCCGCCTTCGGCATCGACGCGGTACAGCGCGAACACCTCGGCGAGCGGCCCGTCGTCCAGCTCGTACAGCACCGGCGGGGTCAGCCCGATCAGCTCCAGCTCGCCGCCTGTCGCCGTCAACCGGTCGCGGAAGCGACGCAGCAGGTCGAGGAGGTCGTCGCCGGGCTGCTCCACCCGGGACAGGTCGACGACGAAGTTCCGGGAGCCCGCGTGGACCAGCCCGGCCAGGTACCCGGCGAGGTTCCGCAACGCCGGTGCGTCCGCTCGCCCGGCGATCGCGACGACGGCGTAGCTCCCGGGGTGCAGGGTGGAGCTGATGGTGAGTTCGTGCAGGGGCGTCACGTGGCTGATCAGCCGGTCCAGTTCGGTGAGCGCGAGGGAAAGCCTGGTGGTCATGGGAGTCCTCCTGGTTGTGCGAGTTCTTGCGCGAGGCGCTCGTGCACCAGCCGGACGGCCATGGCCCCTTCGCCCGCCGCCGAGGCCACGCGCTTCACCGAGCCGTGCCGGACATCGCCGACGGCGAACACGCCGGGGCTGCTCGTCTCGAGCGGCAACGGCGTGCGTGCGGTCCCGGCGCCGGCGTCCGCGCCCGTGAGCACGAACCCGTCCTCGTCGAGCGCGACGTGGCCGGACAGCCAGCGCGTGTGGGGCGCGGCCCCGATGAAGACGAACAACGCACGGGCATTGAGCCGGTGCCGCTCGCCGGTGCGGTTGTCTTCGACCTGGACGCCCGACATCGTCTTGCCGTCCTCGACGACGTCGCGGACTTCGGTGTACAGGTGCACCTGGACTCGCGGGTGGCGCTCGACCTGGTCGACGAGGTAACGCGACATGTCCGCGCCGAGATCGCCGCCGCGCACCAGCAGGTGCACCACGGGCGAGGTCTGCGCCAGGAACACCGCGGCCTGCCCCGCGGAGTTCCCGCCGCCGACCACCGCGACCGGGTCGGCCCGGCACTGCCGGGCCTCCTGCGGGGTCGCGGCGTAGTAGAGGCACGTACCCTCCAGGTGTTCGAGCCGGGGGAGGGGCAGCCGCCGGTACCGGGCGCCGGTCGCGATGATCACCGTCCGGGTGATGATCTCGGTGCCGTCGTCGAAGCCCACCGCGTACAGGCCACCCCGCGGGGTGAGCGTGCGCGCTTGGCCTGGAACGGCGATCCGGACCCCGAACTTGTCCGCCTGGATCACCGACCGCTCGGCCAGTTCCGCTCCCGAAATCCCGGACGGGAAGCCCAGGTAGTTCTCGATCCGGGACGTCGTGCCCGCTTGCCCGCCCGCGGCGACGGCGTCGAACGCCGACGTCACCAGTCCCTCGGAGGCCGCGTAGACGACGGCCGCGAGCCCGCCGGGCCCGGCGCCGACCACCAGCAGGTCCCGCACGCCCTCCGGGGACTCCTCGTGCCGGAGCCCCATCGCGCAGGCCAGTTCGGTGTTGCTGGGGTTGCGCAGCACCCCCGCGCCGGGCAGCACCACCACCGGGGTTTCCTCGACGGTGACGCCGAGCCGGCGCAGCAGCGCCTCGGCTCCGCGGTCCTTGTCGAGATCCTCCAGCCGGTACGGCAGGCGGTTGCGGGCCACGAACTCCAGCAGCCGCCGGGTGTCCGGCGAATAGCACGAGCCGACGATCCGCAGTCCGTCGCCGGAGCCGATGACGACCGTGCGGCGGACGAAGTAGGCGTGCAGGATCAGGTCGCCGAGGACCGGGTCGCCGAGGACCAGCCGCTTCAGCTCGCCGACTCCGACGACGAGTACCTCTCCGGGTTCCGCGGCGACGGCGGTGAAGAACGACGGCTGTCCTTCGAGCAGGCCCAGTTCGCCGAGGAACCGCCCCGGCCCGTGCACCCGCACGGTTCTGGTCTCGCCCCCTTCGCGGTGCTGGATGGCGACCTTGCCGCTCAGGACGACGAACCAGTCCGTCGTCCGTTCCCCTTGCGCGTAGAGCACTTCTCCCGGCCGCAGCGGCCGGCGCTCGCCCGCGGCGGAGAGCTTCTCGAGCTGCTCGAGGGTCAGCCGGGGGAACGCGCCGTGCGGATCCGGGGTCTCGACGAGCTCCTGCGCCGCGACTGTCATACGAACGCCTCGTGCGCGTAGCACCAGCGCCAGTTCTCCCCGGGCTCGAACGAGCGCACGATCGGGTGGCCGATGGCGTGGGCGTGCCGGCTCGCGTGCTTCATCGGTGACGAGTCGCAACAGCCGACGTGCCCGCAGGTCAGGCACAGCCGCAGGTGCACCCACGAGGTTCCGGTGGAAAGACACTCCTGGCAGCCCTGGGGAGTCCGGGGCACCACGTCCCGGACGAGAGCCAGGTGCGGGTCGATGACGGTGGTCATGCCTTCGCCTCCTCGGGCGAGTTCAGTGCTTGGTCGAGCCAGTCGCGCAGGACGTTCTCCGGGGCCGCGCCGGCTTGCCGCCGGACGACCTCGCCGCCGCGGAGCACCAGCAGGGTCGGCACGGCCATGACGTCGAAGCGGCGCGCCACTCCCGGCGCCAGGTCGATGTCGACCTTGACGAGCTTCACCTTCCCGGCCCGGGCGCGGGCGAGCCGGTCGAGCGCCGGGCTCACCGATCGGCAGGGGCCGCACCACTCGGCCCAGAGGTCGACGAGCACCGGGAGGCCGGCCCGCTCGGCGATCGGCGCGAAGTCGGCGTCGCCCGCGTCGACCACCCACGGCAGCGGTTGGTGGCAGTTCCCGCACTTCGGCGTTCCGTCGGCGGCGACGGGAATCCGGTTGGTCTTCCCGCAGTGTTCGCAGGTGACGACGACGGTCCTCATGCTGCAGCCTCCTGCCCGGCGGCGCGGAAGTCGACGGTCAGGTCGCCGTCGGCCGCGTCGACCACGATCACCAGGCCCTCGGTCAGCTCGCCGCGCAGCAGCGCGCGCCCGATCCGGGTCTCGACCTCGTGGGAGATGTAGCGGCGCAACGGCCGGGCGCCGTACACCGGGTCGAACCCGCGCCCGGCGATGAACTGGCGCGCGGCGGCGGTGAGCTCGACCGTGATGCCCTGCTCGGCCAGCCGGCGGCGCAGCTGGTCGAACTGCAGTTCCACGATCCGCTCGATCTCCGGCCGCCCCAGCGGGGTGAACAGCACGATGTCGTCGAGGCGGTTGAGGAACTCGGGCCGGAAGTGGTGCCGCAGTTCGGCCAGCACCGCGTCCCGGGCTTCCGGTTTGATCTCGCCGGAGGAGGTGACCCCGTCGAGCAGGTGCTGCGAGCCGATGTTGGACGTCATGATGATCACGGTGTTGCGGAAGTCGACCAGCCTGCCCTGCGCGTCGGTGATCCGGCCGTCGTCGAGCACCTGCAGCAGCGTGTTGAACACGTCCGGGTGCGCCTTCTCGATCTCGTCGAACAGCACGACCGCGTAAGGCTTGCGCCGCACGGCTTCGGTGAGCTGACCGCCCTCGTCGTAGCCGACGTACCCCGGCGGCGCGCCGAGCAGCCGGGAGACCGTGTGCCGCTCCTGGTATTCGCTCATGTCGAGCCGGACCATGTTGTCCTCGCTGTCGAACAGCGCCGCCGCGAGGGTCTTCGCCAGCTCCGTCTTCCCGACCCCGGTCGGGCCGAGGAAGAGGAACGAGCCGATCGGCTTGCGCGGGTCGCGGATGCCCGACCGGGCGCGGATGATCGCGTCGGCGACCAGCCGGACGGCTTCGTCCTGGCCGATGACCCGCTCGTGCAGGATTTCGTCCAGCCGCAGCAGCTTTTCGCGCTCGCCCTCTTGCAGCCGCGACACCGGGATACCGGTCCACTGCGAAACGATCTCGGCGATTTCGTCCTCGGTGACGACCTCGCGCAGCAGCCGCTTCTCGCCCTGCTTCCGCGCCAGCCGTTCCTCCTCGCCCGCGAGCTGGCGCTCCAGCTCGCGGATCTCGCCGTACCGCAGCTCGGCCGCGCGGTTGAGGTCGTAGTTCCGTTCCGCCTCCTCGGCTTCGTGACGTACCCGCTCCAGTTCGGACCGCAGCTCCTGCACGCGCCGGATCGCCTGGCGTTCGGCGTCCCACTGCGCCTTCTTGGCGTCGGTTTCGGCCCGCAGGTCCGCCAGCTCCTTGCGGAGTTCCTCGAGCCGCGCCTTGCTCGCCTTGTCGGTTTCCTTGGCCAGCGCGGCTTCCTCGATCTCCAGGCGGGTCAGCCGCCGGGTGAGCTCGTCGAGCTCGGCCGGCATCGAGTCGATTTCCGTGCGCAGCCGCGCGCATGCCTCGTCGACGAGGTCGATCGCCTTGTCCGGCAGGAACCGGTCGCTGATGTAGCGGTGCGACAGCACGGCCGCGGCGACGAGCGCCGCGTCCTGGATCTTGACGCCGTGGAACACCTCGAGCCGTTCGCGCAGCCCGCGCAGGATGGAGATGGTGTCCTCGACGGCCGGTTCGGGCACGACGACCGGCTGGAACCGCCGTTCCAGCGCGGCGTCCTTCTCGATGTGCTTGCGGTACTCGTCCAGGGTGGTCGCGCCGATCATGTGCAGTTCGCCGCGGGCGAGCATCGGCTTGAGCATGTTGCCGGCGTCCATCGCGCCTTCGGTGGCGCCCGCGCCGACGATCGTGTGCAGCTCGTCGACGAACAGGATGATCCGGCCTTCGGCGGCCTTGACCTCGCCGAGCACGGCCTTGAGCCGTTCCTCGAACTCGCCGCGGTACTTGGCCCCGGCCACCAGCGCGCTCATGTCGAGCGAGAAGATCGTCCGGTCCCGCAGGCCCTCCGGCACGTCGCCGCGCACGATCCGCTGCGCCAGCCCTTCCACGATCGCGGTCTTGCCGACCCCGGGATCGCCGACGAGCACGGGGTTGTTCTTGGTCTTGCGCGAGAGGATCTGGACGACGCGGCGGATCTCGGTGTCGCGCCCGATCACCGGGTCGAGCTTGCCGGCGCGCCCGTCGGCGACCAGGTCGCGGCCGTACTTCTCCAGCGCCTCGTAGGAACCCTCGGGCGTCGCCGACGTGACGCGCTGGTTGCCGCGGACCTTGGTCAGCGCGGTCAGGAAGGAATCGCGGGTCACGCCGTGGTCGTGCAGGATCCGCCCGGCCGCCGACTTCGTCCCCTCCTCGGCCAGCGCCAGGACCAGGTGCTCGACCGAGACGTATTCGTCCTTGAGCCGCCGGGCTTCCCGCTCTGCCGCGTCGAGCAGCCCGGCCAGCCGCCGGGTGACGTAGACCTGCCCCGGCGAGGCGCCGGGCCCGGTCACCTTCGGCCGGCGGGCGAGTTCCGCCTCGGTCGCGGCGCGCAGCGCGTCCACGTCCGCGCCGGTCTTCGCCAGCAACCGCGGGACGAGGCCCTCGGGCTGGTCGAGCAGCGCGAGCAGCAGGTGCTCGCCGTCGGTTTCGGTGTGGCCGAGGCGCCCGGCGACGCTCTGGGCCTCCTGCAGTGCTTCCTGCGACTTCTGGGTCAGCTTGCTCATGTCCATCGCCGGTGGCTCCTGACTCGGGCTTCGAGGACGTCGATGCGGTCGAGCAGGTCGAGGACGAGCCCGAGCGCGGCGTAGTTGAGGGACAGCGTGGTGCGCAACCGCTGGATCCGGGCCAGTCTGGGCACCACGGACGGCGGGAAGCACGGACGGCCGTTCGGGTCCGGGGTCGATTCCACCAGGCCGAGTGCCGCGAACCGGCGGAGCAGCTCGGGGTGCAGCCCGGTGCGCGCGGCCACGGTCTCGAGGTCGAGCCGGGCCGGGCGGACGAGCACGTACCGCGCCATCAGGTCCTCCTGGGATCGAAGTCGGACACCGCGGCGAGCTCTTCGTACAGCTCGCGTTCGCGCTTGCTCGGTCGCTTCGGCACCATGATCCGGACCTCCGCGTAGAGGTCGCCCGGCTTGCCCTTCGGGTTCGGCATGCCCTCCCCGCGCAGCCGCAGCCGCCGTCCGCTGGACGACCCGGCCGTGACGCGCGCCTTCACCTCGCCGCCGGGGGTGGTGATCGGGACCGTGGCGCCGAGCGCGGCCTCCGACGGCGTCACCGGGAGGGTCACGTGGATGTCGCGCCCGTCCAGGCGGTACCGGCGGTCCGGCCGGATGCGGACGACGAGGTAGAGGTCGCCGGGGGCGGCGTTGCCGGAGCCGCGCCCGCCCTGTCCGGCCAGCCGGATGCGCTGCCCGTCGAGCACGCCCGCCGGGATCTTCACGTCGTACTCGCGGTCGCCGCCGAAGTCCAGGTGCCGCTGCCCGCCGCGGTAGGCCTCCTCGACGGTCAGTTCGAGCTCGGCCTCCTGGTCCGCGCCCGGGACCGGGCCGCCGCGCCCCCGGCCGCGGAAGAGGCCGCCGAGGAGGTCCTCGATGTCGACGCCCTCGAACCCCTCGAACCCACCGCCGGAGGTGCTGTAGCGGACCCGGCCGCCGCGCGGTCCGGCGCCGGCGCCGACGCGCTGCTCCCAGTCGTCGGGCACCTGCCGGAAGTCCGCGCCGAACCGGTCGTACTTGCGCCGCTGCTCCGGGTCGGACAGGACCTGGTAGGCCTCGCTGACCTCCTTGAACCGTTCTTCGGCCTGCGGGTCCTTGTTGACGTCCGGGTGGTTCTCGCGGGCGAGTTTCCGGTACGCTCGCTGGATCTCCTCGGCGCCGGCGTCCCGGCCGACCCCGAGCGCGGCGTAGAAGTCCCGTGCCACGCGTGCTCACCCCCGTGGTTTGGCCACGGTGACCGCGGCCGGCCTCAGCTGTCCGCCGCCGGTTCCGTATCCCGGCCGGACCACCCGGGTCACCGTGTTCGCCTCGGCGCCCGGCTCGTCGACGACCGCGACCACCTCGTGCCGGGCCGGGTCGAACGGGACGCCGCTCTCGGCGTCACGCTGGTACCCGAGGCCGGTCAGCAGCTGCACGGCCTGGTCCCGGATCGCCAGCACGCCCTGCACGACGGCGGTGGGATCGCCTTCGGCGTGCGTTAGCGCCAGTTCCAAGTTGTCGATGACGGGCAGGAACGCCGCGGCGACCCGGGCCCGCTCGGCCGCGCGCTCGGCACGCAGCTCCGCCGCGTGCCGCTTGCGCAGGTTGTCGGCGTCGGCCATCGCCCGGCGCCAGCGGTCCTCGCATTCGGCCGACTTCGCTTCGAGCTCCTGGATCCGGTCAGGCCCCACCGCCGGGACGGGCGGGTCCCGGGGCGCGGACTCCGCGCCCGTCCCGGCGGCGTCCACGGAGGGTGTCCCCGGCTCCGTGGACTTTCCTGTGGTGGCCATGGTCGATCACGCCCGATCGAAGTCGGCGTCGATCACGTCGTCGTCCTCGGCCGGTTCTCGCTGCGGCGGAGGACCGCCGTCCCCGCCCGGCCGGGCCGCGGTGAGCCCGGCCAGCACCTGCTGCAGCTCCGAGGTCAGCTCGCGCACCCGGTCCAGCGGCGCGTCCGACTGGACGGCTTCGCGTGCTTCGGTGATCAGCATTTCCGCGCGCGCCTTCTCGTGCGCCGGTGTCTGGTCGGTGATCGCCTTCTCGGCCTGGTAGGCGACGCTGTCCAGCAGGTTGCGCGCCTCGACCTCCTCGCGCAGGCGTTCGTCGTCGGCGCGGTTGCGCTCGGCCTCGCTGACCATCCGCTCGATCTCGGACTTGTCGAGGTTCGAGCTCTCGGTGATCGTGATGCCCTGCTCGGCGCCGGTGTCCTTGTCCCGCGCGGTGACGTTGACGATGCCGTTCGCGTCGACGTCGAAGGTCACCTCGATCTGCGGCTCGCCGCGCGGTGCCGGCCGGATGTCCTTGAGCTGGAACCGCCCGAGCACCCGGTTGTCGGCCGCGCGCTCGCGCTCGCCCTGCAGCACCACGATGTCGACGGCGGGCTGGTTGTCCTCCGCAGTGGAGAACACCTCCGTGCGCCGCGCCGGGATCGTCGTGTTCCGCTCGATGATCTTCGTCATCACGCCGCCGCGGGTTTCCACGCCCAGTGACAGCGGGGTGACGTCGAGCAGCAGGACGTCCTTGACCTCGCCCTTGAGCACCCCGGCCTGCACGGCGGCGCCGAGCGCGACGACCTCGTCCGGGTTGACGCTCATGTTCGGGTCCTTGCCGTTGGTCAGCCTGCGGACCAGGGCTTGCACGGCGGGGATCCGGGTCGAGCCGCCGACGAGGATGACCTCGTCGATGTCGTTCGCGCTGACCTTGGCGTCGGCCATCGCCTGCCGCACCGGGCCGAGGCAGCGCTCCACCAGGTCGGCGGTGATCTGCTCGAACTCCGAGCGCCGGACGGTCGCGGTCAGGTGCTTCGGCCCGCTCGCGTCGGCGGTGATGAACGGCAGGTTGACACTCGTCTGGGCGACCGACGACAGCTCGACCTTGGCCTTCTCCGCGGCCTCGAACAGCCGCTGCAGCGCCTGCGCGTCCTGCCGCAGATCGATGCCGTTGTCCGCGGCGAACTTGTCGGCGAGGAAGTCCACGAGCCGCCGGTCGAAGTCGTCGCCGCCGAGGTGGCTGTCGCCCGCGGTGGCCCGCACCTCGACCACGCCGTCGCCGACGTCGAGCAGGCTCACGTCGAACGTGCCGCCGCCGAGGTCGAAGACCAGCACGGTCTCGTGCTGCTGCGAGTCCAGCCCGTAGGCCAGCGCGGCGGCGGTCGGCTCGTTGATGATCCGCAGGACGTTCAGCCCGGCGATCTTCCCGGCGTCCTTGGTCGCCTGCCGCTGCGCGTCGTTGAAGTACGCGGGCACGGTGATCACGGCCTCGGTCACCCGCTCGCCGAGGTGCTTGCCCGCGTCGTCGGCCAGCTTGCGCAGCACCTGCGCGCTGATCTCCTCCGGCGAGTACAGCTTGCCGCGGATGTCGAAGCGGACGACACCGCCCTCGCCTTCGACGACGTCGAACCCGACCGCCTTGGCCTCGTCGGACACCTCGTCGAACTTGCGGCCGATGAACCGCTTCGCCGAGTAGATGGTGCCCTTCGGGTTGAGAATCGCCTGGCGGCGGGCGAGCTGCCCGACCAGCCGTTCACCGCTTTCGGTGAACCCGACCACCGACGGGGTGGTCCGTGCTCCCTCCGAGTTGGGGATGACCCGTGGCTCGCCCGCTTCCCAGACGGCGATCACCGAGTTGGTGGTGCCGAGGTCGATCCCGACCGCCTTGGCCATCACACACCCCCCGGCGCCGGGGGCAGCTGCGCCAGCAGCGCCCGGGCGTCGTCGGCGACTTCGGCGTCGGCGACGACCTCGTAGCGGGTGGGCGCCATCGCGCGGACCGAAGCGAAGTCGCGGCGGCCGCCCTGCAGCGCGTGCGCGACCAGCCCGAAGATCGCCCCGACGACCGCGCCGAAGACGAGCCCGTAGAGCGCGAGCGTCAGCGTGGCCAGGACGGGGGTGAACCAGTTGAACAAGGCGAACAGCCAGCCGATCAGGAGCCCGGTCAGTGCCCCGGAGCCGGCCCCGCGCAGGGCGGCGCCCCCGAGGCCGAGCCGGCCGATGACCTGCTCCACCAGCTGCACGTCGCGGCCGATGATGGCGGTCCGCTGGACCGGAAACCCTTGGTCCGAGAGGTGGTCCACGGCGTGCTCGGCGTCGCGGTAGTCGTCGTAGGAAGCGATCGGGACTCGTTCGGGAGCGTGGCGTGGGGTAGGCGCGGTCGCGCCCGGCTGTGCGGTCATGGCTCGCCTCCGGTGTTCGCGTGTTTTTCGGCGCTGGCTTGGGTGGGCAGTAAGGTCTCGGTCGATGTCCCTTTCCCGCCGGATCGTCTTATCGGGAGTGTCCGATCGGAACCGATTCCGCGGGGATTCGGCCTGCGGGCAGGCTTTCCGCACGCCACGTCCGGCGTTCGGCGACGGGTGAACCTGTCCGATGTGTTCCACCGTGGCAAAGGCGCGCACGGCCCGCGTGCGCCCCGCAGGCCGAATTTCCGGGAGCCTTGTCGGCCCGGCGGAACAGGTCCCGGCGGCGTAGGGTGCGAAACAGCAGCTCGGCGCCGGGGAGGCGGTTATGACGCCCGAGGAAGATGGAGTCCCGCCCGGCAACGAAGCCAAGACGGACAGCTGGTGGCTGGCCCAGTTGTCGAATCTCTACGGCCTGTTCGCGATTTCGATGATGATGTTCGACGGCCGTGACGCGGCGGACATCCTGCGCATCGCCGCGGCCTCGGTTTCGTCATTGATTGGTTGCACAACCGATGCGGCTTACCTTGTCGACGAGGACGGAACGGTCACCCCGCAGAATGGTGCGGAAAAGGCCCATCCCGACCTCGGCGCGGCGGTCGGCAAGCTCGACGGGCAGAGCGGGGGGATCGAGCTGTCCGACGGCCAGTGGCGCTGGTGCTACGCGCTGCGCGCGCCGGGCGGCCTGACCGGCATCCTCGTGGTCCGGGCCGAGCAGGCCCCGTCCCGTGACGAGTCCTTCCTGCTCAGCTCGCTCTGCCAGCAGGCGGCCGCGGCGCTGGCCAACTCGGCGCTGCTCAAACGAGAGCGGCGGCAGTCGGTGGCGCTGCGGGAGCTCAACGGGCAGCTGTCCGCGTCGGTGGAGCGGCTCAAGCAGCAGAAGCTGGTGCACGACGTGCTGTCCACCATCTCCGCCTCCGGGGCCGGCGAGCCGGGCATCGCGCACGCGCTGCACCAGCTGACCGCGCTGCCCGTAGCGATCGAGGATCGATTTGGCAACCTGCGCGCGTGGGGCGGCCCCGGCCGGCCGGACCCGTACCCGAAGGTCGCGGTGCACCGGCGGGAGGAGCTGCTGCGGCGCGCCGCGACCCGGTCCGAGCCGATCCGCGTCAAGGACCGGCTCGTCTCCCTGGTGCGGCCGCGGCACGAGGTGCTCGGCGTGCTCGCCCTCGTCGACCCCGGGCGGACCGCAGGCGCGGACCAGGTCTTCGCCCTCGAATACGGGTCCACCATGCTGGCGTTGGAACTGTCACACCAGCGCAGCCTGGCCGAGGCCGAGCTGCGCCTGCACCGCGACCTGGTGGACGACCTCGTCGCCGGTACCGACGACGGAAGCGCTTACGCACGGGCCGAGGCGATCGGGCACGACCTGCGCCGCCCGCACCACGTGGTCGTGCTGCGGTGGTCCGGCGACCTCGCCGACGACGTGGTCGCCGAGGCCACGGGCCGCGCCGTGACGGCACTCGGGCTCGCCACGCTCGTGTCGCGCCATTCGGGCTCGGTCGTGCTGCTGGTCGCCGGGCGGCCGGACGGGGCGGCGCTGTACGCCTCGCTGTCGGAAAGCCTCGGTGCCGACGGGGCGATCGGCATCGGCAGCAGCTGCGACACCCCGGGGCGGCTGCCCAAGTCCTACGCCGAAGCGGTGCGCGCGGTGCAGATCCGGCGCAACTCGCACACCCCGAACGGCTTCACCACGTTCGAGCAGCTGGGGATCTACCGCATCCTCGACACCGGGCAGAACCACGGCGACGTCGTCGAGTTCGTCCGCGAGTGGCTCGGGAAACTGCTCGACTACGACACCCAGCGCAACGCCGAGCTGGTCCCGACGCTCGCGCAGTACCTCGAGTGCGGCGGCAGCTACGGCGACACCGCCGCCGCGCTGATGATCCACCGGAGCACGCTGCGCTACCGGCTCGGCCGGATCCGGGAGATCACGGAGCTGGACCTCAACGATGTGGACAGCAGGCTGAACCTCCATCTCGCCACCCGGGTGTGGCAGGTGCTGCGCGGAACGCCGTGACCGGAGAGCCGACCGGGATCACCTCGTGTGATCGGCCCGTCGGCGGGTACGCGACCTCGGAACGCACCTGCACGAAGGGAGTCACCGTGGTACAGCACGAGAAGTGGCTGACCGCTGTCGAAGACGTCGCCGAGCTGGACGACCCGGCCGAAGCGAGGGCCGTGCTGGGCGCGGTCGTGGCCGCTCTCGCCCGGTGCCTGCCGGACACCGGCCGCGAGTGGCTGGCCGACCGGCTGCCCAGTCCCGAGGCCGGACCGGCGCGCGATCCCGGGCCGTCGAACCTGAAGTCGGGCACCGACGTCGAAGCCGCGGTGGCCCGGCGGCTGCGAACCACCCCCGAGCGGGCCCGCTACCTGACCCAGGCGGTCCTGGCCGCGCTCACGCGGACCGATCCCGGACTCGCCGAGGATCTTCGTGGACGGCTCCCGCGAGCCGTCGCCGAGACACTCGCCCCGGCGGGGGAGTCGCCCCGCGATGCCGCGAGCCACCGGCCCGAGGTCCCGACGCGGCTGTCGGACGAGGAGGTGGCCCGCGGCCTGCGTCACCTGACCGGGTGGTCCGGGGACCGCCACGGGATCGAGCGCACGGTGCAGCTGCCCGCCGACCGGATCACGCCGCTGGTCGAGCGCGTCCAGCGGGAGGCGCGGGCGATGAACGACCACGCCCACGTCGAGCGGGCCGACGACGCGGTGACATTCCGGCTGCGCACCGGCCGCGAGGGGGTCGTCACCGAACCGGATCTGCGGCTGGCCGAGCGGATCGACGAAGCCGTCGCCGCCGTGGGGTCCGGGGGACGGCCCGGTTGAGCGTCGCCGGGGCGGATACCCGGGTGCCATGGACGACTCCGAGAACTGGTGGCGCGACGCCGTCGTTTACGAGGTCTACCCCCGCAGCTTCGCCGACGCGAACGGCGACGGCACCGGGGATCTCGCGGGCCTGCGCTCGCGGCTCGCCTACCTGGCCGACCTGGGTGTCGACGCCGTGTGGACGACACCGTGGTACCGCTCGCCCATGGTCGACGGCGGCTACGACATCGAAGACCACCGGGCCGTCGACCCGCTGTTCGGAACCGACGCGGACGCGCTCGAGCTGATCGCCGAGGTGCACCGGGCCGGGCTGCGGCTGCTGATCGACGTAGTGCCGAACCACACCTCCGACCGCCACCGGTGGTTCCAGGCCGCGCTGGCCGCCGGACCTGGTTCACCCGAACGGGCGCGGTACCACTTCCGGCCCGGGCGTGGCGACGGCGAGCTGCCGCCCACCGACTGGCGCAGCGTCTTCGGCGGTCCCGCGTGGAAGCGGGTGCCCGACGGCGAGTGGTACCTGCACCTGTTCGCGCCGGAACAGCCCGACCTGAACTGGGACCACGCCGGCGTGCGTGCCGAGTACGAGGACCTGCTGCGGTTCTGGTTCTCCCGTGGCGTCGACGGCGTCCGCATCGACGTCGCCCACGGCCTGGTCAAGGACCCGTCGTACCCCGACCTGGGCTCCGACCACGGAGACCTGGTGCAGCCGCCGGACCGGAGCCGGCACCCGCACTGGGACCTCGAAGGCGTGCACGACATCTACCGGTCGTGGCGCAAGATCGCGGCCGAGTTCGGCCCGGACCGGGTGTTCGTCGCCGAGGCGTGGGTCGCGAAGCCGGAGCGCCTCGCATGCTACGTCCGGCCGGACGAGCTGCACACGGCGTTCAACTTCGACTTCCTGCGCTGTTCCTGGGATGCCGGGGCGCTGCGCTCGGTGATCGACTGCACGGTGAAGGCCTTGCATGCGGCGGGCGCGCCCGCGACGTGGGTGCTCTCCAACCACGACGTCGTCCGGCACGTGACGCGGTTCGGCCGCGCCATCACACGGGTCGAGGACCACCCCTGCCCGCCCGGGCCGGCCGACCTCGCGCTGGGCCGGCGGCGGGCCCGGGCGGCGTTGCTGCTGATGCTGGCGCTGCCCGGTGGCGCGTACCTGTACCAGGGTGAGGAGCTGGGCCTGGAGGAGGTCGAGGACCTGCCCGAGGACGTGCTGACCGACCCGACGTGGGAGCGCTCCGGCCACACCCGCCGCGGCCGCGACGGCTGCCGGGTGCCGCTGCCGTGGTCGGGAACGGCGCCACCGTTCGGCTTCACCGACGGCGGCACTCGGACGTGGCTGCCGCAGCCGGCCCGGTGGCGGGAGCTGACCGTGCAGGCGCAGGGCGACGCTCCGGAGTCGATGCTCTGCCTGTACCGCGCCGCCCTCGCGGCGCGGCGCGAGCACCCGGCGCTGGGGGACGGGACGATGACGTGGCTGTCCGCACCGGAGGGAGTGCTGTCCTTCGCCCGTGAGCCGGGGTTCGAGTGCGTGGTGAACCTGTCCGCCGAGCCCTTCGAGCTGCCGGACGGCGCGCGGGTGCTGCTGGCCAGTGTGCCGCCGGACGGAGGCCGGGTGCCGCCCGACGGCGCCGCGTGGCTGGTCAGGACGTGACGAGGCGGATCCAGCGGTAGCCGTAGCCGGCGATGGCCACCTCCGCCGCGTCGATCCGGTCGTCGTAGCCGCCGTCCTCGAACACCGCCAGCGCGATGTCGTCCGCCTCCGCCGGGATGCGGACGTGGCAGGCAGCGGGGCCGAGGTTGTGCACGAACACCATGCGGCCCTTCGCCGTTTCGGCCCGGTGCACCAGCACCTCCGGAGGGCCGCCGTCGACGGGCTCGTGCCGTCCGACGGCGATCTCCGGGCACTCCTTGCGGGTGTGCAGCACCCGCTCGAACCAGGTGAGCAGGCTGGTCGCGTCCCGGCGCTGGCCGAGGACGTTGACCCGCTCGTACCCGAACGGCCCGCCTTGGACGAGCGGCGCGGCCAGCTGCGCGGCCGGCGCGCGGGAGAACCCGCCGTTGGGCCCGTCGGACCACTGCATCGGAGTGCGGATCGCGGTGCGCTCGGGCAGGGCCAGGTCCTCGCCCATGCCGATCTCGTCGCCGTACCGCAGTACGGGGCTGCCCGGCATGGTGAGCAACAGGCTGTAGGCCAGTTCCAGCCGCCGCCGGTCGCCGTCCAGCATGCAGGCCAGCCGACGCCGGATGCCGCGGTCGTACAGCTGCATGTGGGGCTCCGGCCCGAACCGGCCGATCACGTCACCGCGTTCGGCGGGAGACAGGCCGCCGAGGTCGACCTCGTCGTGGTTGCGCAGGAAGGTGGCCCACTGGGCCTGGCCCGGCAGCCGCGGCGAGCGCCGCAGCCGCTCCCGGACGGGCTCGGCGTCGCCGCGGGCCAACCCGAGCATCAAGGCCTGGTTGAGCCGGAAGTCGAAGAGCATCGTCGCGCGGCTGGCCTCGTCGTCCGCGGTGCCGAAGTACTCGAGCAGCTCGTCCTCGGGCACGTTGGCCTCGGCGAGCAGGATGGCGTCCCCACGTTGCCAGGAAGCGGTTTCCCGCAGCCGCCGCAAGAGGCCGAAGTCCCGTCGCCCCCGCGACTCGATGAGGAACGGGGCTGCGTCGACCCGGAAACCCGCGACGCCGAGCCGCAGCCAGAAGGTGACGATCTTGGCCAGCTCGGCCTGCACCGCCGGGTGTTCGACGTCGAGCTCGGGTTGAAAGCGGTAGAACCGGTGCCGGTACCAGCGGCCGACGGTCTCGGCATAGGTCCAGGTCTCCTCTTCGGACCCGGGGAACACGCCGCCGTCCCACCGGTCGGCGGGTTCGTGGTCGGCCCACACGTACCAGTCGTGGTGCGGCGCCTCCCGGCCGGAGAGGGCCGACCGGAACCACGGGTGCTCGTCGCTGGTGTGGTTGACGACCAGGTCCAGCACGATCCGGATGCCGACCTCGTCGGCCTGGCTCACGAGTTCGGCGAAGTCGCCGAGCGTGCCGAAGCGCGGGTCGATGCCGTAGTAGTCGGTGATGTCGTAGCCGCCGTCGCGACGCGGCGAGGGATGACACGGGTTGAGCCAGATCGTGTCCACCCCGAGCCGGGCGAGGTAGTCCAGCCGGTCGGTGAGGCCGCACAGGTCACCGACCCCGTCGTCATCGGAGTCCTGAAAGGTCTCGATGTCGAGGGAGTAGATGATTCCGTTGCGATACCACCGATCCACGGTGCGGCGGCTACCCGCGGGCCCCCGGGACAAACTCAGTCATGAGCCCGCGCCAGGTGCTGGCCGCGAAGGAGGGCGTAGAGGTGATCCGGGTCGTGGGGAAAGGGGAATCCCATGGCGCAGGCCCGCTCGGCGTCCTGGCGGATGCCGCGCAGCGCACCGGGGGACAGCTCCGGGACGCCCGGCCCTTCGGTGCGCAGCCAGTCGAGCAGGTCGTCCCAGCTTGCCCAGTCGCCGGCCGCCAGCACCGTCCTCACCACGGCGCGGTCGAACTCTTCGGCGCGCAGATCTTCGTCGGTCGTCGGTTCGTCCTTTTCGGTCATGCCACGGGCGGTACCCGGTGACCCGGACGGCAAACGCCCGGCCGTTTGCCGGGAGTCGAGCCGGGAACCCGGAGCGCTCACCTCGCAGACCCGGGGAAAGGCTTGAGCATGACCCAGCGTGCGCCGGAGGCTCTCGTAGTAGGGCTGTTGACCGATGACGGGTTGCCCGGGCAGCTCGCCGGGAGAATCGCGGACGGCCTGCCCGCCCGCCTGGCCCGTGACCTCGGCGAGGAGACGTCCTGGCGCGTCGAGCACGACACGCAGTCCCTTCCCCTGAACGAGGAGGGTGACATCCCCATGCTGGCCCTGGCCGAGGAGCGCCGGGCCGAACAGGGCTGGGACCTGCTGGTGCTGATCACCGACCTCCCGCGGAGGGCAGGCACGGTCCCGATCGCTTCGGACTACAACGCCGAGCATGGTGTGGCGATGGTGTCCCTGCCCGCGCTCGGTGCCCTCCGGCTGCGGGGCCGGGCGTCCCGGCTGGTCGTCCACCTGGTCCGGCACCTGGTGGCGCGCCGCTCGGCGAAGGAGGCGGATCCGCCGCGGGGGATCCTCGACCGGCTGCGGGACCTGGTCGCGCCGACGCGGCACATCCGGGGCCGCGGCGCCGCCGATGAGCACCTGGCTTTGGTGGGGGTGCGTGGCCGGGTGCGGTTGCTGGCCGGGATGATCCGGGACAACCGGCCGTGGCGGTTGGTGCCCAACCTTGCCGGAGCGACCGCGGCCGCGGCCGCTACTGCCGCGTACGGGATCATCACCACCTCGTTCTGGAAGCTCGCCGAAGCGCTGCCCGCGTTGCGGCTGGCGGGGATCACGGTGCTGGCGATCGTGGTGATGGCGGGCTGGTTGATGGTGCACAACCGGCTGTGGGATTCGCCGTCGGGGCATCTCGATCGGCGGAAAGCGGTGTTGTACAACGCTTCGACTGCGCTGACGTTGTCGATCGGTGTGGCTTGTATGTATGCCATTCTGTTCGTGCTGGCGATGGTCGCGTCGGTCGTGCTGATCGAAGGCGTTTATTTCGGGCAGGTTCTGGGCCATCCGGCTGGGCCGGCTTCGTATCTGAAGCTGGTGTGGCTGGCGACTTCGGTGGGGATCGTCGCCGGGGCGGTGGGGTCGAGCGTCGAGGATGAGGAACGCGTCCGCCGGGCGACTTACAGCCGGCGTGAGCGGGAGCGGCAGCGGCGCACCCGCGAGCGCGCCGACGAAGCCGGCGACTGAGCGGTCACCGGGCTGCGAGGGCTTCGCCGACCGTGCCGCACAGGGATCGCACGCCGGCTACGGTCAAGGGCGAGCCGACGGACTGTTCCGAGCCGACCACCCGTAGCCCGACGTCGACGCGGCGGAGATCCGTCGCGATCTGCAAGACGCTCCGGAGAGTTCTCCAGGTCGCGCCAGAACGCGAAGACGTCCGGCGGTGGTTTGCGGATGGTGGTCGCAGCGGTCAGTTCCACGAAATCTCCTTTTCGTGCGCCCTGTCGCCGGCCAGCTGTGCCACGCCCCGGGACGGCCGCGGTCGGTCGTGGTTTAGCGGGTTCTTCGGAGGAAATCCGGCCCCCCAGGCAGCTACGACGAGGAGGCAGTAATGAAGGCAGTGGTGTACGAGGGTCCGCGGCAGGTCAGCGTCAAGGATGTGCCGGACGCGCGGATCGAGCGGCCGACCGATGTCCTGGTGCAGATCACGTCGGCGAACATCTGCGGCTCGGACCTGCACATGTATGAGGGCCGGACCGACTTCGAGCACGGCCGCTGGTTCGGGCACGAGAACCTCGGGCAGGTCGTCGAGATCGGTGCCGGGGTCGACAAGGTAGAGGTGGGCGACTGGGTCGTCATGCCGTTCAACATCTCCTGCGGGCATTGCAAGAACTGCGAACGTCAGCTGACGAACTACTGCCTGACCGCCCAGCCCGAGCCGAAGATGGCCGGTGCCGCCTACGGTTTCGCCGACATGGGCCCGTACGCCGGGGGACAGGCTGAGCTGTTGCGCGTGCCCTGGGGTGACTTCAACTGCCTGCGGCTGGGCGAGGACGCGGAGCAGCGGCAGACCGACTACGTGATGCTCGCCGACATCTTCCCGACCGGCTACCACGCCACCGAGATGGCCGGCGTGCGGCCCGGCGATCAGACCGTCATCTACGGCGCGGGCCCGGTCGGGCTCATGGCCGCGCTCTCGGCGACCATCCGCGGGGCGAGCAAGGTGATGGTCGTCGACCGGCACACCGACCGGCTGCGACTGGCCGAATCGATCGGCGCGATCGCCATCGACGACTCGAAGGTCGACCCGGTGCAGGCCGTTCTGGACGAGACGATGGGGCTGGGTGCGGACAACGGCTGCGAGTGCGTCGGCTATCAGGCGCACGAGCCCGACGGCCAGGAGCGGGCCAATCTGACGATGAACCGGCTGGTCGCCTCGGTGCGCTTCACCGGGAAGATCGGCAACGTCGGCGTCTTCGTGCCCCAGGACCCCGGTGCGGAGGACGAGCTGGCCAAGCAGGGCAAGCTCGCCTTCGACTACGGCATGTTCTGGTTCAAGGGCCAGCACATCGGCAGCGGCCAGGCGCCGGTCAAGAAGTACAACCGCCAGCTGCGCGACCTGATCGCCGCGGGCAAGGCCGAACCGTCCTTCATCGTCAGCCACGAACTGCCCCTCGACCGGGCACCCGAGGCCTACGAGCACTTCGACAACCGGGACGACGGCTGGACGAAGGTCGTCCTGCACCCGGCCATGGCGGGTGCCTGACATGGCCGGAGAGCTCAACGGACGCCGCATCGCCATCCTCGCGGCCGACGGGGTGGAGCGAGTCGAGCTGGAACAGCCGCGGCAAGCGTTGGACAACGCCGGCGCCCGCACCGTCGTGGTCTCCATCGCCGGCGGCGAAATCCAGGCGCGCAACCACGACCTCGAAGACGCCGGCACCTTCACGGTGGACCAGCTGGTCGGCGCCGTGTCGGTCGACGACTATGAGGCGTTGCTCCTCCCGGGTGGGACGGTGAACCCGGACAAGCTGCGGATGGAACCCGCAGCGGTGCAGTTCGTCCGCGACTTCGTCCGGTCGGGGAAGCCGGTCGCCTCGATTTGCCACGGCCCGTGGAACTTCGTCGAGGCCGACGTCGCCCGGGGACGCCGGCTGACCTCGTGGCCGAGCGTGCGCACGGACCTGCGCAACGCCGGAGCCGAGGTGGTCGACGAGCCGGTCGTCACCGACGGCAACATCACCACGAGCCGATCACCCGACGATCTACCGGCCTTTTGCGAGCGCATCGTGAAGGAGTTCGCCAAAGCCTCGTAGACCGCTGATGCCGGTCGGGCGGGAGTCGGCGATCACGAAGGAGCTTCAGCTGTCCGTCCGGGTTGTTCTGGTACCAGTAGTCGCGCCGAAATCCGGCTGGTGCCAGGGCACCCGGGCGCCGGGGCGACGTCAGGTGGCCGGTGACCGCGACGGCTACCCGAGCACGGGCGATATCCTACGTGTGGGTGTTCAAGTCAAGCTGCAGGTCGGCAGCGAACTTGAGGATGGGGTTATAGATCAACTCGGTCCTCGGACATATGCCCGGTGCCTCGGGCGTCCGCGCCGACCGAGCAGCCCGCTGCGGCTACTACCCAGCTGGCCACTACCCAGCCGGTCACCTCCCCGCCCAGCACGCCGTCGCCGACCAGCCCGAGCCACAACACCGAAACGAGCACCGTCGAGGCGGTTGCACAGTTCTCACCGCAGGTGGAGATGGCTCGCGACAAGGCGCAGAGCTACCTCGGCTTCAGCGCGTTCTCACGTAACGGCCTGATTCGGCAGCTGTCCTCGGACGCTGGTGAAGGTTTTCCGAAGGCCGTGGCCACCGAAGCCGTGGACAGCCTGTCGGCCGACTGGAACGCGCAGGCCGTCAAGTCGGCCGAGAACTACCTGAGCTTCACGTCGTTCTCCTGCTCAGGCCTGAAGCAGCAGCTCTCGTCGTCTGCCGGTGAGGGCTACACCAAGGCGCAGGCCGCCTACGGAGCCGGCCAGACCGACGCGTGCAAGTGAGGCCGAGCGCCTGATCGAAAGACCCCCATGAGCGCCAAGTTCAGGTTTGCCGCCTGGCTGTGCATCGTGATCTCGGCGGCCCAGATCGTGATCAGCTACGCCGGTCTGGCCGGCCTCGCACGACTGGTCGGCTGCACCCAGTCGAGCTGCGGTTGGTGCCGTTCGCCATGGGCGTCACGATCGTGGCGTCCACGCTGGTGTGGCTCGGCCAGGGCGCTCCGCCGCACGGCGCCGGCCGACGTCGCCGAGCCTTAGTGGTTGGTTTCGGAAGTTCTTCGTGGGTGGTCATGCTGCGTGTGGGAGTTCGGTGGTGATGTCCTGGTGTTCGTGGTCGCTGATCCTGGTCAG
>NZ_JBSGAI010000046.1:0-75847 GCF_053600695.1 Amycolatopsis sp. NPDC005003 | reverse complement strand
GTAATTCGGGTTCTAACCCGAATTACCACTCACGAGGGGGTGTAGAGCGCGCCCAGGAACTCGAGCAGCAGCCGCTCCCGCAACGGCGCCGGCGCCGTTGCGAGGAGCGCGTTGATCGGGGCCATCCGGTCCGGAAGTCCCGAAGCGCCGCCGAGGCCCGCCGCGGCGAGCAGGCCCGCGAACTGCTCAGGAGTCAGCGTGTCCGGGTCGAGGGCCGCCACGAACTCCGCCACGGCGGGGTCGACGACCACCGGGCCGGCCGCGCGGGCCGCGTCCACCGCGGCCGCGAGGTCGGTCAGGAACTCCTTCTCGCTGCCGTGGTTGGCCGCCGTCACCGTCAGGTGCAGGTTCACCGGGGACGACAGATGAGCGAACTGCGGCTGGACGTACCAGCCGCGCGCCTTCATCTCGTCGGCCACCGTGAACAGGTCGAAATCGTCGTCGCCGGTGAACGCGATCAGCGTCGACACCGGGTCGCCGAGCACCCGCAGCCCGGGGAGTTCCTCGATGCCCGCGCGGATGCGGGAAGTCGCCTCGCGGGCGGCCGAAGCCAGGCGAAGGTAGCCCTCGGAACCGAGGTGGTTCACCACCGCCCACGCCGCGGCGAGCGGCCCGCCCGACCGCGTGCTCTGGATCGTCGTGTTGAGCATCGTGTAGCCCGGCCAGGCCGCGCTCGCGAAGTAGTGCGTGCGCCGCAGCTGCGCCGAAGCGTGCAGCAGCACCGACGTCCCCTTCGGACAGTACGCGTACTTGTGCAGGTCCACCGAAATGCTCGTGACGCCGGGCACCCGGAAGTCGAACGGCGGCACGTCCGCGCCGAGCCGGGCGAAGTACGGCAGCACCCAGCCGCCGATGCAGGCGTCGACGTGCATCCGGACGCCGCGCTCGAGAGCCGCCGCCGCGATCTCGGCGATCGGGTCCAGCACGCCGTGGGCGTACGACGGCGCACTCGCCACCACCAGGACCGTCGACTCGTCGATCGCCGCGGCCATCGCCGCCGGGTCGGCGCGGAACGTCACCGGGTCGACCGGGACGTCGATCCGCCGCAGCCCGAACAGGTGGGCCGCCTTGTGGAAGGCCGCGTGCGCGGTCATCGGCAGGACCAGAGACGGCGCCGCGACCGAAGGGTTCGCGTCCCGCGCGGCCAACACCGCCAGCAGGCACGATTCGGTGCCGCCGGACGTCACCGAACCGACCACTCCGGGCACCGAGCCGAGCAGCGCGGCAGCCGCGGAGACGAGGTCGTTTTCCATCTTCAGCAGGCTCGGGAACGCCGTCGGGTCCAGGCCGTTGGCCGACGACGCGAGCGCGTGCGCCGCCGCGCCCAGGGAGTCCACTTCGGACAGACCGCTGTCGTAGACGTAGGCCAGGGTCCGGCCGCCGTGCGTCGGCAGGTCGCCCGCGCGCAGCTCCCGCAGCGCCGCGAGGACATCCTCAGGCGGGTTCATGGCGGGGCTCCAGCACCGAGCGCCGCAGCAGCGGCAGGGCCAGCGCGATGAGCACGCCGGGGATCACCGACGCCCCGACCAGGATCGCCACGATCGCGCTGTGCGGCTGGAACGCCGTGGCGTCCGTGCTGGAGACGTACCCGCCGAAGGCCAGGATCAGGGCCCAGAGGCCGCCGCCGAAGGCCAGCCCGAGGGTCTCCCCCGCGGTCCACACGCCCGCCGCGATCCCCGCGCGGGTCTCCCCGGTGCGCTCCTCCTCGGCCGTGATCAGGTCGGGCAGGATGGCCAGCGGGAACACCGAAATCCCCGCGTAGCCGACGCCGCACAGCGCCACGAAGACGAACGAGACGACCAGCGGGATCGACTGGGCGAACACGAGACCCAGCAGGCCGAGCGCGAACGCGGCCGTCGCCAGGCGGAAACCGTTGAGCTTGCCCACCCGGTCGCCCAGCCTCGGCCACAGCGGCATGGTGACCAGCGCCGGGCCGACGAAGATGACGAACAGGATCGTGCCGTAGCCCTCGTCGCCCAGGATGCGCTGGGCGAAGAACGGGATCGCGGCGAGCACGGTGCCGATGCCCAGCGCCTGGATGAAGTACGTGCCGAGCAGCCAGCGGAACGGCCGCCAGCCGGCGAGCGTGCGGACGAGCTCCTTCAGGCTCACGGTGTTCGGCCGCAGCGAGCCGACCGGCGCGTCCTCGAGCCCGAAGTACACCAGCAGCGTCGCGGCCAGCACGATGAGCCCGATCACCACGGCCATCACGCGGTAGCCGGTGACCCCGCCGATGCCGGTGCTGATGGCGGGCGCGCCGCCGCCGCAGATCAGGATCGTCACGGCGAGCACGCCGATGCGGACGCTGGTGAGCTTCGTGCGCTCGGTCGCCGACTCGGTCAGCTCGGCGGGCAGTGCGTTGAACGGCACCTGGAACAGCGCGTACGCGGTCGCGCAGGCGGCGAACATGATCGCCACGTACAGCGCGTCCGGCAGCGGATCGCCGAAGCCGGGGTGGGCGAACATCGCCGCGAACAGGATCGCCACGCCGATGCCGCCGATCAGCAGGAAGCGCCGCCGGCTGCCGGTCTTGATCAGGTCGGCGTCGGACAGCCTTCCCGCCACCGGGTTGAACAGCACGTCCCAGGCCTTGGGCACGAACACGATCGCGGCGGCCCAGCCGGCGGGCACGGCCATGGTGTCGGTCAGGTACTTGACCAGGACCAGGCCGGGGACCGTGCCGAAGGACCCGGTGACGAACGAGCCGAGCGAATAGCGGAACCTCGTCCGGCCGGACAGCGTCGCCAACAGGTCCTCCTCGGATGCGTACCGGGTGCAGGCCATGAGTATTCGATCTCGGCGCGCGCCCGGTAGTGGTCGAGGGGAATCGTGCCATCGTCGTGACCAAGGCCACGATCGGGCCCGGGTCAGCCCAGCACGTCGGCGATCTTCGCCAGTGTCGCCGCGTCACCGCGCAGGAGCAGCTGGGTCACCACGGTCTCCTCCCAGGCCTGCAGGTCGTCGCGGATCTTCGCCGGCGGCCCGATCAGCGAGGTGTCCTCCACCAGCGACGTCGGGATCGCCGCGGCCGCCTCCTCCTTGCGGCCGGCGAGGAAGAGCTCCTGGACCTTGTCGGCGACGTCGCCGTAGCCGAGCCGCGCGTACACGTCGTGGTGGAAGTTGACGCTCTTGGCGCCCATCCCGCCGATGTACAACGCCAGCGACGGCTTGATCCAGCTCGCCGCCTCCTCGACGTCGTCGTGCACGATCACCGGCAGCGAGCACGGCACCTCGAACGTCTCCAGGGTGTGCCGCGCGCCCGGCCTCGAGAAGCCCTCTTCGAGCGCGGCCTGGTAGAAGCCGTTGCTCTTCGGCGAAAAGAACAGCGGCAGCCAGCCGTCGCCGATCTCCGCGGCGAGGGCCACGTTCTTGGGGCCCTCCGCCGCGAGGAAGATCGGGATCTCCTTGCGCAGCGGGTGCACCGTCGGCTTCAGCGGCTTGCCGAGCCCGGTGCCGCCCCGGTAGGGCAGCTGGAAGTGGTCGCCGTCGAGGGTCACCGGCGCCTCGCGGGCGATCACCTGCCGCACGATGTCGACGTATTCGCGGGTCCTGGCCAGCGGCTTCGGGTACGGCTGGCCGTACCAGCCCTCGACGACCTGCGGGCCGGACGCGCCGAGCCCGAGCACCATCCGGCCGCCGGAGAGGTGGTCGAGGGTCAGCGCGCTCATCGCCGTCGCCGTCGGGGTCCGGGCGGCCATCTGGACGATGTTCGTGCCGAGCCGGATCCGGCTGGTGGAAGCGCCGTACCAGGCCAGCGGCGTGAAGGCGTCCGAGCCGTACGCCTCCGCCGTCCACACCGAGTCGAAGCCGAGCTCCTCGGCCTTCAGGACGGCTTCCAGCGCACCCGGGGTCGGGCCGCTCTGCCAGTACCCGACGTGGAATCCCAGCTTCACGAAAGCCTCCTAGACATTCGGCGCGTAGTGCTCGGGTTTGCCCCGCTCCGACAGCGGGGGCAGGTTCCTGGGTGGAGTCTCGACCAAGGGCGCGTCCGCAGCCACCTCGCCGCGCTCGCGACGCCAGCCGGCCCGGGCGCGAGGGTGGTAGCGGCGGTCGTGCGGGACGAGCTTGAACACGGCGTCGATCAGCTTCCCGGCCCGCCGGTGCCGCCGCGCGTCACGCTCGGACCAGGCGAAGCCGAGCAGGTCGCGGACCTCGCGGTCGTACAGGCCGATCGTCAGCCAGACGAAGCCGCGGGCGACCACCCGCTGCACCGGCCGCCACAGCGCGTCCGGCAGCCAGGGCAGGAACGGCGGCTTGCCGAGCCCGCGGATGTCGAGGACGTCCCGGGTGGCCTTGTTGTCCTCCAGGACCTCGGTGCACATGTGCTTCCAGTAGCGCTGGAAGTCTTCCCAGGTCTCCGGCACCGGCCGCATGGACATGTCGTAGAGCCGCCACCACTGGACGTGCTCCTCGAACAGCTGCCGCTTCCCGGCCTCGCCGATGCCGCCCATGAAGTGGTCGGCGATGAGGATCGTGCTGACGAAGAACGTCGCGTGCGCCCAGTAGTAGGTGTCGGGGTCGAGGGCGTGGTAGCGGCGGCCCTGCGCGTCGACGCCCTTGATGCGGTCGTGGTAGCCGCGGACTTCGAGGGCGGTCGCGTGGGCGCGTGGGCCGTCGAAGACCACCCCGCCGATCGGGTAGAGCGACCGGAACAGCCGCTGCCAGCGCTCCTCGAAGAACCGCGAGTGCTGCTCGACGCCCGCGCCGAGGCCGGGGTGCATGTTCTGCATGGAGCCGGCCCACAGGCCGATGAGCAGGCCGCGCCAGTCGCCGAAGTACTTCCACGTCAGCGAGTCCGGACCGAGCGGTCGGGGTTCCATCGCGCACTCCTCGTCGGGTCCGGAACTGACTACGGCTGTTGTCAGGCTAGGATCTGACAACAGTTGTAGTCAACCGAGGAGCTGTGATGCCGGGCCGGACCTGGGCGGGCACGACGCTGGACGACCGGAAGGCGCTCCGGCGCGAGCAGCTCCTGGCGGCCGGCCTGGAGCTGCTGGGCACCGAGGGCTCGGCCGCGACGAGCGTCCGCGCGGTGTGCCGGCGGGCGAAGCTGACCGAGCGCTACTTCTACGAGAGCTTCGCCGACCGCGAAGAGCTCGTCGCAGCCGTGTACGAGCACGTCGGAGAAGAGGCGCGGCAGGCGCTCGTCGACGCCGTCCGGGACGCCCCCACACCGCTCCTGCGGGCCGAGAACGCCGTGCGCGCCTTCGTCGAGCTGATCGTCGACGACCCCCGCAAGGGCCGGATCCTGCTGCTCGCCCCGCTCACCGACCCGGCGCTGACCAGCCGCGGCCTGCACCTGCTGCCGGTGTTCGCCGCGCTCGTCGGCGAGCAGCTGTCCCACGGCGACGAGACGGAACGCCGGATGGCCGCCGTCGGGTTGGTCGGGGCGCTGAGCAACGTGTTCATCGCCTATCTCGACGGGTCGCTGAAAGTTTCGCGCGAGCGGCTCGTCGCGCACTGCGTGAAACTCGTCCTCGGCGCCGACGGCCACTGACCCCACCTCCTTCCGGCCTCGTGACAGTCGCGCGGCGGATCGGGCAGACTCAACCCATGCGTACCGCTGGGCGGAACGACGGCGTGAGCGGCGACGGCCTCGTCGCGGCCCGGCTCGCCGCGCTCCTGGAAGCCTTCCGGCCGGGTGACGAGACCCTCGGCGTCTCCGAACTGGCCCGCCGGACCGGGCTGGCGAAGACGACGGTGCACCGGCTCGTCGGGCACCTGACCGAGACCGGGCTGCTCGAACGCGAGGCGGCCGCGGTGCGGCTCGGGCTCCGCCTGTTCGAAATCGGCCAGCTGGCCTCGCCGCGGCGCGGCCTGGTCGAGGCGGCCCGGCCGTACCTGGCCGACCTGCGCGAAGCCACGCGCAACACCGTCCACCTGGCCATCCTCGAAGGCACCGAAGTGGTGTACCTCGACGTGCTGCGCGGCCCGGACGCGCCGACGCTGCCTTCGCGCATCGGCGGCCGGTTTCCCGCGCACGCCACCGGCGTCGGCAAGGCGATCCTGGCGTTCTCCCCGGAATCGGTGGTGAACCAGGTGATCGACGCCGGGCTGCCGCGGATGAGCGCGCGGACGATCACCGCGCCCGGCCTGCTGCGCCGTCAGCTCACGCGGGTCCGCGAGGACGGAATCGCGTTGGAGCGCGAGGAATCCGGCGTCGGCGTGGTGTGCGCGGCCAGCCCGCTGCTCGACACCCGCGGCGTCGCGGTGGCCGCGGTGTCGATCTCCGGCTGGGCCAACCGGATGCGGACCGAACGGGTCGCCCCGGCCGTCCGGACGGTCGCGCTCGCGTTGACCCGGACGCTGTCGGGCTCCACTGCGGACAGTCGACGATAATCTCGCTGGGCCAAGGATTTCCGGCGAGCGGCGGCGTCCGCGGTCCCGATCCCGGAGCGGTCGCCGCCACCCGCTACGATCCGTGCAATGGTCCAGCACCGCCCGGTTTCCGCCGCGCACCGGTTGCTGTCGCTCGACATCGTGCTCGCGCTGCTGGCGCTGGCCGGCGGGCTGCGGGTGCTCTACCTCGCGGCGCCCGACCCGGCCCTGCCCGCGGAGGCGGCCACCGTCGCCCACGCCTACGCGCTCGGCAACCTGACGTCGTTCGCCGACTCCGGCGGAGCCGGCGTGAGCCCGTTCGGCTGGCTGCAGCTGGCGGCGGCCACGATGGTTTCGGACGCGTTCGGCCGCTCGGCCACGGCACTGGCCGCGGTCCGCGAGACGGTGCTGGTCGCGGCGCTCGCCGGCGCGGTGCTGATGTGGATGCTGGGGCGGCGGCTGGGCCTGACGCGCTGGGCGTCGGCCGCGGCGGTGCTGCTCCTGGCGGCCTCGCCGCTCGCGCTCGGGTTGCAGCGGCTGGTCGTCGTCGAGCACCTGGCCGCGGCGTGGGCGCTGGGGGCGCTGGTCCTGATCACCCGCCGCCGGGCCCGCATCCGCCACGACATCGCGGCGGCGGGGTGCCTGCTGGCGGCGGTGCTGACGTCGCCGTTGGCGCTGTTCTTCCTGCCCGCGGCGGGCTGGCTGCTGGCGCGCCGGGCACCGGTCCGGGCCGCGTTGGTGGCGGTGGTGCTCAATCTCGGCCTGGGTATCGCGTTCGGGCCGGCGGCTTCGGCGCTCCGGCCGCACCTGGCCGCGGCGACCCCGCCCTCGGTGGCCGACTGGGCGGCCCTGGACCCGGTGTGGGTGGCGCTGTCGGTGGCCGGGCTGCTGGCGGCGCTGGCGGTCCCGGCGGTGCGACCGCTGGCCGCGAGCGGCGTGCTGCTCGCGGCGACGCTGCTCGTGCCGGGCGTGCCGGACACGGCGGTGCTGGCGCTGCTGGTCCCGGTGACACCGCTGCTGCTGGCGGGGGTCGCCCAGGCGGTGCCCCGGCGGCGCCTCCCCGCCCACCGCGACCGCCCGGGCCACCGCCGGATCGCCCCGGTGCTCGCCGCCGGTGCGCTGGCCGCCACCATCGCCGTCAGCTGGGGCATCGGCTACCCCGCCCTCCGGCCGACCGTCGACCGCGGCGGCCCGCTCGCCGCCGCCCGGGACTGGCTCAAGACCAACGCTTCCGGCTCCCGGCTCCTCGTCGACGACGCGGCCTGGGCCGAACTGGCGAACGCCGGCTGGCCGACCGGCATGCTGGCGCCGCCCACCACCTGCGCCATCACCTGCCCGGCCGCCGAATGGGCCGTCTTCACCGGCGACGAAACCGGGCTCCGGGTGCGCTATCCGGCCCTCGACGGCGCCTTCGCCGACGCCGGCCCCACCGCCAGGTTCGGCTCGGGCGGCACCAGGGTCACCGTCTGGCGCCTCGGGCTCGCCCCGGCCGATCCCGCCGCACCCCCGGAGGCCCCGGCCCGGGCGCACGCGGGCGAAGCGCTGTCCTCGTCAGCCCGGATCGCGCTGACCTCCGACGCCGCCGCGGTGCTGCGCGAAGGCTGCGCCGACCCGCGGCTCATCGCGACGATCGCCGCGCTCGCCGCCATCCAGCCCGTGGGGATCGCGGCCTTTCCCGAGGTCCCGGGCGAGGACGCCGCCGGGCAGCCGCGCCGCCGGGTGCTGCTGACCGGCCACGAAGACGGCACCACCGCCTTCTACACCGGCCAGCGCGACCTCTTCCGCCCGTCGTCGGTCGTCCGCACCGCCGGCGGCGTGCTCGTCACCTACCCGCTGTTCGCGCCGGCCGGGCTCCTCCCCCTGAGCCGGTAGCCGCCGGGGGGCACGCGCCGGTGCGGCGGGGACGAGCGGCGCACCCCCGCCGCACCGCTACAGCGCGGCGACGTTGCGCTCCGGGTGCGCCGGCCGGTGCAGGGCGGGAACGTCCGCCAGCAGGCCGCGCCGGGCCAGCTCCGGGCGGACGCCATCGCCGAACCAGTACGCCTCCTCCAGGTGCGGGTAGCCCGACAGCACGAACTCGCTCACGCCGATCGAGCGGTACTCCTCGATCAGGTCCGCGACTTCTTCGTGGCTGCCGACCAGCGCGGTTCCCGCGCCGCCGCGGACCAGGCCGATGCCCGCCCACAGGTTCGGGTGGATCTCCAGCCCGCGGACCCCGCCGTCGGTCCGGCCGCCGTGCAGCGCGACCATCCGCTGCTGGCCCACCGACTCGCTCGCGGCCAGCTGGGCCTGCGCCTTCGCCACCTGCTCGGGGCTCAGCGCGTCGAGCAGCTTCTGCGCCTCCGCCCAGGCCTCGGCCGAGGTGTCGCGCGAGATCGTGTGCAGCCGGACGCCGAACCGGATCGGCCGGTCCCCGGCGAGCTCGCGCACCTTCCCGATCTTCTCCGCGACTTGTGCGGGCGGCTCGCCCCAGGTCAGGTAGACGTCGGCGTGCCGCGCCGCGACCGGCAGCGCGGCCGGCGACGAGCCGCCGAAGTAGATCGGCGGCACCGGATCGGGCGCGGCCAGCGTCGTCGCGCCTTCCACGCGCAGGTGCTCGCCTTCGAAGCTGAAGGGTTCGCCGGACCAGACGCCGCGCACGATGGTCAGGAACTCGCCGGTGCGCGCGTACCGGGCGTCGTGGTCGTGCCAGTCGCCAAACCGGCGCTGCTCCACAGCGTCACCGCCGGTGACGATGTTGAGCAGCACGCGGCCACCGGACAGCCGTTGGAACGTCCCCGCCATCTGCGCGGCCAACGTCGGGGAGATGACGCCCGGGCGGAAGGCGACCAGGAATTTCAGCCGGGTCGTCTCGCGGATCAGCGCGGCCGTGGTGAGCCACGCGTCTTCGCACCAGGTGCCGGTCGGCGTCAGGACGCCCTCGAAGCCCTGGCGCTCGGCCGCGCGGGCGACCTGGGCCAGGTAGTCCAGGTCCGGGTCGCGCTGGGCGGCCGGGCCGGCGGACCGGTTGGCGTGGAAGCGTTCGACGATCGTGCGGCCGTCACCGCTGGTGGGCAGGAACCAGTGCAGCCTGATGCTCATCCGTTGCTCCTCGCCTGGTCCAGGTCGGGACCGAACCGCCGGTCGACGAAGGCGGCGAAGTCCACCTTGCCCGGCAGAGTCTTCTCGTCGGTGAAGGCGTCCGCGAGCTGCTGTTCGGACGCCACCACGGAGTCGTCCAGCACGATCGGCCGGTCGCGGCCCGCATCGACGGCCTTCTGCGCGACTTCGAGCTTCAACCCGGTCTCCTTGGCCCACGCCTGCGCCCACGCGTCGCGGTGCGTGTCGGCCCACTTCTGCGCCTCGACCACGCGCACGGCGAAGTCGCGCAGGGCGGAGTTCTTGCCGGCGTCGCCGAGCGCGGCCGTGCTCGCGGTCAGGAAGGCCAGGCCGTTCGACGCGCCGCGGCCGTCGGCCAGCACCCGCGCGTGGGCTTCGAGCTGCGCCTGTGCGGTGTAGGGGTCCCAGATCGCCCAGGCGTCGATGGTGTGCTGGGTGAACGCGGCGTAGGCCTCGGACGGCTGCAGGAAACTCAGCTTGACGTCCTTTGTGGACAGGCCGTTGTTGTGCAGGGTGTTCAGCAGCTGCCCGTGCGCCGAGGAACCCTTCGCGACGCCGATCGTCTTGCCCTTCAGCGACGCGACGTCCTGCAGCGGCGAGTCCGGCGGGACGAGAATCGCCTCTCGCTCGACATTGCTGCGCGCAACGCTGATCACCTTGATCTTCGCCTTCGCGGCGGCCGCGAAGATCGGCGGCGTGTTGCCGACGCGCCCGGCGTCGATCGCGCCGGCCGAGGCGGCCTCGAGCAGCGGCGGACCCGAGGTGAACGTCGCCCACTCGATCTTGTACGGCGTGTCCTGCAGCAGGTTCGCCGCGGTGAGCAGGGATTTCACGCCGCCCTTCTGGTCGCCCACCTTGAGCGTCACCTTCGCCAGGTCCGCCGCGCTCACCGCGGCCGGCACGGCGTCCGGGCCGTCGCCGCCCGCCGTGCCGCACGCGGACACGGCCAGCGCCGCCGCGAGCACGATGATTCCCTTACGCCACAGCATCTTCGATCACTCCCAGGTCGGCCAGCACGCGGCGGCGAAGGTTGTCGTGGTCATCGGCTTCGCGCGGGCGGTGGGCGGCCACGATCCGGCCGTCGTCGAGCACCAGGACCCGGTCGGCGAGCCGCAGGGCTTCGTCGACGTCGTGGGTCACCAGCAGCACGCCCGGCCGGTGCCGCCGCCAGAGGTCGAGCACCAGGCCGTGCATGGAGATCCGGGTCAGCGCGTCGAGGGCGCCGAACGGCTCGTCGAGCAGCAGGAGGCCGGGTTCGCGCACCAGCGCGCGGGCCAGCGACACGCGCTGGGCCTCGCCGCCGGACAGCGTGAGCGGCCAGTCGTCGGCGTGCTCGGCCAGGTGCACTTCGGCCAGTGCCTTTTCGGCCAGTGCGCGGTTGCGGGACTTCGTGACGCCGTCCTGGCGCAGGCCGAGGACGACGTTGCGCCACACCTTCCGCCACGGCAGCAGTCTCGGCTGCTGGAACGCGACCGAAACCGTCCCGGTGACTTCCGCGCGGCCTTCGACGTCGTCGTCGAGCCCGGCGAGCACCCGCAGGAGCGTCGACTTGCCGGACCCGCTGCGGCCGAGCAGGGCGACGAATTCGCCGCGCCCGACGGTCAGGTCGAGTCCATTGAGGACGGTCCGTTCGCCGAACCGCTTGGTGAGGCCGCGGACCTCGGCTACCGGGTTCGCCACCGCAGCACCTTCCGTTCGAGCAGCCGGACCAGCGCGTCGGTGACCAGGCCGAGCAGGGCGTACAGGACCAATCCGACGACCACGACGTCGGTGCGCAGGAATTCGCGGGCGTTGTTGATGAGGTAACCGACGCCGGCGTCGGCGTTGACCGTCTCGCCGACGATCAACGCGAGCCAGGCCAGGCCGAGCGACTGCCGCAGCCCGACGAGCGCCTGCGGCAGCGCGCCGGGCAGGACGACGTGCCAGAGCCGTTCCGCGCGGCTGAACCCGAGCGCCCGCGACGCTTCGACCAGCGCCGGGTCGGCGCCGCGGATTCCCGAGTGGACGTTGAGGTAGAGCGGGAAGGCCACGCCGAGGGCGACCAGCACGATCTTCGTCTCTTCACCGATGCCGAACCACAGGATGAACAGCGGGATCAGGCCGAGGAACGGCAGCGTGCGCAGCATCTGCACCGGCGGGTCGACCAGGGCCTCGCCCCAGCGCGACAGCCCGGAGACGATGCCGAGCAGGACGCCGGCGAAGGCACCGAGCGCGAAGCCGGCGCCGACCCGGCCGAGCGAAACGGCGAAGGCGTTCCCGAGTTCTCCGCTGCGCGCCACTTCGATGCCGGCCTGCACGACCGTCCACGGTGCACTGAGCTTGTCGGGCGGCAGGACGCCGGTGGCGCTGGCCACCTGCCAGGCGGCGAGCAGCACCACCGGGCTGATCCAGCGCCGGAGATCGGGCCGCCTGCCGGCTTTGCGCGGCGGCTCGGCGGCGCGTTTCCGGACGTGCGCGAGCACGCCCGTGGTGGAAATCGACACGGATTTCTCCCGGGGACGGGGACGTACGGGATTGCGTGGTCCCGACCATCCGGGGAGTGGGAAGCGAAGTCAATCGGTGCCCACTCCGTGAACACCCCGTGTTTCACCCCGTGGAACGCACTTGGCTCGGCCCGGCTCAGCCGCCGAACATGACCTTCCATTCGTCGAGCGACCGCGGCCGGTAGACGAAGTTCGTGCGCTTGACGTCCGACAGCGCGGCCGACGGCTCGGCGGAGTACTGGTGCCCGGGGTAGACGACGGGATCACCGGGCAGGCCGGCGAGTGCTTGCAGGCTGCGGTAGATCTCGTCGGCGTCGCCGCCCGGGAAGTCGGTGCGGCCGCAGCCTTCCAGGAAGAGCGTGTCGCCGGAGACGAGCTTGTCCTCGACCAGGAAGCACTGGCTGCCCGGCGTGTGCCCGGGGGTGTGCAGCAGCCGGATCGGGACGGCCCCGACCTCGAGGACGTCGTCGTGGTCGTGCGCGCGCAGATCGGTGCCGGAGACCCCGGTGACCCGCTTGACCCACTCGGTCTCGGCACCGTTGACGTGGATCGGCACCTGCTCGATCGCGAGGAGCTCGGCGATCCCGGGCAGTGAGAAGCCGAGCATCTCGCCGCCGACGTGGTCGGGGTGGTGGTGGGTGGCGAGCACCCCGGTGAGCCGCATCCCGTCCTGCGCCAGCACGTCGACCAGATCCTGGACGGCGTAGGCCGGGTCGACGACGACGGCGTCCCCGGTCTCGCGATCGCCGATCAGGTAGGCGAAGTTCACCATCTGCGTCGCGACGGGATCCCCGACGGCGAAGTCACGCCCGGCGAGCAGCTGCCGGAAGTAGAGCCGATCAGTCATGCCGGACACCCTACGGTCCGTTCCGCCCCGATGTGGCGGCACGGGTGAGGGCGGCCAGGAGGGCGGCCACCGCGGGCGGGTCCGGCGGGTCGCCGTAGGTGGCCGCGTGGATGCGGCGGTGGACGCCGGGGAGTTCGGTGGCGTGGATGTCCGGGCGGCGGTGCGCTTCCAGGGCGAGCCCGGGCAGGGTCGCGACGCCGAGGCCGGCGGCGACCAGGGACTGCACGACGACCATGTCGTCGCTGAACGAGCCGAGGCGCGGGCTGAAACCCGCCCCCGCACAGATGGCGGTCAGCTCCGCGCGGCACCGGGGGCAGCCGCCGATCCAGGCCGAGTCGCGGTGGTCGGCCAAGACGGCGTCCGGGTGCGGGCTGATCAGGTGGATCGGGTCGTCGGCGAGGTGGCGGAACCGGAAGCCTTCCCCCTCGAGCGGGGCGCCGGCGTGCTGGAAGACGAGAGCGACGTCGAGTTCGCCGCGGCGCAGCATGTCCAGTGCTTCGACGGGATGCCGGTCGATCAGGGCCAGCTCGAGCCCGGAGTGTGCCGCCGCCAGCGACGCGACCGCTCTCGGCACGAGAGTGCTCAGCGTCGACGCATTGGCGCCCAGCCGGACGCGCCCGGCTCGCAGGCCGACCTGCGCGGCCAGCTCTTCGGCCGCCGCGGCCACGCGTCCGGCGATTTCGGCGGCGCGGTCGGCCAGCAGGCGCCCTTCCGGTGTCAGCCGGATCCCGCGCCCGGCCCGCTGCACGAGCCGAGCGCCGGTGGCCGCTTCCAGGCGGGCCAGGTGGTGGCTCACCGACGGCTGCGAATAGTGGAGTTCGCGGGCCGCCTCGGTCACCGAACCGTGCCGGGCCACCGCGGCCAGGACCTTGAGCTGGACCAGGTTCAGCATTCATCAACGATATCAATGGGTTTTCGGCTCTATTGACATTGGACGTCATGTCAGGTGCGGGCCATCCTGGTTCCGGAGCAGCCGACCGAGGAGGACACGGACATGACCGGCAAGGTGACCTGCGACCTCACGATCACCCTCGACGGGTACGCAGCCGGCCACCACCAGACCGAGCAGCGCCCGTTCGGCGACGACGGCGGCGACGGCTGGGGCGGCAAGCTGCACGCCTGGTACGGCGAAGGCCGCGACGAGCACCCGGCCGAGTTCGACCGGATGATGACGGCCAAGGCGTTCATCATGGGGCGCAACATGTTCGGCCCGGTGCGGGGCGAGTGGGACCGGCCGTGGACGGGCTGGTGGGGCGAGAACCCGCCCTACCACGGCCCGGTCTTCGTGCTCACCCACCACCCGCGCGAGCCGCAGCCGATGGCGGGCGGCACCACGTTCCACTTCGTCACCGACGGCATCGAGGCCGCGATGGCCCGCGCCCGCGAGGCGGCGGGCGACGGCGGGATCTCCGTCCACGGCGGCGCGACCACCGTGAACCAGTACCTCGCCGCGGGCTTGATCGACGAGGTCCGGCTGCACGTCGCGCCGTACACGCTCGGCGACGGCGTCCGGTTGTTCGACGGCGTCCCGCCGCTGAACCTCGAGCAGGTGGACGCCCGGGCGACCACCTCGGTCACGCACCTCCGCTATCGCGTCCTCCGCTGAGCTCGGCCCACTGGTGGACGCTCCCCCGGTGCAGCGCGGCGTAGGCCCGGTCCCTGAGGACGTTCGCCTCGTGATCGGACAGCGTCCGGTCCAGGGGCCGGAGCACCAGGCGGACGAGGAGGTTCTTCTGGTCCGGCGTCGCGCCGAGCCGGGCTCGCGCCTGCGCCGGCAGCCGGGCGTACGGGGTCTCCTGCAGGATCTCGACCGACTCGACGACGCCTTCGCCCAGGGCCTCCCGGACGCGGTCGCCGAGGTCTTCGGCACGGTCGTCGGCCGGCACCACGATCGACAGGTCGCGGCGCACCGGCGGCAGCGCGGAGACCGGCCGGTAGGGCGCGAGGTCCGTCAGCTGGGCGGCGACGGCCGGCTCAGTGGAGCGCAGCAGCCGGATGTCCGGGATGCCCTTGCGCAGCATGACCATCCGGTCGAGGCCCATGCCGAGCGCCAGGCCGGACCAGCCGCCGGTGAGCCCCGCCCGCGCGAGGACGCCCGGGTGGGCGAGCCCGCACTCGGCGACCTCGACCCAGCGCCCGTCGTGCTCGACGTCGAGCTGGGCACCGTCCACTGTGTACGGATGGCGGCGTGCTTCGAGCCGCCACCGCCGGTCCGGCACGAGGGCGGCGACCATCTCCTCGAGGTCGGCGCGGGTGACGGTGCCGCGGACGATCCGCCAGAGGTCGAGCTGGTGCGGCGTGCCGCTGTGCAGCCGGTCGATGCTGTCGCGGCGGTAGACGACGCCCGCGCAGACAAGCAGCACGTCGTCGGCCGGGTTCGCGGCCAGGTTCCGGAGGGCGGCGGGGATGAGGGCGGTGGAGTGGCTGCGCAGGACGTGACCGGCGTCGACGTACCGGGTGTAGCGGGCGTCGCGGGTGATGTCGGCCGGGTCGTAGCCGAGGTTGTCGTAGTTGTCGGCCACGGTGACGATGCGCGCGCCGGGGCTTCTCCGGACGTCACAGGACCACAGGCCGGCGAGCGCTTCGACGGCTTGGTCGACAAGCAGCTGGACGGCGTGCGGCCCGGCGGCGGGATCGGTGAGATCGCGGACGGCGAGATCGCGGGCGAGCTGGGCCGGGGTGAGTGTTGCGGGCATGGCGGAACCTCCGGGCTGGGCGGGTTTCGGGGACGGTTCCCCTGGCCCGGGCGGCCCGGCGAAGGTTCAGGCGGACATGGCACCGACACCCCGCTGGCGCCCGGAACGGGCCAGGGGGCCGGTAAATCGGCGGTACTCCGCAACGACGGCCACGAATCCAGGGTAGCCGCGCTTGTCACCCGGTTTTCCGGGCCGGGCATGCGCCGGGTGCCCGGGCCCACCGCCGAGCTGCGGGGTACCGCAGGGTGTTCGGGTGGATCCGCAGCTCCCGCGCCGCCGCCCGCGGGTCGCCGGCGTGCCGCAGCCACTCGTAGAGCGTCTCGACATAGCCGGCCCGGCCCGATTCGTCGTGCGCGCGCAGGGTGCGCAGCGGGCCGATGTCGGCGACCCGCGCCGCGGTGCAGGGTCAGCGCCGTCCAGGCCTCGTCGAGCCAGGAATCGCCCGGCCGAGGCGCGATCCGGACGGATCTCTCCTTTCCCTCCCCTCGCCCACCCACCGCCACCACCTCACCGTCGGGTCATTCACCCACCTCCCCGTCGGCCAGCTCGCGCAGGACGTCCAGGTGCCCCACGTGCCGCGCCGTCTCCTGGACCACGTGCGCCACCACCCACCGCACGGTGAACTCCGACCGCCGCCGGGTGCGGTCGTCGGGCCCGAGGCCTCGCAACGCCTTCTCCACCCGTGCCCACTCCGCCTTGTACGCCGCCACCACCGAGGCCGGGGTGTCCTCCGGGGCGAGGTCCCAGCTCGGGTCCGGGCTGCCCGCCCACAGCGACGGCAGGTCCGCCCCGCCCGCCTCGATCGCCAGCCACCAGCGCTCCACCGCCGTCAGGTGCTTCACCACCCCCAGCGCGCTCATCCGCGGCGACGAGGGCAGTGGTGTCGCCGACGCCTGGGCCACCGTCAGCCCGGCCAGCTTGTTCACCGCCGTCGCGCGCAGGAACTGCAGGAAATCCAGCAACAGACGCAGCTCGTCTCCCGCCAGGGGCGACGGCCACTGGCGATGCGTCTTCGAACTCGTGTTCGACATGACCGGGACCGTACCCCACGGGTCCGACAAAATAGAGTGACCGGCATGTGGTGGGGACTGCTCTGCGCCTTGGGCGCCGCATGCGCGTACGGCGTGGCTTCGGTGATGCAGTCGGTCGCCGCGCGGGCCACCGACACCGGTTCCGCCGGGGTCGACCCGAAGCTGCTGGTCCGGGTGCTCGGCCAGTGGAGGTTCGTGCTGGGACTGTCGCTGGACGTCCTCGGGTTCGTCGCGCAGATCGTGGCCCTGCACGTGCTACCCCTGTTCGTCGTCCAGGCCGCGCTCGCCGCGAGCCTCGCCGTCACCGCCGTCGCCGCGCGGTTCCTCGGCGTGCGGCTCGGCAAGAAGGAATGGGCCGCCGTCGGTGTCGTGTGCGCCGGGCTCGCCCTGCTCGGCGCCGCCGCCGAAAGCGAGGGCTCGGATCCCGTCGGGCTCGGCTTCCGGCTGGCGCTCGCCGGCGCGGTCGCCGTTCTCGCCGTGGCCGGGATCGCCGCGGGCAAGGCGAGCCGCCGGATCCGGACGCCGGCGCTCGGGCTCGTCGCCGGGCTGTGCTTCGGCGTCGTCGCCATCGCCGGCCGGATCATCCCCAGCCTCGCGCCGCTCGACCTGCTCACCGACCTCGCCACCTACACCGTCGCGATCGCCGGCGGGATGGCGATGCTGTTCTACGCGACGGCGTTGCAGCGCGGGAGCGTCACCACTTCGACCGCGATGATGATCCTCGGCGAGACGATCTTTCCGGCACTGGTCGGGGTGGTGGCGCTCGGCGACCGCACGCGGCCCGGCTTCGCGCTCGTGGCCGTCGCCGGGTTCGCCCTCGCCGTCGTGGCCGCGCTCGCGCTGGCGCGGTTCGGCGAACCGGCCGCCGAACCGCGGACCGAGAACCTCGTTCAGCCGTCGGCCGACGGCTGAGGTCGCCCGAAGCCGCCAGGTCGCAGCCCGTAGCGCCGGCCTGACCGGAACGAGGTTCCGAGACGAAGCCGACAGTGTTCCCGTAACTTCTTTACTTAGACTAGCCTTACCTATCCCAGCTCTGGAGAGGGAGGCGCGGGTGAGCACGACGGGACGGGAAGTCCTCCGCCGGTCGATCGCCGGGCAACGACGATCGGTGGCGCTCGCCGCGCTGCTGACCGCGAGCCACCAAGGCGGCGAAGCACTGGTCCCGGTGGTGATCGGCGTGGTCATCGACCACGCCGTCGCGGGCGGCTCGGTGGGCACGCTGCTGGTCTGGCTGGCGGTGCTGGGCGTGCTCTTCGCCGCGCTGTCGACCAGCTACCGCCTCGGCGCCCGCTTCGGCGAGCGCGCCGCCGAACGCGCGGCCCACGACCTCCGCCTCGACGTCGGACGCCGGGTGCTGCACCCCGGCGGCGTGGGCGGCTCCGGCACCCTCGCCGGCGAGCTGGTCAGCATCGGGACGTCGGACGCCAAGCGCGTCGGCACCGTCAACGGCGTGCTGCCCTTCGGCGTCGCCGGCTTGGCCGGGCTGCTCGTGAGCGCCGTCGCGCTGCTCACCATGTCGCTGCCGCTCGGCCTGCTCGTGCTGCTCGGCACGCCGCCGATGCTGTACCTCGCCCACCTGATCGGGAAGCCCCTCGAGCGCCGCAGCGAGGCCGAGCAGGAGCGGTCGGCGTTCGCCTCCGGCGTCGCCACCGACCTCGTCGCCGGGCTGCGGGTGCTCAAGGGCGTCGGCGCCGAACGCGCGGCGGTCGACCGCTACCGCCGCACCAGCCAGGACTCGCTGCGGGCGACGCTGCGCGCGGCCCGCGCCCAGGCCTGGCACAACGGCGCGCTGCTCGCGCTCACCGGGATCTTCATAGCCGTGGTCGCCCTCGTCGGCGGCAACCTCGCCGCGGCGGGCGACATCAGCGTCGGCGACCTGGTCGCCGCGGTCGGGCTCGCGCAGTACCTGATCACGCCGTTCTCGATCTTCTCGTGGGTCAACGGTGAGCTCGCGCAGGGCCGGGCGTCGGCCGCGCGCATCGCCGACGTGCTCAACGCGCCGCCCGCCGTCGGCGGCGGGGACGCGGCCCTGCCGGCTCCGGCGGCCGGGCACGTCAAGCTCTCCGCGCTGAACCGCGGCGCCCTGCGCGACGTCGGGTTCGAGGCGCGTCCGGGTGAGCTGCTGGGGGTGGTGGCCACCGACCCGGCCGCCGCGACGGACCTCCTGGACTGCCTGGGCCGGGCCGCCGATCCCGCGGGCGGCTCGGTGTCGGTCGACTCGGTGGACCTGTCCACTGTGGAGCCGAGCCGGGTCCGCGAGGTGGTGCTGGTCGCCGCGCACGACGCCGACCTGTTCGCCGGCACGGTCGCCGAGAACGTGACCACCGGGCCGAAGACGGCCGAGGCGATGACCGCGGCCGCCGTCGACGAGGTGGCGAGCGCGCTGCCCGACGGCGTCGCGACCGCCGTCACCGAACGTGGCCGGTCGCTGTCGGGTGGGCAGCGGCAGCGGGTCGCGCTCGCCCGGGCGCTGGCCGCCGACGCGCCGGTGCTGGTGCTGCACGATCCGACGACCGCCGTCGACACCGTCACCGAGGCCCGGATCGCCGCCGGCCTCGCCGAGCTGCGGCGCGGCCGCACCACGATCCTCGTCACCACCAGCCCGGCGCTGCTGGCCGCGACCGACCGCGTCGTCCTGCTCGACGACGGTCGCGTCACGGGCGAAGGCAGCCACGCCGAGCTGGCCGGCCGTCCCGACTACCGAGCGGCGGTGCTGTCATGACCCGCGAACTCCTGCCCGTGGCCGACGGGCGGCGGATCCGCGCCGTCGTCGGCGAGCTCGTCGGCCGGGCGAAAGGCCGCGCGGCGGCGGCGTTCACGATGCTGTTCGCGGCCACCGCGATCGGCCTGCTGACCGCGCCGCTGCTCGGCCGGGTCGTCGACCTGGTCGCCACGCGCCACCCGGCCGCGGACCTGGTCACGCCGATCGTGGGCCTGGTGCTCGTCGCGGTGGCGCAGGCGGTGGCGACCGCGATCGGCGTGTCGCTGGTGGCGCGGCTGGGCGAGACGATCCTGGCCGAGCTGCGCGAACGCTTCGTCGAACGCGCCCTCGGCCTGCCGCTCGAACAGCTCGAACGCGCCGGCTCCGGCGACCTCACCGCCCGCGTGACGAACGACGTCTCGGTGGTCGCCGAAGGTGTCCGGCAGGCACTGCCCGAGCTGGGGCGGTCGGTACTGACGGTCGTGCTGACGTTCGGCGCGCTGGCCGTGCTGGATTGGCGGTTCCTGCTGGCCGCGCTGCTGGCCGTGCCGATCCAGCTGTGGACCGTGCGCTGGTACGTGCCGCGTGCGAAGCCGCTGTACGCCGCCCAGCGGGAGGCGGTCGGGGCGCAACAGCAGCAGCTGCTGGACACCATCGGCGGCGCGAAGACGGTCCGGGCGTTCCGGCTGGCGGACACCCACCTCTCGCGGGTGCGCGAGCGGTCCGACGCCGCGGTTTCGCTGGCGCTGCGGGGAATCCGGCTGGTGACGCGGTTCTACGCGCGGCTCAACCTGGCGGAGTTCGTCGGGCTGTCGGCGGTGCTGGCGCTCGGGTTCGTGCTGGTGGGCGCGGACGCCGTGACGGTCGGCGTCGCGACGGCGGCGGCACTGTACTTCCACAGCCTGTTCGGGCCGATCACCACGGCACTGGCGCTGGTCGACGACGCGCAGGCGGCCGCGGCGAGCCTCGCGCGGCTGATCGGCGTCGCGGACCTCCCGGCCGAGGCGGTGCCCGCGCAGCCGTCACGGCCGGTGGACGCGTCGGTGAAAACCGCGGGCATCGGCTACTCCTATGTGGACGGTCACCCGGTGCTGCGCGACGTCGACCTGGCGGTCACCCCCGGGGAACGGGTCGCCCTGGTCGGCGCGAGCGGGGCTGGGAAGACGACGCTGGCCAAGCTGATCGCGGGCATCCACCGCCCGGACACGGGATCGGTGACGCTCGGCGGCGTGCCGCTGGACGAGCTGGGCCCGGACGCCACGCGGCGGACGGTGGGGCTGATCAGCCAGGAGGTCCACGTCTTCGCGGGCACACTGGCCGACGACCTGCGGCTGGCCCGCCCGTCGGCGTCGGACGCCGAACTCCGGGCCGCGCTGGCGAAGGTGGGGGCGTTGACATGGGTTTCGTCGCTGCCGGACGGGCTCGCGACGGTCGTCGGCGAAGGCGGCCACCAGCTGACGGTGACGCAGGCGCAGCAGCTGGCCCTGGTGCGGCTGGTGCTGGCGGACCCGCCGATCGCGATCCTCGACGAGGCCACGGCGGAGGCGGGCAGCGCGGGCTCGAAAGTCCTGGAAGCGGCGGCCGCGGCGGCCCTGGAAGGACGGACGGCGCTGGTCGTGGCCCACCGGCTCACGCAGGCGGCGGCGTCGGACCGGATCGTGGTCCTGGACGCGGGAGCCGTCGTGGAGTCCGGAACCCATGAGGACCTGGTCGCCGCGGGTGGTCAGTACGCGAAGCTCTGGGAAGCCTGGTCCGGCCAGCGCGCCTGATCACGCGAGCCGACCCTCCAGGTACGCAAACCGACCGCCTGGATACGCAAGCCGACCGTTCCGGTACACGGAACTGGCGTGCCTGAGGCCGGAACTCGCGTGATTGAAGGCGGAACTCGCGTGATCAGGCAGGCATCTCGCGTGCCTGGAGGGGCATCTCGTGTACCTGGAGGGTCGGGTCGCGTACCTGGAGGGTCGGCCTGCGTACCTGGAGGGTCGGGTCGCGTGCCTGGATGGACGACACGCCGGAAGCCGCGTGGCTTCCGGCGTGTCGTGCGGGAGGGTGGTCAGGCGTCCATGGCGTCGGCCAGGGACTTGGGGCGCATGTCCGTCCAGTTCGCTTCCACGTGGTCCAGGCACTCCTGGCGGGACGACGGGCCGAAGGCGACCGTCCAGCCGGCCGGGACGTCCACGGACTCCGGCCACAGGCTGTGCTGGTTCTCCGCGTTCACCAGGACCAGGTACGTCGCGGACGGGTCTTCGAACGGGTTGGTCATCGCGGGCCTCCTCAGGCGGTGATGTCCGTGCGGGCACCCTTCACCAGCGCGGTCAGCTTCTGGATGACCGGCGTGGCGAGCAGGTGGTTGAAGCGCGGCTCGGCGGACCAGTCACCGAGCTGGTTCGCCTTGACGGCGGGCAGCTGGTTCCAGGTCGGGAACTGGGTCATCTGCGCCCGCGGCAGCGCGTACGAGCGCGAGTCGGTCAGGATCAGGTCGGCCGGGTACTTGCCCGCCTGCTCCCAGGACAGCTGCTCCCAGTAGTCCTCGCTGCCGCCGCCGGAGACGATGTCCAGGCCGAGCTCGCGGTAGTAGGCGAGGTCGGCGAAGTAGTCCGGCTTGGCGATGTACAGGCCGTCCTTGTCGCCGTACAGCACCAGGACCTTCAGCCCGGCCTTCTCCTTCGCCGCCGCGCGCAGGTCCTCGGACGCCTTCTCGAAGTCCGCCTTGGCCTGCTTCATGGTCGCCGAGTTCGCGTCGCCGCCCAGCGCCACGGCCAGCTGCGAGTAGCGCTCGATCACCTTCGGCAGCGTGACCTTGTACTCCGACAGCGCGACGATCGGCGCGACCTGCTGCACCTTGGGGCCGAGGTCGTCGGTGAGCACCCACATGTCCGTCGGCTTGGTGCCGGTCAGGCCGGTGACGACCAGGTCCGGCTTGAGCGCGGCGAACTTCTCCATGCTGAAGTCGTCCCAGGCGTTGCCGATCGAAGTGACGGCGTTGAGGTCGATGTTGCCGGCCTGGATCTCCTTGCCGCCGTCGGCGGTCTTCTGCGGGCCGAACACGCCGGCCGGGCGGACGCCGTAGTCCCAGAGCGCGGCGGCCGAGCTGGCGTAGGCCACCACGCGCGCCGGACGCTGGTCGCGCGAGGTCTTCTGGCCGCGGTCGTCGGTGAACTCCCACGGGCCGGAAGAACCGGTCGCCGCGGGCTTGTCGCCGCTGCTGCACGCGGTGAGAGCCGCGGCGGCGACGACGCCACCCGCCCCGATCAGGAATCCACGCCGGCTGAGCCCGGCAGCTTGGAACACGGACATGAGCACCTCTCGCAGACCAGTAACTTAGGCATACCTTATTTAGGTAAGCCTCTCAAAAGCAACTGTGTCAGCGACCACGACCCGACAGCTGAGCTTCCGCGCCGGGTACCGGCTCGGCCGGGTCGTGTCCCAGGTGGACCTGCCGGTTGTCCGCGTCCACGTGCACGACCCGCGGCCGGTGCCCGGCGCGCTCGGCCTCCTCCACCTGCGCGTAGGTGATGATGATGACCAGGTCGCCCGGGTGCACCAGGTGCGCGGCCGCGCCGTTGACACCGATCACGCCCGACCCCGGCTCGCCGGTGATGGCGTAGGTCTCCAGCCGGGCGCCGTTGGTGATGTCGACGACCTGGACCTGCTCCCCCTCGACGATGTCCGCGGCGGCCATCAGGTCCGCGTCGATGGTCAGCGAGCCGACGTAGTGCAGGTCGGCCTGGGTGACGGTGGCGCGGTGGATCTTGGCGTTCATCAGGGTGCGGTGCACGTCTACTCCGTGTCTCGGGTCAACACCGCGGCGAGACCCGCCGCGGTCGGGGTGCGGAAGAACTCGGCGATCGGCAGCTCGGTCCCGAGCTGCTCGGTGATCCGGTTGCGCAGGACCACCAGCAGCATCGAATGGCCGCCGAGGGTGAACAGGTCGTCGTCGGCGCCCACGGCGGCGACGTCCAACACCTCCGCGAAGAGTTCGCAGAGAGCCTTCTCCAGGGCCGTTTCCGGCGCCCGGCCGCGAGTTTCGAACTCGGGCGCCGGCAGACCCGCGCGATCCAGCTTCCCGTTGGGCGTCACCGGGAACGCGTCCAGGGGCACGATCGCCGCCGGCACCATGTATTCCGGCAGCGACCGGGCGAGGAACTCCCGCAGCTCCACCGCATCCGCGGTCGCCGGGGTGGTGTACGCGACCAACCGCTCGTCCCGGACCACGACGAGCGCCTGCGTGACGTCGTCGTGCCGGGTCAGGGCCGTCTCGATCTCGCCCGGCTCGATCCGGAAACCGCGGATCTTGACCTGGTCGTCGGTGCGGCCGAGGTACTCCAGCTGCCCGTCCGGCCGCCAGCGCACCAGGTCGCCGGTGCGGTACATCCGCTGCCCCGGCTCGAACGGCGAGGCGACGAACCGGTCCGCGGTGAGCGCCGGCCGCCCGTGGTAGCCGCGGGCCAGCCCGGCACCGGCCAGGTACAGCTCGCCCGGCACCCCGGCCGGGACCGGCGAAAGACCGCCGTCGAGGACGTACGCGCGGGTGTTGTGCACCGGACGGCCGACCACCGGCCGGTCGGCGTCGCCGAAGCGGCCGACGAGAGCGTCCACAGTGGCCTCGGTGGGGCCGTAGAGGTTGTACGCCTCCGTGCCCGGCATCGACGCCAGCGTCTCCCACAGCGTCTGCGAAACGGCTTCCCCGCCGACACCGACCACGCCGAGGGCGCACCGGCCGTCCGCGATCACCCCGGCCGCGGCCAGCTGCGCGAAGTGCGACGGCGTGAGCTCGAGGAAGTCGAGTCCGCGCTCGCGCACCACCGCCGCCAGCCGCGAAGGGTCGCGGCGGGTCTCGTCGTCGACGACGTGCACCTCGTGCCCGTCGAGCAGCCACAGCTGCGGCTGCCAGGACGCGTCGAAGAAGAACGCCCACGCGTGCCCGATCCGCAGCCGCCGCCCGCCCGCCGCGGCGACGGCCGGGCGGTAGAGCGTCTCGCGGTGGCTGTGGAACAGGTTGACCAGCCCGGAGTGCGGGACGACCACGCCCTTCGGCTTGCCGGTGGACCCGGACGTGTAGAGCACGTACGCCGGGTTCCCGGGCGACGGCGGTGTCAGTGCCGCGTCACTGTCCACAATATCCTCGACACACAACGCGCCGGGAACGACCGAAGCCAGTGAACGACTGGTGAGCACCAGCGCGGGAGCGGCGTCGGCGAGGATCGCCGCGATCCGTTCCAAGGGCTGGTCCGGGTCCACCGGCAGATACGCCGCGCCCGTCTTGAACACCCCGAAGATCGCTTCGACGACCGCCGCCGACCGCGGCAGTACGAGCGCCACGACCTTCTCCGGCCCCGCCCCCTGCGCCGCCAGCCACCGCGCGAGCCGGTCGGTCCGCGCGGCGAACTCCGCGAACGTGACACTCGACGACGCATCGCTCAGCGCGGTCGCGTCCGGAGTGGCCGCCACCTGGGCGGCCAGCCGGTCGACGACCGTCGGGGCCGAGAGCGTCAGCGGCGCCCCGGCACCCCAGTCGCGCAGGATCCGATCCCGTTCGACCGGGTCGAGGACGTCGAGGCGGCTCAGCGGCCGGTCCGGGTCCGCGACGACCGCCGCCAGCACCCGGACCAGGCGTTCGGTGAGCGTCCGGGCGGTCGGCTCGTCGAAGAGGTCGAGGCTGTATTCGAGGTCGCCATCGATGCCCTCGGCCGTTTCGACCAGGTCGAACGACAGGTCGAACTTCGCCTGCCGCAGCCCGGTGTCGCGGTAGGCCGCGTCGAGCCCGAGCAGCCGTTCCGGCCCGGAACCCGAGTGGTAGACCGCGAGCATGACCTGGAACAGCGGGTGCCGGGCCAGGGACCGCGGCGGGTTGAGCAGCTCGACGAGGTGCTCGAACGGCAGGTCCTGGTGGGCGTACGCGGCCAGGTCGGCCTCCCGGACGCGGCCCAGGAGCTCCCGGAACGTCGGGTCGCCGCCGGTGTCGGTCCGCAGGACCAGGGTGTTGACGAAGAACCCGGCGAGGTCTTCCAAAGCGTGGTCGGAGCGGCCGGCCACCGGCGTGCCGAGGGGGACGTCGGTGCCCGCGCCGAGCCGGGTCAGCAGGGCGGCCAGCGCCGCCTGCAGGACCATGAACGTGCTGGTGTCGCTGCGGTGGGCCAGCTCCCGGAGTCCCCTGTGGACGGAGGCGGGCACGGTGAACGGCACGGCGGCGCCGCGGTTGGTCGACCGGGCCGGGCGTGGCCGGTCGGCCGGCAGCGCCAGCTCGTCGGGGATCCCGGCGAGGGTGTCCCGCCAGAACGCCGCCTGGCGGCCGAGGAGGCTGTCCGGGTCGTCGGCGCGGCCGAACATCTCCCGCTGCCACAGCGTGTAGTCCGCGTACTGCACCGGCAACGGCGTCCACTGTGGACGCTCGCCGCGCAGCCGGGCGGCGTAGGCGGTGTCAAGGTCGCGCTTCAGCGGCGGCAGCGACCAGCCGTCGCCCGCGATGTGGTGCACCAGCAGGACCAGGACGTGCCGGTCCGGTCCGGCCGAGACGAGGGTGGCCCGGATCGGGATCTCGGTGTCGAGGGTGAAGCAGTGCGACGCCGCCGCGGTGACGCGCTCGCCGGGGTCGGCCGCCGTCTCGGTGACCAGCACCGGGACGGCCTCGTCGAGCACGACCTGCCGCGGGGTGCCGTGCTCCTCGACGAGGAGGGTCCGGAGGACCTCGTGGCGCGCGACGACGTCACCCAGCGCCGCTCGCAGCGCCTGGATGTCGACCGGGCCGGTCAGTTCCCACGCCCACGGGATGTTGTAGGTCGCGGACGGCCCGTCGAGGCGGTCGAGGAACCACAGCCGCTGCTGCGCGAACGACAGCGGCAGGAGGTCGGGCCGCTCGGCCCGGACCAGCGCCGGACGCACGCCCCGGCCCGGGTCCAGGGCTTCGGCGAGGCGGGCCGGCGTCGGGGCGTCGAACACCGTCCGGATCGGCACCTCGACGCCGAGCAGCGCGCGGATCCGGCTGACCAGCCGAGTGGCCAGCAGGGAATGCCCGCCGAGGGCGAAGAACCCGTCGTCCGGGCCGACCGACGGCACGCCGAGGACGTCGGCGAACAGCTCGCACAGCGCCTGCTCGGCCGGGGTCCGCGTGGGCCGTCCGGACGCGCGCACCTCCGGATCGGGCAGGGCGGCGCGGTCGAGCTTGCCGTTGGCGTTCCGCGGCAGCTCGGGCAGGACGACGACGGCCGACGGCACCAGGTACTCCGGCAGCCGCTCGGCCACCAGGGCCCGCAGCGCGACGGGGTCACCCGACGGTGCCACGTAGGCGATCAGCCGGTTCTCCCGGGCGATCACGGCCGCGCGCGCCACCGACGCGTCGGCCGTCAGCGCGGCTTCGACTTCGCCGGGCTCCACGCGGAAGCCGCGGATCTTGATCTGCTGGTCGGCGCGGCCGAGGAACTCGAGAGCCCCGTCGGCGCGGCGGCGGACGAGGTCGCCGGTGCGGTACATCCGCTCCCCCGGCTCGAACGGCGAGGCGACGAACCGCTCGGCGGTGAGCGAAGGCCGCCCGAGGTAGCCCCGCGCGACTCCGGCGCCGGCCAGGTACAGCTCGCCGCGCACCCCCGGCGGCACCGGCCGGAGCCCGGCGTCGAGGACGTACGCGCGGGTGTTCGCGACCGGCCGTCCGATGGCCACCGGGCCGCAGACCTGGGCGAGGCTGTCGCCGGCGACCTCCGAGCAGCCGTAGAGGTTGACCAGCTTCGCGGACGGCCACCGGACCGCGACCTTCTCGGCCAGTGCTTCCGAAAGCGGTTCGCCACTGGTGATCCAGGTGGTCACCGAGTCGAACGCCCCGGCCGGGGCGTCCTCGGCGAAGGTGTCGAGGAGGCTCGGGACCACGGTGAGCACCTGCGCGCCGGATGCACGGACGAATCCGGCCAGTTCCAGGGGGTCGGTCGCCGTCGCGTCGTCGGCGAGGACCACCGGGTCGCCCGCGACGAGCCCGCCGAGCAGTTCGGTGGAGCCGTCGATGAACGTCAGCGCGCTCTTGGCCAGGCGCACGCCTCGGGCGACGTCCCGGCCCCAGTGCAGCCGGTTCGCCAGCGCCCGCTGGGTGCCGGCGACCGCCTTCGGACGTCCGGTCGAGCCCGACGTGAAGATCACGTACGCCAGGTTGTCTGCCGTGGCTGGTCGTGAGTGGTAATTCGGGTTAGAACCCGAATTACCACTCACGACCCCCGAGCGGATACCGTCTTCGGCGATGACCAGGTGCGGTGCCGCGTCGGTGAGCATCAGGTCGATGCGGTCGGCCGGGTGGTTGAGGTCCAGGGGCAGGTAGGCGGCGCCGGTCTTGAGCACCGCCAAGAGCGCCACCACCAGGTCCACCGACCGCGGCAGCGCGACCGCCACCACGCGTTCCGGCCCGGCCCCTCGCGCGAGCAGAGCCCCGGCGAGGGCCGTGGCCCGCATGTCCAGCTCGGCGTAGGTCAGCCGCTCGGCGCCGAACGCCAGGGCGAGGGCGTCCGGTGTCCGCGCGACCTGGGCCGAGAACAGCTCGGCGGTCGTCTCCGCGGGCAGCGGTGTCGCCGGGTCGGCGGCGAGCTGGTCGCGCTCGGCGCCGGTGAGCAGGTCGACCGCCCCGATCCGGGTGTCCGGATCGGCGACGACGGCGGCCAGGAGCGTCCGGAGCCGCTCCACGACCGCCTCGACGGTCGTGCGGTCGAAGACGTCGCTGTTGTACTCGGCCGTGCCGCGGATCCCGGCCTGGTGCCCGGGCCGCTCGCCGACGAAGAACGTCAGGTCGGCGCGTGCGGTACCGGTGCGGACCGGCTCCTCCTCGACGGTGAGGCCCGGCAGGGCGATCTCCGCGACGGCGTTGTTCTGCCAGGCGATCATCGTCTGGAACAGCGGGTGATAGGCCAGGGACCGCGCCGGGTTGAGCGCTTCGACCAGCCGCTCGAACGGCACGTCCTGGTGGGCGTAGGCGTCGAGGCTGCGGTCCCGCACCCGGGCCACGAGGTCGCGGAACGACGGGTCGCCACCGGTGTCCACGCGCAGCACCAGCGTGTTGACGAAGAACCCGACCAGGTCGTCGAGCGCGGCGTCGGTGCGGCCGGCGATGGACGTGCCGAGCGGGATGTCGGTGCCCGCGCCGAGCCGGCTGAGCACCGCGGTGAGCCCGGCGTGCACGACCATGAACACGCTGGCCCCACAGGCGCGGGCCAGCTCGACGAGTCCGCTGTGGAGCTCGGCGTCCCAGCCGAAGGCGAACTGCTCGCCGTGGTAGGACGCTTCCGCCGGATGGGGCCGGTCGGTGGGCAGTTCGATGCGTTCGGGTAGCCCGGCGAGGGTTTCGCGCCAGTAGGCCAGCTGCGGTTCGATCACCGGTTCGCCGAGGACGTCCCGCTGCCACAGCGTGTAGTCCGCGTACTGCACCGGCAGCGGCGCCCACCGGGGAGCTTCCCCGGCCTGGCGGGCGGTGTAGGCGGTCGCGAGGTCCCGCCACAGCGGCGCGGTCGACCAGCCGTCGGAGGCGATGTGGTGGAACACCAGCACCAGGACGTGCTCGCGGGCCCCCAAGCGCAGCAGCTCGGCGCGCAGCGGGAGCTCCGACTCCAGCTCGAACACCGTGCCCGCCGCTTCCGACACGGCGTCGGCGAGCGTGGCTTCGGTGACCGCGCGGACCGGCAGCGGGATCGTGACGCCGTCGAGGACGAGCTGCCGGGCCTCCCCGTCGATCTCCGGGAAGACCGTGCGCAGGGCTTCGTGCCGCTCGACCACGTCGGACAGCGCCGTGCGCAGCGCGGCGACGTCGAGGGCGCCGGTCAGCCGGACCGCCGTCGGCATGTTGTACGTCGCCGACGGGCCTTCCAGGCGGTGCAGGAACCACAGCCGCTGCTGGGCGAACGACAGCGGCAGTACCTCCGGCCGCGGGTCGGCGCGCACCAGCGCCGGCCGGGCCGGTGCCGAGCCGGACGTGGCCAGCAGCGTGGCCAGCCCGGCCACCGTCGGCGTCTCGAACACCGACCGCACCTGCAGTTCGACGCCGAAGACCGCGCGCAGCCGGGCGACCAGGCGGGTCGCCATCAGCGAATGCCCGCCGAGGGCGAAGAAGTCGTCGTCGACGCCGATCGACGACGTGTCGAGGACCTCGGCGAACAGGCCGCAGAGGACCTCTTCGACCGGGGTCCGCGGGGCCCGGCCGCTGGGGGCCGCCTGCTGGTCCGGGCTCGGCAGGGCGCGCCGGTCCAGCTTGCCGGAGGCCAGCAGCGGGAGCCGGTCCAGCAGTACGAACGCCGACGGCACCATGTACTGCGGCAGCCGGTCGCGGACGTGCGCCCGCAGCGCCGCCACCAGTGCGCTCGTGTCGCGCTGCCCGGCCGGGTGGTTGCCCAGTGCTTCGAGGGCGGCGCGGACGGGACGGCCGCGGTGGATCCGCGTCGGCTCGCCGGTGGTGAACACGACCTCCAGCTCGCCCTCGTCCGCGGTGAGGGTCGCGTAGACGCGGTAACCGTGCCGCTCGCCGAGGTCGTGCAGGGTTTCGGGGTCCACGCCGTCTCGCTGGTCCAATGCGGACAGTGCCGTCTCGGCGTCGCCCGCGGCCAGCGCCGCGGCGGCGGCGAGTTCGCCGGACAGCCGGGCATTGGGCACGCCGGTCACGCGCAGCCGGGCCGGCCGGGCGGCCAAGGCCCCTTCCAGGTCGTCCAGGGCGACGACCTGCTCTTCCGGGGTGCCGGGTCGCGGGGCCTTCCGCAGCACGACGTCGTAGCGGTGCCGGGTCAGCTCGTTGTGGGCGTGGCCGCGCTTGACCCAAACGTCGACGTCGCCGAAGCCGTCGAGATCCAGGGCCCGGAAGAAGTCCGGATCCAGGACGAGTTCGCCTTCGCGCGCGATCGCCTGGTCCACCGCGGCGACGTCCCGGCGGCCGTGGCGCAGCTCGGTCGCCGTCCGGAACGCCCGCAGCGAGCGGAGGTTCCGGATGTCGCCGAGGAAGATGACCCCGCCGGGCCGGACGTGCGCCGCGGCCGTGCGGATGACCTCGGCGAGGTAGCCGACGCTCGGGAAGTACTGGGCGACCGAGTTGACGATCACCGTGTCGAACTCCGGCAGCTCGCCCAGGTCGTGGGCGGGCCGGGCGGCGAGGCGGACCTTGCTCGCCAGCGGCGTCGCCGCGAGCTCGCGCCGCAGGTTGGCGATGGCCTTCTCGGACAGGTCGACGCCCCAGTACTCCTCGGCGTCCGGGGCGATCCGGGACAGGATGAGCCCGCTGCCGACACCGATCTCCAGGACGCGCTTCGGCCGCAGCGAACGGATCCGGTCGATCGTCGCCGCGTGCCACTCGCGCATCTCGTCGAGAGGGATCTCGGAGCCGTCGTAGCTGGAGTTCCAGCCGGTGAAGTTCTCCTCCAGCCCGCCGGACGCGGCGTCGGTGAAGACGTTCTCGTGCAGCTCGCGCCACTCGCCGACGTGGTCCAGTTCGGCTTCTTCGTCCCGCCCGGCCGAGGGCACGGCGTAGGCGATGAGCCGCCCGTCCTGGGCGACGACGACGGACTGCCCGACGGCCGGGTGCTCGGCCAGCACCGACTCGATCTCGCCCAGCTCGATCCGGTAGCCGCGGATCTTGACCTGGTCGTCGGCCCGGCCCAGGAACACCAGCCGCCCGTCCGGCAGCCACTTCACCAGGTCACCCGTGCGGTAGAGACGGCCGCCGGAGCCGAAGGGGTCCGCCACGAACCGCTCCGACGTCAAGCCCGGACGGCCGAGATACCCCCGCGCCAGACCGGAGCCCGCGAGGTACAGCTCCCCCACCACGCCGGGCGGGACCGGCCGCAGCCCGGCGTCGAGCACGTAGGCGCGGGTGCCCGGGTCGGGGACGCCGATCGGGACGACCGTGGCGTCCGCCAGCTCGGCCGGGTCGCTCTCGCCGAGGGTCGAGTTGGTGGTCGCCTCGGTGGGGCCGTAGGCGTTGAACATCCGCCGCCCCGGCGCCCAGCGGCGCACCAGCTCCGGCGACACCCGCTCGGTGCCCGCCAGCAGCACGCTGTCCCGCGGCAGGTCGCAGTCCTCGGGGAACTCGGCGAGCAGGGCGGGCGGAAGGATCATGAAGTCGACGCCGTGGGCGTGCGCGTACTCGGCCAGCGCCGGGCCCGCGACCCGCCGCTCGGCCGGGACGATCACCAGGCGCCCGCCCGAGAGCAGGCCGAGGCACAGATCCCAGAACGCGACGTCGAAACTCGGCGACGCGAACTGCAGCACCCGGCTGTGCGGGCCGACGCCGAAGCGTTCGACCTGGGTCGCGACGAGCTTCGCGACACCCGAATGCTGGAGGACGACCCCCTTCGGCCGCCCGGACGAGCCGGACGTGTAGATCACGTAGGCCGCGTTCTCAGGCTTGACCTCGACCTCGGGGTCCACTGTGGACAACCCGGCGAGCGCCGCGTCGTCGAGGAGGACCCGCGGCAGGGCCGCGGGCAGCTTCGCCTCGACGTCCCGGGTCGTCACCACGCACACCGGGGCCGCGTCTTCGACCATGTAGGCGATCCGGTCGCCCGGGTAGTCGACGTCGATCGGCAGGTAGGCGGCACCGGCCTTGAGCACCGCCAGCTCGGCGATGATCATGTCGAGGGACCGGGGGACGGCCAGCGCGACGACCCGCTCCGGCCCGGCACCGCGGTCGAGCAGCAGGTGCGCGAGCCGGTTGGCGCGGGCGTTCACCTCGGCGTAGGTGAGCTCGACGTCCTCGAAGACGAGCGCCACCGCGTCGGGCGCCTCGGCGACACGCCGGGCGAACATCCCGGGGAACGTCTCGGTGCCCGCCGGGTCTCCGGATCCGGCCCACTCGGTGAGCACGCGGACGCGCTCGTCCCCTTCGAGGAGGTCCAGGGCACCCACCGGGCGGTCCGGCTCGGCCAGGGCCGCGCGCAGGAGCACTTCGAGGCGGCGCAGGATCGCGTGCGCACCCGTGTGGTCGAAGACGTCGGCGTTGAACTCCAGGACCCCGGCGATCCCGGCGTCGCGCTCGGTCAGCGAGATCGACAGGTCGAACTTCGACGTCCCGGTGGTCACCGGGATTTCGGTGACGGCCAGGCCGGGCAGGGTCACCTCGGCGCGGGCGTTGTTCTGCCCGGCGATCATGACCTGGAACAGCGGGTGGTACGACAGCGACCGCGCCGGGTTGAGCGCCTCGACCAGGCGCTCGAACGGCACGTCCTGGTGGGCGTAGGCGTCGAGGTTGCGCTCGCGGACGCGGGCGAGGAGTTCGCGGAACGTCGGCTCGCCGCCGGTGTCCACGCGCAGCACCAGGGTGTTGACGAAGAAGCCGACGAGGTCGTCCAGCGCCGGGTCGGTGCGGCCCGCGATGGGCGAGCCGATCGGCACGTCGGTGCCCGCGCCGAGGCGGGTGAGCAGGGCGGCCAGCGCCGCGTGCACGACCATGAACACGCTGGCGCCGCTCTCGCGGGCCAGCTCGGCCAGCCGCGCGTGGAGACCGGCGTCCCAGGTGAAGGTGTGCAGCTCGCCGCGGAACGTCGCGGTCGCCGGGTGCGGCCGGTCCAGGGGCAGCTCGATCCGGTCCGGCAGGCCGTCGAGGGCTTCCCGCCAGTAGTCGAGCTGCGCGCTCAGCACGCTGCCCGGGTCGTCCTCGCGGCCGAGCAGGTCCTGCTGCCACAGCGTGTAGTCCGCGTACTGCACCGGCAGCGGAGTCCATTGTGGAGCGTCATCGGCCCGGCGGGCGGTGTAGGCGGTGGCGATGTCGCGCCACAGCGGGGCCATCGACCAGCCGTCGGAGGCGATGTGATGGAACACCAGCGCGAAGACGTGCTCGCGGGCACCGAGCCGGAGAACTTCCGCTCGCATCGGCGCGTGCCGTTCCAGGTCGAACGACCCGCGGACCAGGCCGGTCAGGGCCTCGCCGAGATCGGTGACTTCGCGGAGGGGCAGATCGACCTCCTCCGGCGGGAGGATGTCCTGGTACGGAACGCCGTCCCGCTGGGGGAACCGGGTGCGCAGCGCCTCGTGACGGGCGACCACGTCCGAGAGCGCCATGCGCAGCGCGTCGACGTCGAGATCGCCTTCGAGGCGCATGATCAGCGGGACGTTGTAGGTGGCCGAGGGTCCTTCGAGGTGGTGCAGGAACCACAGCCGCTGCTGGGCGCCGGACAGCGGGACGAGGTCCGGGCGGCGGGCGGGGACCAGCGGTGGCCGCGCGGTGCCGCGGGCGGTGGCGAGCACCCCGGCCAGTCCCGCCGGGGTGGGTGTCTCGAAGACCGACCGGACCTCGAGTTCGGCGTGCAGGGTGGTGCGGACGCGGGCGATCAGCCGGGTGGCCAGCAGCGAGTGGCCGCCGAGGGCGAAGAAGCTGTCGTCCGGGCCGACCCGCGGGAGGCCGAGGACGTCGGCGAACAGGTCGCACAGCTGGCGTTCGACCGGCGTGCGCGGCTCGCGGTCCGAGACCGGCGCGCTCACGTCCGGGGCGGGCAGGGCGCGGCGGTCGAGCTTGCCGTTCGCCGTCACGGGCAGCGCGTCGAGGACGACGATCGCCGAGGGCACCATGTGCTCCGGCAGCCGTTCGGCGGCGAAGGTGCGCAGGTCCGCCGGAAGCGCGGTGCTTCGGCGCGACCGCCGCGGGTTGCCGGTGTAGGCCAGGATCTCCTCCGGCCCGGGCCGGAACGCGCCGGCCGCGTCACTGGTGAAGAGGACGTCGACCGAGCCGTCGCCGGCCGCGGACCAGGTGACGACCGCACCCCGTTCGTACCAGTCTTCGGGGTTCACGCCCTCGGTGATCCGCCCGTTCGGAACGCCTTCGACGCGCAGGCCGTCGCCTCGGCGGGCCACCCCTTCCTCCACAGTGGACACATCGGTGCCCCAGGTCAGCGTCTCGGCCGGGAGCGGCTCGGCGGTCCCCGGGCTGAGGACGACGTCGTAGCGGAACTGGGTCAGCTCGTTGACCGCCCGGCCGCGCTTGACCCGGATGTCCGCGGCAACCCCGTCGAGACCGGCGAAGAACTCCGGCGCCACCAGGAGTTCCTTCTCCCGCAGCAGAAGCTGTTCGACGTCACCGCCGCGGGCCTGCGCAACGGCCGTGTGGAAGGCCCGGACCTGGCGCAGATCGCGGACGTCCCCGACGAAGAGCGCGCCGCCCGGCGCCAGGAGGTCCAGGGCCTTGCGGACGACGTCGAGCAGGTAGGCCCCGCTCGGGAAGTACTGGACGACGGAGTTGAGCACGATCGTGTCGAAGAACCCGGACGGCAGGCCGGCGAAATCGGCGGCGTCACCGGTGCGCAGTTCGACGCGCCCGGCGAGCGCGGGGTCGGCCGCGACCCGCTCGCCCAGCGACGCGATCGCCTCGGCGGAGAAGTCCGTGCCCCAGTACGCCTCGCAGTCCGGGGCCAGCTCGGTCAGCAGCAGGCCGCTGCCGACGCCGATCTCCAGCACTCGCTTCGGCCGCAGCGAACGGATCCGGGTGACGATCGCGTCCCGCCACTCGCGCATCTCTTCGCGCGGGATCGGCTCGCCGGTGTAGCTGGAGTTCCAGCCGGCGAACTCGTCGCGCTCGCCCGAATACACCGAGTCGTACAGCTCGCGCCACTCGCCGACCTGATCGGCCTCCTCCTCGGCCGACCCGGCGGTGTCGGCGGGGACGACGTACCCGACCAGCCGGACGTCGCCGGGGCGGTCTTCGCGGGCGACGACGACGGCGTGGGCGACGTCGTCGTGCGCGGACAGGGTCGCGGCGATCTCGCCGGGCTCGACGCGGAAGCCGCGGATCTTGATCTGCTCGTCGCCGCGGCCGAGGAACTCGAGGACGCCGTCGGGACGGAAGCGGGCGAGGTCGCCGGTGCGGTACATCCGGGTGCCGGGCGCGCCGAACGGGTCGGCGACGAACCGCTCGGCGGTGAGCCCGGCCCGGCCGAGGTAGCCGCGGGCGAGCTGGACGCCGGCCAGGTACAGCTCGCCGGGGGTGCCCGGCGGGACCGGACGCAGGGCAGGGTCGAGCACGTAGGTGCGGGTGTTCCACACCGGACGTCCGATCGGGACGGAAGTGTCCTCGGTGGACGTGTGCCACGCGGTGACGTCGACCGAGGCTTCGGTCGGGCCGTAGAGGTTGTGCAGCTCGGCGTCGAGGACCTGGCCGAACTGCGCCACGGCGTCCGGCGGCAGGGCCTCGCCGCTGCACAGCACCCGGCGCAGGCTCGCGCACTCCCCCGCCGCCGGTTCCTGGAGGAAGACCTGGAGCATCGACGGGACGAAGTGGACGGTCGTGACGCCGCGGTCGCGGATCAGCCGGGCGAGGTAGGCGGGGTCCTTGTGCCCGTCCGGGCGGGCGAGCACCTCGGTGGCGCCGGTGAGCAGCGGCCAGAGGAACTCCCACACCGAGACGTCGAAGCTGGACGGCGTCTTCTGCAGCACGCGGTCGTCGCCGGTGAGGCCGTACTCGTCCTGCATCCAGAGCAGCCGGTTGACGATCCCGGCGTGCGGGACGACGACACCCTTGGGCCGGCCGGTCGACCCGGAGGTGTAGATGACGTACGCCGGGCTCTCCGGCCGGAGCACGACGTCCAGGGGCTCGTCCGAGGTTCCGGCGAGAGTGGCCGGGTCGTCCAGCAGCAGCGCGCCCGGGACGGCGGTGTCGGCGACCGCCAGCACCAGCGCCGGGGCGGCGTCTTCGAGCATGAAAGCGATGCGGTCGGCGGGGTAGCCGGGGTCGAGCGGCAGGTAGGCCGCCCCCGTCTTCAGCACGGCGAGGATCGCCGTGACCAGGTGCGTCGAGCGGGGCAGGGCCAACGCGACCACGCGCTCGGGCCCGGCTCCGCGCGCGGCCAGCACGCGGGCCAGGCGGTTCGAGACGGCGTCGAGTTCGGCGTAGGTGAGTTCTTCGTCGTCGAAGACCAGGGCCGGGTGGTCCGGCGTCCGCGCGACCTGGGCGGCGAACAGCTCGGGCACGGTGACCGCGGGGACGTCCTCGACGGCTCCCGACCAGCTCTGTTCGAGGCCGTCGCGCTCGGCCGGGGTGAGCACGTCGAGGGAGCCGAGGCGGCGGTCCGGGGCGGTGACGACCTGCCGGAGCAGGGTTTCCAGGCGGCCGAGGAGGCCGGTGACGGTGGCCCGGTCGAACACCTCGGCGTTGAACTCGGCCTGGCCGTGCAGTCCGTCGGAGCGCTCGGTGAAGGAGAACCAGAGGTCGAACTTCGCCGTGCCGGTGCCGACGGGCTGTTCGGTGACGGTCAGGCCGGGCAGCTCGACACCGCTGCCGGGGGTGTTCTGCCAGGCGAGCATGGTCTGGAACAGCGGGTGGTGGGCCAGCGACCGCGCCGGGTTGAGGGCTTCGACCAGGCGCTCGAACGGGACGTCCTGGTGGGCGTAGGCGTCGAGGCTGCGCTCGCGGACCCGGGCCACGAGGTCGCGGAACGACGGGTCACCACCGGTGTCCACGCGCAGCACCAGCGTGTTGACGAAGAAGCCGACCAGGTCGTCGAGCGCCGGGTCGGTGCGGCCGGCGATCGGGGTGCCGATCGGGATGTCGGTGCCCGCGCCGAGGCGGGACAGCAGCGCGGTCAGGCCGGCGTGCACGACCATGAACGGGCTGGCGCCACAGGCACGCGCGAGGTCGGTGAGCCCGGCCTGGAGCCCGGCGTCCCAGGTGAAGGTGAAGAACCCGCCGCGGTAGGCGGACACCGCCGGGTGCGGCCGGTCGAGCGGGAGGGCGATGCGGTCGGGCAGGCCGGCGAGGGTGGCGCGCCAGTAGTCGAGCTGGGCCGCCTCTTCGGTGGCCAGGAGTTCGCGTTGCCAGAGCGTGTAGTCCACGTACTGCACCGGCAGCGGCGTCCACTGTGGAGCGTCGCCGCGCAGGCGGGCGCGGTAGGCCGTGGCGATGTCCTGCCACAGCGGGGACAGCGACCAGCCGTCGGCGGCGATGTGGTGCACGACCAGGACCAGCACGTGCCGCCGCGGATCGACGGTGAGCAGTTCCGCGCGCACCGGGACCCCGGCGCCGAGGTCGAACACCTCCCGCACCAGGGTGTCCACTTCGGAGTCCACATCGGACACCTCGCGGACGGCGAGCTCCACGGTTCCTTCCGGCAGGATCCGCTGGTACGGGACGCCGTCGGCGATGGGGAAGACCGTCCGCAGGGCCTCGTGCCGGGCCACGACGTCGTTGAGCGCTTGGCGCAGCGCGTCGACGTCGAGTTCCCCGGCCAGGCGCATGACGAGCGGGACGTTGTAGGTGGCCGAGCCGCCTTCGAGGCCGTGCAGGAACCACAGCCGCTGCTGCGCGAACGACAGCGGCAGCCGCTCGGGTCGCTCGGCGACGCGGGTGAGCGGGCGCCGCCCGGTCTCGGTCACGGCCCCGGCGAGCTGGTCCGCGAGCGCGGCCGGGGTCGGGGCGTCGAACACCGCCCGCACCGGCACCTCGGCGCCGACGGCTGCCCGGATGCGCTGGATCAGCCGGGTGGCGAGCAGCGAGTGGCCGCCGAGGGCGAAGAAGTCGTCGTCCGGCCCGGCCTGCGGCACGCCGAGCACGTCGGCGAACATCTCGCACAGCAGCTGCTCGACGGGGTTGCGCGGCGCACGGCCCGGTCCGGCGGTGAACCGCTCCGGGCTGGGCAGGGCCTTGCGGTCCAGCTTGCCGGAGGCGAGCACCGGCAGCTTGTCCAGGACGACGAACGCCGAGGGCACCATGTACTGCGGCAGCCGCTCCCGCACGTGCGCGCGCAGCGACGCGACGAGAGCCCCGGTTTCGCGCCGGGCCGCCGGGTTGTTGGCGTACGAGCCCGGCGCGCCCGTCGGCCGCACCGGACGGTAGGCCGGGCCGTCTTCGCCCCTCGTGAAGACGGCTTCGAGGCCTTCGTCCGCCAAAGTGACCGCCACGCGGTAACCGGCGCGCTCGCCGAGCGCGTACAGCGCTTCCGGGTCGACGCCGTCCCGCCGATCGAGCGCGGCCACCGCCGCTTCGGCGTCGCCCGTGTCCAGGGCGCGGACCGCGGCCAGCTCGCCGGCCAGCCGCGCGTCCGGGATGCCGGTGACCCGCAGCCGCCCAGGCGTCTCGGCGGCCAGGAACCGCGCCACCGCCCCGAGGTCGCCGAACGCGACGACCTGCTCTTCCGGGGTGCCGGGTCGCGGTGCCTTCCGCAGGACGACGTCGTAGCGGTGCCGGGTCAGCTCGTTGTGGGCGTGGCCGCGCTTGACCCACAGGTCGACGTCGCCGAAGCCGTCGAGGCCGCGGGCCAGCGCCGGGAAGAAGTCCGGGTCGAGGACCAGCTCGCCTTCGCGGGCGATCGCCTGGTCCACCGCGGCGACGTCGGTCCGGCCGCGGTGCAGCTCGACGGCGGTCCGGAACGCGCGCAGCGACCGGAGGTTGCGGATGTCGCCGAGGAAGATCGTCCCACCCGGTTCGAGCACGCTCGCGGCCGTCTTGACGACTTCGGCGAGGTAGTCCGCGCTCGGGAAGTACTGGGCGACGGAGTTGACGATCACCGTGTCGAACTCCGGCAGTTCGCCCAGGTCGTGCGCGGGCCGGGCGGCCAGGTGCACCTTGCCCGCCAGTTCCGGCATGGCGGCGACCTCGCGCCGGACGTTCTCGATGGCACTCTCGGAAAGGTCGACGCCCCAGTAGGTTTCGGCCTCCGGCGCGATCCTCGACAGGATCAGCCCGCTGCCGACCCCGATCTCCAGCACCCGCTTCGGCCGCAGGGCCCGGATCCGCTCGATCGTCGCCGCGTGCCACTCCCGCATCTCGTCGAGGGGGATCTCCGAGCCGTCGTAGCTGGAGTTCCAGCCCGCGAAGTTCTCCTCGATGCCCTGGGAGCCGGCGAGCATCTCCTCGTGGACGTCGTGCCACTCGTCGACGTGCCCCTGCTCGGCCGCCTGGTCGCGGTCGGGCACCGGCACGGCGTAGGCGATCAGCTGGCCGTCCTGCGCGACGACGACCGACTGGCCGACCCGCGGGTGCTCGGCCAGCACCGACTCGATCTCGCCCGGCTCGATCCGGTAGCCCCGGATCTTGACCTGGTCGTCGGCCCGGCCCAGGAACACCAGACGGCCGTCCGGCAGCCACTTCACCAGGTCACCGGTCCGGTAGAGCCGTCCGCCCGAACCGAAGGGGTCGGCCACGAACCGCTCCGCCGTCAAGCCCGGCCGCCCGAGGTAACCACGCGCCAGGCCGGGCCCGGCGAGGTACAGCTCCCCCACCACCCCCACCGGGACCGGGGCGAGGTGCGCGTCGAGGACGTAGGCGCGAGTGCCGGGGTCGGGCACGCCGATCGGCACGGCCGAGCCGGGAGCGAGCTCCGGGTCGCAGAGGCCGAGCGTCGAGTTCGTCGTGGCCTCGGTGGGGCCGTAGGCGTTGAACATCCGGCGTCCCGGTGCCCAGCGGCGCACCAGTTCCGGCGACACCCGTTCGGTGCCCGCCAGCAGCACGCTGTCCCGCGGCAGGTCGCAGTCCTCGGGGAACTCGGCGAGCAGGGCGGGCGGAAGGATCATGAAGTCGACGCCGTGGGCGTGCGCGTACTCGGCCAGCTCGGGGCCGGGCACCCGCCGCTCGGCCGGGGTGATCACCAGGCGGCCACCCGAGAGCAGGCCGAGGCACAGGTCCCAGAACGCGACGTCGAAACTCGGCGACGCGAACTGCAGCACCCGGCTGTGCGGGCCGACGCCGAAGCGTTCGGACTGCGTCGCGACCAGCTTCGCGACGCCCGCGTGCGACACCACGACCCCCTTGGGGCGCCCGGTGGAGCCGGACGTGTAGATGACGTAGGCGGCGTTGGCCGGGACGATCGCGGCGGCCGGGTCCGGCGCCGGGTCCCACGAGATGTCGTCGAGCAGCAGGACGTCGCCGTCGAACCGGTCGGCGAGATCGCGCGTGGTCACCACACAGACCGGGCGGGCGTCGGACACCATGAAGGCGATCCGCTCGGCCGGGTAGTCCTGGTCCAGCGGCAGGTAGGCGGCGCCGGCCTTGAGGACGGCCAGCTCGGCGACGATCATCTCGATCGAGCGCGGCACGGCGAGCGCGACGACCTGTTCCGGCCCGGCGCCGCGCCCGATCAGAACGTGGGCGAGCCGGTTGGCGCGCGCGTCCAGTTCGGCGTAGGTCAGCTCCTCGTCTTCGAAGACGAGCGCGACGGCGTCCGGGTTCTCGCGGACGCGCGCGGCGAACAGCTCCGGGAACGTGGCGGGCGGGGTGGCGAGCTCCGTGTCGTTCCAGCCGTCCAGGATCTCGTGCAGCTCCGGCGCGGTCATCAGGGCGAGCCGGTCGACCGGCCACTGTGGACGCTCGGCCGCCTCGGCGAGGAGGTGCCCCAGGTGGCCGAGCATGCGGTCCACAGTGGACTCTTCGAGCACGTCGGCGCGATAGCGCAGCCCGCCGGCGGTCAGGTTCAGGTCCAGCGGAAGGTCCGGTTCGGCACCGAAGCCGACGTTGACGAGCAGCGCTCCCCCGCGGCCGGGCTCGGGCTCCAGCTCCGCGACCAGGTCGGCGAACGGCACCTCGTGCGCCAGCGCTTCCTCGCGCGCCTCACGCACCCGAGCCACGACCTCGGCGAACCCGGGCGAGCCGCCCAGGTCCACCCGCAGCGGCACCAGCGCGCCGATCCCGAGCACGACATCCGCCGTTCCCGCATACCGGGACAACAGCACCGTGAACGCCGCGAGGAGGGTCAGTTCGTCGGCGGCGGGCAGCGGCCGGTCCAGCCGGGCGAAGACGGGCTCCGCGAGGTACGGCCGGTCGACCGGCAGCGGCAGTTCCTCGGGCGCCGAGGCGAGGCGGTCACGCCAGAACCCGAGCCTCGACCCCTGCTGCTGCACAGCGTCACCGTTGCTCACCGGTAGACCAGCCTCCCGCTGCTCACGGCGCCCCGATCGGGGCGCGAACTTAGGTGACCCTAACAAACGGATGGTGAGGATGCACTCCTGTACCATCGGTTAGCCTTACCTAAAATCAGTACCAGTCGGAGGTGCGGTGCGAACAGACCCCGGAGGGATCGCTCTCAAGCGACGCCCGCCACACACGGGCCGCGCACTCGGGCTGCTGGCCGCTCTCGGCGTCCTGGTTTTCCTGTGCCTGCTGAGCGTCTGGCTGGGGTCGAAGGAGATTTCGTTCGGCGCCGTCTGGCAGGTGCTCTGGCACGACGACGGCTCGGCCGACGCGGTGATCATCCACAGTGTCCGGATGCCGCGGACACTGCTGGCGGTACTGGTCGGCGCCGCGCTCGGCCTGGCCGGCACGCTCATGCAGGCGCTGACCCGCAACCCGCTGGCCGACCCGGGGCTGCTGGGCATCAGCGCCGGAGCCGCGTTCGCCATCGTCTTCTCCATCACCGTGCTCGGCGTCGGCTCCCTGTACGGCTACATCTGGTTCGCCTTCGCCGGTGCGCTCGCCGCGACCGCGGTCGTCTACTTCCTCGGCACCCGCGGCCGCAGCGGCTCGAGCCCGGTCAAGCTCGCCCTCGCCGGAGCCGCCGTCACGGCCCTGCTCGGCTCGTTCACCAGCGCGATGGTGCTGTCGGACCCGGTGGCGCTCAACCGGTTCCGCTTCTGGTCCGCCGGTTCGCTCGCCGGTGTCGACAGCGGTTCGCTGCTGCGGATCCTGCCGTTCCTGCTCGCCGGCGTGGTGCTGGCGATCACGAGCGGCCCCGCGCTGAACAGCCTCGCGCTCGGCGACGACGTCGCGGTCGCGCTCGGACGGCGCCTCGGCCCGCTGCGGCTGCGCGGCGCCCTGGCCATCACGCTGCTCACCGGCGCTTCCGTCGCGGTCGCCGGGCCGATCGTGTTCCTCGGCCTGATCGTCCCGCACGCCGTGCGGTTCGTCATCGGGCCCGACCACCGGTGGCTGCTGCCCTACACCGCGGTCCTCGCGCCGTGCCTGCTGCTGGCCGCGGACATCCTCGGCCGGATCATGGCCCGGCCCGGCGAGGTCCGCGCCGGCGTGATCGTCGCCTTCCTCGGCGCGCCGTTCTTCATCTGGCTGGTCCGCCGCCGCAAGCTGGTGGAGTCCTGATGAGCCTCCTGCAGGTGCGGCGCGACCGCGTCGTCTTCCGCCTCGCGAAACCGGCGGTGTCCGGGCAGATCCGGCTGCGGCTGGTGGCCGTTTCGCTCGTGCTCGCCGTGCTGGCGTTCGCGTTGTTCTGCGTGGGCATGACGATCGGCGACGTCCCGCTCGGCGTGTCCGACGTCCTGTCCGCCGTGTTCGGCGGCGGCGACAGCGGCACCGGCTACATCGTGCGGGAGCTGCGGCTGCCGCGGGCGCTCACCGGGCTGCTGGCCGGGCTCGCGTTCGGCGCGTCCGGCGCGGTGTTCCAGACCATCACGCGCAACCCCCTGGCCAGCCCGGACATGATCGGGATCAACGCGGGCGCGGCCACCGCCGTCGTCGCCGGCATCTCGTTCGGCTTCGGCGGGGGCCTCGGCACCACCACGCTCGGCCTGCTCGGCGGACTGCTCACCGGCCTGCTCGTGTACGTCCTCGCCTGGCGGCGCGGCACCACCGGCTACCGGATCATCCTGGTCGGCATCGGCATCTTCGCGATGTGCACCAGCCTGACCGACTACCTGCTCAGCCGCGCGCAGATCACCGAAGCCCAGGCGTCGATCGGCTGGCTCGTCGGGAACCTGAACAACCGCGGCTGGGAGCACGTCGTCCCGCTGGCTTGCGCGCTGGCGGTGCTGCTGCCGCTCGTGCTGGCCCTGTCCCGGTGGATGCGCACCCTGCAGCTCGGCGACGACGTGGCCGCCGGCCTCGGCACGCCGGTGCAGCCGGTGCGGCTGGGGCTGCTGCTGTCCGGCGCCGGCCTGGTGGCCTTCGCGACGGCGTCCGCGGGCCCGGTCTCGTTCGTCGCGCTGACCGCGCCGCAGATCGCGCAACGCCTGGCGCGCCAGGCCGCCCCGCCACTGACGGCGTCCGCACTCACCGGCGCGGTCGTGGTGCTGGGCAGCGACATCCTGGCCCGCACGGTCACCGCGTCCCCGCTGCCGGTGGGCATCGTGACCGGCGCGCTCGGCGCCCCGCTCCTGCTCTGGCTGCTGGCCAGGGCCAACCGATCCGGCTCCGGAGGCTGAGAAGATGACACCGTCCCTGCGGGTGCAGGACCTGCGCGTCGCCTACGACGACCGGGTCGTCATCGACGGCCTCGACCTCGACATCCCGCCCGGCAAGATCACCGCGATCGTCGGGGCGAACGCGTGCGGGAAGTCGACGCTGCTGCGCACGATGGCCCGGCTGCTGACGCCGAAGTCGGGCGCGGTGTACCTCGACGGCCGCTCGATCCAGGACCTCCCGACTCGCCAGGTCGCCCAGCGGCTCGGCATCCTGCCGCAGTCCCCGGTCGCGCCGGAGGGCATGACGGTGGCCGACCTCGTCGGCCGCGGCCGGGCCCCGCACCAGAGCTGGTGGCGCCAGTGGTCCACATCGGACGAAGGCGCGGTCGCTTCCGCGTTGGCGGCCACGGAGCTGACGGACCTGGCCGACCGCCCGGTGGACGAGCTGTCCGGCGGCCAGCGCCAGCGCGCGTGGATCGCGATGGCGGTCGCGCAGGACACGCCGGTGCTGCTGCTCGACGAGCCGACGACGTACCTGGACCTGGCCCACCAGATCGACGTGCTGGATCTCGTCGTCGACCTCAACCGCGCGGACGGCCGCACGGTGGTGATGGTGCTGCACGACCTGCCGCAGGCGTGCCGCTACGCCGACCACGTGATCGCGATGAAGGCGGGCCGCGTGGTGGCCTCCGGCGAGCCGGCGTCGGTGATCACGGAGGACCTGGTGGCGGAGGTCTTCGACGTGCGCTGCCAGGTGACGCCGGATCCGGTGAGCGGGACGCCGATGGTCATCCCGATCAGCCGCCACCACCCGGCACCGGCGCACCAGGCCTGATTCTCCGGCAAGCTGGCGGCATGTACGTGCTGCCCGAAAAGACCACCGGCCCCGAGCGCGAACTGCTGGAGGCCATGCTCGACCGCGGCCGCCTCGCGCTCGTCGAGAACGCGCGCGGCCTGTCGGAAGCGGACGCCCGGCGCCGGCTGGTCCCGTCGCTGACCACGCCGATCGCGCTGGTCAAGCACGCCGCCGTCGCCGAGCGCCGGTGGTTCCAGTGGCTGATCGCCGGGCTCGCCGAGGACGAGATCGACGGCCCGTCGACGCCCGGAGACCCCAGTTTCGTGGTCGCCGACGACGAAACGGTCGACGACGTGATCGCCGAGTACGAGCGGACCAGCGCGCGCTCACGCGAGATCGCCGCGGGCTTCTCGCTCGACGACCGGTGGACGCACCCGGTCGTCGGCGAGGTGACCCTCCGCTTCGTGTACCTGTTCCTGATCGAGGAACTCGCCCGCCACACCGGCCACGGCGACATCCTGCGCGAACAGCTCACCGCGCGCTGACGACGTCGCCGAGCGGCCGCCGACTAGCCCGGCACCAGGTCGTGCAATCGCCCTACGCCTCACTGTCACCACCGTGTGGCAGTTCAGCGTAGGCTGATCGCGAGCTCCCCCGCCGGCGCCGCGACCACCCGGCGGTCCACCACGGACTGCAGGATCTCCCCCACCCGCACCGCGGTGTTCGACAGCAGCGACGACGTGATGCCGTGCGTGTGCTCGGTGCCGCCCTGCAGGTAGATCCCGCCCCGGACCGGGAAGTCCGTGGTCAGCCGGTAGTCGCGCTCCACACGCAGGCGCCCGGAGTCGTCGCGCAGGCACCGCGGGCCCAGTTCGCCGAGCAGCGGCGTCGGGTCCGCGGGCCGGTACCCCGTGGCGTAGACGACCGCGTCGGCGGCCAGGACCGTGCGCTCGCCCGTCGTCAGGGACTCGACCGTCACCGTTCCCGTGTCGGTCACCTCGACCGGGCGCGAGACGTTGAACAGCCGCAACCGCTCCACGCCCAGCACCTTCTCGCGGTAGACGCGCCGGTAGAGCTCGTCGATCAGGTCGATGTCGACGGCCGAGTAGTTCGTCGCGCCGTGGTAGCGCATCAGGCGGTCCTTCACCGGCTCGCCCGCGCGGTAGAACTGGTCGACCGCCTCGGGGTCGAAGATCCGGTTGGCGAACGAGCTGTCGTCGGCCGGGCTGTAGCCGTAGCGGGCGAACACCGCGCACACCTCGGCGCGCGGGAACTCCTCGTGCAGCAACGCGGCGACCTCGGCCGCGCTCTGGCCGGCCCCGACCACGACGAACCGCTTCGGATCCGCCTCGCGCAGGCCCTCGACGCGGAACAGCAGCTCGCTGTTGTGCCAGATCCGCTCGCCGGTGGTGACGCCCTCGGGCAGCTGGGGCCGCAGCCCCGTGCCCATCACGAGGTTCCGGGCCCGCAGCGCCGACCCGTCCGAGGCCTGGACGTCGAAGTACGCGACTTCGGCGCCGTCGTACACCGGCGTCACGGAGACGACCTCGGTGCCGTAGGAGACGACGTCGTCGACCTTCGCGGCCGCCCACTCGAAGTAGTCGTGGAACTCCACGCGCAGCGGGAAGAGGTTCTTGTGGTTGATGAAGTCGACCAGCCGGCCGGCGGCGTGGAGGTAGTTGAGGAAGCTGAACTCGCTGGTCGGGTTCCGCATGGTGACCAGGTCCTTGAGGAACGACACCTGCATCGTGGCGGTGTCGATCAGCATCCCGCGGTGCCAGCCGAAGCGCGGCTGCCGCTCGAGGAAGTGCGCGGTCACCGGCTCCCCCGCGCCCAGGTCGTTGTGCTCGGCGAGGGCGATCGCGAGGGCCAGGTTCGACGGTCCGAAGCCCACGCCGACGATGTCGTAGATCGGGACCTCTGCACTCATGTTGCTCCCTCGCGCGCTCCGGTACGGTTCAGGGAACCCTAACCTAACTTAGGCGAGCCTCGCCTAGTACGTTCGTGGTGATGTTCGTCCCCCGACCATGAAAGGCACTCTCGAATGCGCGTGGCGATGTTCGGCTACCAGACCTGGGGGCACCGGACCCTCCAGGCGCTCATCGACGCCGGCCACGAGGTCGCCCTCGTGGTCACCCACCCGAAGAGCGACCACGCCTACGAGCGGATCTGGGCCGACTCGGTCGCCGACCTCGCCGAAGAGCACGGCATCCGCGTGCTGCTGCGCAACCGCCTGGACGACGCCGAACTGCTCGCCGAACTCCAGGCCGCCGGCCTCGACCTGATCGTCGCGAACAACTGGCGCACCTGGCTGCCGCCGGAGATCTTCGAGCTGCCGCGCCACGGCACCCTCAACATCCACGACTCGCTGCTGCCGGCGTACGCGGGCTTCTCACCGCTCATCTGGGCCATGATCAACGGCGAGCCCGAGGTCGGCGTCACCGCCCACATGATGGACGGCGAGCTCGACGCCGGCGACATCGTGCTGCAGCGCGCGATCCCGGTCGGGCCGTCCGACACCACGACCGACCTCTTCCACCGCACGGTCGACCTCATCGCCCCGATCACCGCCGAGGCCATCGCCCTCATCGAGACCGGGTACACGCCGGTGCCGCAGGACCGGTCGAAGGCCAGCTTCTTCCACAAGCGGGCCAAGCGGGACAGCCTGATCGACTGGACGCTGCCGCCCGCGGACCTCGAGCGGTTCGTGCGCGCGCTGTCCGACCCGTACCCGAACGCGTTCACCTATCACCGCGGCGAGGAGCTGCGGATCCTGAAGGCGTCGGTTTCGCAGGGGCACTACGGCGGCACGCCGGGCCGGATCTTCATCCGGGAGGGCGACGGCGTGGTGATCGTCGCCGGGCCGGGCGCCCGCCGCGGGCAGTCCCCCGGCCTGCTGGTCGAGCGCGTCCGCACCGCCGACGGGACCGACCTGCCCGCGCACGAGTACTTCAAGACGATGGGCGGCTACTTGTGCAGTGACGCGAAGCGTCTCCGTTGAGGGTGGTGGCGGGGGCCTGGATGGACTGACCGACCGCCCGTGACCGGTCAGGCGTCCTTGCCCCGCGCCGGCACGACCGTGTTCTGGTCCGCGGCGCCGGGCAGGGTGCGGACGATCGTGTCCTGTGCCCAGCGTTCGCTGAACCCGGCGAGGAACGCGAGCCCGGCGAAGAAGAAGTTGACCTTTTCCACCGAAGCGGGAAGCGCGATCGGCAGCAATCCGGCGCTCACGAGCACGAACATCGACGCGCCGAACACGGCTCCGATGATCAGCCGGAAGAACCCGGACATAAAGGCCACGAACCGTCCCTGAGCAAGGCTCACATTCAATTTCTGCCGGTCGCCCGCGCGGATCATGACACTCAGGATCGCGCCGATGGCACCCGAAGCCAGGCTGATGATCAGCGTGGTGACGATTTCGGCCTTCATGGGCACGAACTTCAGGGCGATCACGGCGGCGACGGCCAAGACGAAACCCGCGGCGAGACCACCCAGATAGCGGGCGAGCGCGCGGTCCTGAGCGGCGTCACGCGCGTTCTGCTCGATCTGGCGGAGCTCCTTCTGGGCCGACACGGCCGCGGCCTGCACCCGCTTCGGCTTGTCCGGCGAACCCACCATCGCGTCGAGCACGCCCAGGAGGACGACAGCCGTGGTGTAGATGCCCCGCGCCAGGATCTCCTGGGTCTTCCCCTCCAACAGGACCGAGTACTTCCGCTCGACCCGGCGGGCCGACCGGAAGACGTCGTCGACGTCCGTCGTGCTCTGCAGCGCGTCGTAGTACAGCCTCATCTTGAGGACGTTCCGCTCCGCGCCGCCGTCGGCCTCGGTCTGCTCCTTCGCGAGGACGAGCAGGATCGCCGCCGGGAAATTGAGCGCGTAGTACTCCTCCAAGATCTTTCCCTGGCTGTCCTCGTACGCCGCTCGCATCGCCGCGAATTCCGGCCGCCCGTTCTGCTTGGCCTCGATGAGATCGGACAGGCACGGGCAGTCCACCCGGACCCCCGGTTCCGCTTGCCCATTCCTCAGCCTGCTGTCCACCACCACGGCGATCTCCCCTCGTCGACGACGGCGCCGCCGCCACGTCGCCTCACCCCTCGAATCTTTCCGATCTCACTCATTGTTACGGCGGCCACCCGGTGGCACCAATATCACTGTTTGAAAGCCACTCGAACAGCCGCAAGAAATAACGCCATGGAGGCGCGATTGTCACGGTTGGGCGGTGACCGGTGAGCGGGACATCCCTTGGCGGCGGCCGCGCCGATGAGCAGGATGTCCCGCATGGCCGGGATCAGCTTCCTCGAAGAACACCGCACCTGGGTGCTCACCGGGGACTCGAGCACGTACGCGCTCCGGCTCGACGAGGACGACGTCCCGACCCACGTCTACTGGGGGCCGGCGCTGCCCGGCACCGACGTCGCCGAGCTGACCGGGAAGACGCTCCCCTGGTGGGACGGCTTCAACGACCCGAACGAGGGACTCGGCGAACTCGCCGCCGACGGCGGCACCCGCTACTGGACACCCGCCCTGCAGGTCCGGTTCGCCGACGGAACGCGGGCCCTCGAATGGCGGTACGCCGGCCATGACACCACCGCCGACCACCTGCGCCTGTTCTTCGAGGACCGGCACTACCCGTTGCGGATCACCCTGCACTACCGGCTGCGCGGCGCCGTCCTCGAACGCTGGACCGAGCTGAGCGCCGACACCGACGTCGAGGTCGTCCGGGCCGACTCCGCCACCTGGGCGTTGCCGGTCTTCGAGGACTACCGGCTCAGCCACGTCACCGGCCGCTGGGCGGCGGAGACGCAGCTGCACCGGTCGCCGGTGCCGCACGGGGAAACCGTCTTCGGCAGCCGTCGCGGGATCACCGGCCACCACGCGAACCCGTGGGTGATGGTCGACGACGGCACGGCGACCGAGCGCCACGGCGAGGTCTACGGCGTCGCGCTGGCGTGGAGCGGGTCGTGGCGGCTGACCACCACGCGCTCGTCGACCGGGCGGCTGACGGTCAGCGGCGGCTTCGGGCAGGACGGTGTCGTCCACCGCGTCGGGCCGGGCCGCCCGCTGGTCACCCCCGTGTCCGCGGGGCTGTACAGCGACGGCGGGTTCGGCGCGGCGAGCCGCGCGTGGCACGCCTACGTCCTCGCGCACGTCCTGCCGCACCCGGGCGAACTGCGGCCGGTGCTCTACAACTCGTGGGAGGCCACCGGGTTCGACGTCACCGAGGCCGGGCAGCGCGCCCTCGCCGAGCGGGCGGCCGCGCTCGGGGTCGAGCTGTTCGTGATGGACGACGGCTGGTTCGGCGCCCGCACCGGCGACCACGCCGGGCTCGGCGACTGGCAGGTCAACCGCGCGCGCTTCCCCGACGGCCTCAAGCCCCTGGTCGACGCGGTGCACGGGCTCGGCATGCGGTTCGGCATCTGGGTCGAGCCCGAGATGGTCAACCCCGACAGCGACCTCTACCGCGCCCACCCGGACTGGGTGCTGCACCACCCGCACCGGCGCCGCTCGGAGCTGCGGCGGCAGCTGGTGCTCAACTTCGCCCGCCCGGACGTCGCCGCGTGGGCGCACGAGTGGCTCGACCGGCTCGTCGGCTCGCACGGCATCGACTTCCTCAAGTGGGACATGAACCGGCCGTTCAGCGAAGCGGGCTGGCCCGGCGAACCCGACCAGGACCGGTTGTGGGTGGAGCACACCCGCGCGGTGTACGCGCTGCTCGACCGGCTGCGCGCGGACCACCCCGGGCTGCGGATCGAGTCCTGCTCCGGCGGTGGCGGCCGGATCGACCTCGGCGTGCTCGCCCGCACCGACCAGGTCTGGACCTCCGACAACACCGACGCGCTCGACCGGCTGCGGATCCAGCACGGCTACGGCCAGCTCTACCCGGCTCGCGCGATGTCGGCGTGGGTCACCGACAACCCCAACTTCGTGACGGCCCGCTCGGTGCCGCTCGAGTTCCGGTTCCACGTCGCCATGGCCGGCGTGCTCGGCCTCGGCGGCGACATCGTGCAGTGGCCCGAGGACGATCTCGCGCTGGCCCGGGACCTCGTGGCGCTCTACAAGGACATCCGGCCGGTCGTGCAGCACGGCGCGCTGTACCGGCTCCGGCCGCCGCACGACGACGGCGTGACCGCCCTCCAGTACGTCCACGGCGACCGGGTGGTCGTGTTCGCCTACCGGCAGGCCGCGCACTTCAACGCGCCGGAGCGGCCGCTGCGGCTCGACGGCCTCGATCCGGCCGCGCGGTACCGCGACCCGGGTTCGGGCCGCACGCACAGCGGGGCCGTGCTGCTCGCGCACGGGCTCCCCCTCACCCTGCCGCCCGGCGACTTCGCCAGCACCGTCCTCCGACTCGATCGCATAAAGATCTGATCTATCTCGCGCTTTTCGCGGCACTTGCCGCCCCGGACGCTTGACATCGCCGAATAGGTCCGATCAAATGCGTCATACATCACATATGGTGGAAGGTGGCTTGGACATGAGAAGGTCCCTGGCGCTGGGCGCAGCGGCGCTCCTGGCGGTGAGCGCATGCTCGGTCGGCTCGAACACCGGCAGCGGCGGCGACGCGGAGATCACCTTCCTGACGTTCGAAACCCCGAACCTCACCCCGGCCTACTGGGACGCGGCCATCAAGCGCGTCACCGACAAGAACCCGGGCATCAAGGTCAAGAAGCTGGTCGCGCCGACCGCCGACGGGCGGACGTCGTACGCGAAGCAGCTCCTGCAGTCCGGCCAGTTCCCGGACGTGATGATCGCCGTCGACTCGGCGGGCTTCGCCGAGGCTGGCAACCTCTACGCGTGGACGCCCGAGGAGCTGAAGGACTTCCAGTTCCCGCAGGCCAACCCGGTCAAGGGCAAGTACTACCAGCTGCCGGCCAACACCCAGACCATCCCGCCGATCTACTACAACAAGAAGATGTTCGCCGACGCGGGCATCGCGGCGCCCCCGAAGACCTGGGACGAGCTCGTCGCCGACGCCGGCAAGCTCAAGGACAAGGGCTACGCGCCGTTCACCATCGGCGGCGGCAAGGACGGCTTCCCGTCGTCGATGATCCTGTCCGGGCTGGTCAGCACCGAGGTCTACAACACGATGCCGGACTGGCTGACCCAGCGCCGCCAGGACAAGGTCAAGTTCGCCGATCCGGCGTTCCAGCACGCGTTCGCGAAGCTCGCCGACCTCGCGGCCGCCGGGTACGTGGACAAGACGAGCGTGTCCCGCGACTACGCGGCGACCGAGCAGGCGTTCCTGGACGGCCAGGGCGCGATGTACCCGATGGGCAACTGGTTCTCGGCCAACGCGGACTCGAAGAAGCACGACTTCGAGGTGGGCATCTTCAACTTCCCCACCGAGGACGGCAAGCTGGTCGTCCCCGCCTACACCGGCGGCGGCATGATCGTGAACGCCAAGGCCGCGAACCTCGACGCGGCGCGGAAGTTCGCCCTCGGCTTCCAGCTCGACAAGGACCAGCTCGACGCGTCCGTCAAGGCCGACGGCCTGTTCCCGGCGATCAAGGGGTACACGCCGCCGTCCGACGCCGGGGCGACGTTCAAGGCGGGCTACGACCTGTATTCGCAGGCCGTGCAGCAGAACGCCGTCGTGCACGCGTTCCGGTGGGAGACCGCCGACGACGGGTTGCTGCCCGGGATGAAGGACAAGGTCGACCAGGCCGCCCAGGACGTCATCACCGGCCGCAAGTCCGTGGCCGACGCGTGCGCGTTCCTGGACACCGAGTGGGCGAAGGCGGGCTGACGTTCCTTGACCGCCGTCATGTCCCGCCCGTCCCCGCCCTCGGCCGCCGCCCGGCCCCGCCGCCGGCGTCGGCCGGTCCTGCCGCGGCTGGCGCACTTCGCGTCGTTCGGCGCGCCGGGCGTGCTCGTCTACCTGTGTTTCGTGATGGCGCCGATCCTGATCAGCTTCGGCTACAGCCTGACGAACTACAACCCGTTCAACCCGCCGGTGAAGTTCGTCGGCCTCGACAACTACCAGCTGCTGTTCACCGACTCGCAGTTCCTCACCGCGCTGCAGGTCACCACGATCCTGACGCTGATCGTGGTGATCGTCCCCAACGTCCTGGGCCTCGGCGTGGCCCTGCTGCTCGATCGGAAGGGCTGGCTGTACAACGCTTTGCGGAGCGTGTTCTTCACGCCGGTGATCCTCAGCTCGGTGGTGGTGTCGATCGTCTGGTCCCGCCTGCTCGACGACCGCGGGCCGGTGAATTCGCTGCTGCGCGCCGTGGGCGTCTCCCACCCGCCGGGCTGGCTGTCCGACCCGGACGTGGCGCTGTATTCGGTGGCGTCGATCGTGTGCTGGCAGATGCTCGGGTTCTGCGTCGTGGTGTACCTGGCCGGGCTGCAGGGCGTGCCCACCGAGCTGCTGGAGGCGGCGGAGATCGACGGCGCCGGGCCGTTGCGCCGGTTCCGCGCGGTGACGTGGCCGCTGCTGGCGCCGTCGTTGACGATCAACACGGTGGTGCTGCTGATTTCGGCGTTCAAGACCTACGACTACGTCAAGGTGATCACCAACGGCGGCCCCGGTTCCGGCTCCACGGCGACGATCGCGTTCGACGTCCTCCAGACGGGCTTCGACTCGAACCACGTCGGCTACGCGTCGGCGATGGCCGTGCTGATGCTGGTGATCGTCGCCGTCGTGACGACGGTGGTGCTGAACTTCCTCCGCCGCCGGGAGGTGGACCTGTGATCCGCTCGTGGTCGCGGCCCGCGGTCGCGTTGTTCGTCAGCGCGGTGTTCTTCGTGCCGCTGTACCTGGTGCTGGCGAACGTGTTCAAGGAGGGTTCGCTCATCGCGAAGTCGCCGGCGTCCTTGCCGGTCCCGCCGACGCTGGCGAACATCCACGCGGTGCTGACCCGCCCGGACGGGCTGTTCTGGGTGAGCCTGACCAACAGCATCGTGGTGACGGTGCTGTCGATCCTGGTGCTGACGGTGCTGTCGGCGATGCTCGGCCACTACCTGGCGCGCTCGGCCAAGCGGTGGACGAAGGTGCTGACGCTGGTGCTCCTCGCGGGGCTGATGATCCCGCCGCAGGTGATCCTCATCCCGATCACCGACGTCCTGCGCGTCACCCACCTGATGGCGACGCTGCCCGGGCTGGTCCTGTTCAACGTCGGGTACTACGTGCCGTTCGGGGTGTTCGTGTTCACGGGGTTCATCCGCGGGGTGCCGGTGGAGCTGGAGGAGGCGGCCCTGCTCGACGGCGCCAGCCGCATGCAGGTGTTCTGGCGGGTGGTGTTCCCGTTGCTCCGCCCGGCGACGGCATCGGTGCTGATCTTCCTGGGCGTGTGGATCTGGAACGACTTCATCGACCCGCTGATCATCCTCGGCCCCAGCCAGGGAACGACGATCACGACGGGCATCTACCGCTCGATCGGCCAGTACCAGGCGGATCTGGGGAGCGTGTTCGCGCTGATGTTCCTGGCGACGCTGCCGGTGTTGGTCTTTTATCTGGCCCTGCAGAAGCAGTTCGTGAAGGGCCTGACGGGCGGGGCGACGAAGGGGTGAGCGCCGCTCTCGCGCGAGAGCACTGATCACATTCCCCGGGTCGACGGCGCTCTCAATCAAGAGCACCGCTCTCGCCCCGCAGCACCCGCCGCCCGACTCGGAGAGCACCGCTCTCCCGCGACAGTGCCCGCCGCCCAGCCAGGAGAGCACCGCTCTCGCCCGAGAGCGCCCACCACACAGCTCAGAGAGCACCGCTCTCTCTCACCGCACCCACGCTTCAACCGGGAGAGCAGCGCTCACCGATATCCCGGCGCGCGCCGCTTAGTTCCGAGAGCACTGCTCACCACCACTCCGACATGGTGCTCCAAAAGGAGAGCACCGCTCACTTGGCGTCGCGAGCGATGATCACATTCGAGAGCACTGCTCATGAATGTCCGGCATCCAGCACCGATGACCGGCGACCGGTACTGGGAGGACCGAGGGCCGGAACAACCGCCGGTCACACTTCGCTGACCTTGCCGCCGTCCACCGCCAGCCTGCGGGTCACCTTCACCGCATCGAGCATCCGGCGGTCGTGCGTCACCAGCAGGAGCGTTCCCGGGTACTTCTCCAGCGCCGCCTCCAGTTGCTCGATCGCCGGCAGGTCCAGGTGGTTGGTCGGCTCGTCCAGGACCAGCAGGTTCACTCCCCGCGCCTGCAGCAGAGCCAGCGCCGCCCGAGTGCGCTCCCCCGGCGAGAGCGTCGCCGCCGGGCGGAGTACGTGGGCCGCCTTCAGGCCGTACTTCGCCAGTAGCGTCCGGACCTCCGCGTCCGCGAACTCCGGCACCTCCTGCGCGAACGCCGACACCAGTGGGACGTCACCCAGGAACAGCCGCCGCGCCTGGTCGACCTCGCCGACCACGACGCCCGGGCCCAGCGCGGCGGCCCCGTCGGCCAACTCGACCCGGCCCAGCAGGGCCGCCAGGAGCGTCGACTTGCCCGATCCGTTCGCCCCGGTGATGGCGACCTTGTCCGCCCAGTCGATCTGCAGGTCGACCGGCCCGAGCGTGAACCCGCCGCGCCGGACCACCGCGCCGCGCAGGGTCGCCACCACCGCGCCCGCCCGGGGGGCCGCGGCGATCTCCATCCGCAGCTCCCACTCCTTGCGCGGCTCTTCGACGACGTCCAGTCGCTCGATCATCCGGTCGGTCTGCCGCGCCTTCGACGCCTGCTTCTCCGTCGCCTCGCTGCGGAACTTGCGCGCCGCCTTGTCGTTGTCCGGCTGCTTCCGGCGGGCGTTCTTGACGCCCTTCTCCATCCACGCCCGCTGCATCCGCCCGCGTGCCTCGAGCGCCGCCTTCGTGTCGGCATACTCCTCGTAGTCCTCGCGCGCGTGCCGGCGCGCGACCTCGCGCTCTTCGAGGTAGGACTCGTAGCCGCCGCCGTAGACGTTCACCTGCTGCTGGGCCAGGTCCAGCTCGACGACGCGGTCGACCGTGCGCGCCAGGAACTCGCGGTCGTGGCTCACCAGCACCGTCGCCGCGCGGAGGCCGGTCACGAACCGCTCGAGGCGGGCCAGGCCGTCCAGGTCGAGGTCGTTCGTCGGCTCGTCGAGCAGGAAGACGTCGTAGCGGCTCAGCAGCAGCGACGCCAGCCCGGCCCGCGCCGCCTGGCCGCCCGAAAGCGACGTCATCGGCTGGTCCAGGTCCACGGCCAAGCCGAGGTCGGCGGCGACTTCGGCGGCCCGGTCGTCGAGGTCGGCGCCGCCGAGGGCGAGCCAGCGGTCGAGGGCCGCCGCGTAGAGGTCGTCCGCGCCCGCTGCGCCGTCGGTGAGGGCCGAAGTCGCCGAGTCGAGGTCCGCCTGCGCCGCCGAGACGCCGGTGCGGCGCGCCAGGAAGGCCCGCACCGACTCGCCTTCGCGCCGCTCCGGCTCCTGCGGCAGGTGCCCGACCGTGGCGGACGGCGGGTTCAGCCGGACCTCGCCGCTGTCCGGCTTCGCGAGCCCGGCGAGGGTCCGCAGGAGTGTCGACTTGCCGGCGCCGTTGACCCCGACCAGGCCGACGACGTCGCCGGGCGCCACCACGAGATCGAGGCCGGAGAAGAGGATGCGGTCACCGTGGCCCGCGGCCAGGTCCTTCGCGACGAGAGTTGCGCTCATGAGGTAGCCGAGTCTACGACCTCGTGGTGAACTGTCAGATCAAGGTCAAAACCACCGGCCGTGTGTGTCCCGTGGCGCTTTGATCACTCACTGTGGGTACCCTGTTCGGTTGTCAGTGCCGCAGCTCGTCAGTGCCACAACGGCAGTACCACTACCCGGTGGTGCCACAAACACAGTGAGGTCGGTGAACAGCATGGGCGAGCCCGCTCCCCCGGTCACCCTCGGCCGCAGGCCGAAGCCGAGGGAAAGCCGCCCGTCCGCGCCCCGGCCCACGGTGAGCCGGCGGCGCGAGGTCAGCCACGCCAGCGCGCGGTCGCTGCTGATGACCGTCCTCGGCGAGTACGCGCTGCCGCGGGACAAGCCGGTCTGGACGTCGATGCTCGTCGAGGTGCTCGGCATCCTCGACATCGAGGAGAAGTCCGCGCGGCAGGCGCTGGCCCGCTCCGCCGCCGAGGGCTGGGTGGTCTCCGAACGCGTCGGACGCCGCGTGCGCTGGTCGCTGACCCCGCCGGGGCGCCGCCTGCTGACCGAGGGCGCCGACCGGATCTACGCGTTCGGCCGCGAGGAACGCCGCTGGAACGGGCAGTGGCTGATGCTGATCGTCTCCGTCCCCGAGGCCAAGCGCGACCTGCGCCACCGGCTGCGCACCCGGCTGACCTGGGCGGGCTTCGGCTCGCCGGTCGCCGGTGTGTGGGTCAGCCCGGATCTGTCCCGCCAGCGGGAGGCCCAGCAGATCGTCAACGAGCTCGGCCTCGACGCGCAGGCGATGTCGTTCACCGCCGCGTACGGCGAGGTCGGCGAGCAGGAGTCCATGGTCGCCCGGTCCTGGGACCTGACCGACCTCAAGGACCGCTACGAGGACTTCATCGACCGCTTCACCGGCCTGCACCCCACCGGCGGCCGCGCGGTGCTGCGCGCGCAGACCGAGCTGGTCCACGAGTGGCGGCGCTTCCCCTTCCTCGACCCACAGCTGCCCGCCGAGCTGCTGCCGGCGAAGTGGAGCGGGACGAAGGCGGCGGAGCTGTTCCATCACAAACACGTCGACTGGCGCCCCGAGGCCCAGCAGTATTGGGACGATATCGTCGAAGCCGAAGAAGCAGGGTGAACATGACTCAGCAGGTCCGCCTCGATCGTGACGGCGGGCTCGCCGTCCTGACCGTCGACGCTCCGCCGTTGAACCTCTACACGGCTTCGCTGCAGTCCTCGCTCTCCTCGGCGATCGGCGAGCTGGAGGCCGAACCCGCGCGGGCGCTGCTCATCCGCGCCGAAGGCAAGATCGTCAGTGGCGGTGTCGACGTTTCGCTGTTCGACGCCCAGGGCTCGCCCGACGAGGCGAAGGTGCTGTTCGACGAAATGCTGGCGGTGCCGGACCGCATCGCGGCGCTGCCGTTCCCGACGGTGTTCGCGGCGCACGGCCTGTGCCTGACCTGGGCGTTCGAGGTCGCCGTGGCCTGCGACCTCATCCTCGCCGCCGAGCGCGCGAAGTTCGGGCTGGTCGAGAAGGTCGTCGGCCTGACGCCGACCATGGGCGGCACCCAGCGGCTGGCCGCGCGCGCCGGCGTCGGGCGCGCCAAAGAGTTCGTGCTGACCGGCGACACCTACGACGCCGCGACGCTGGAGCGCTGGAACGTCGTCAACCGCGTCCTGCCGGACGAGGGCTTCGACGACGCCGCGCGCGCTTTCACCCGCCGGCTGGCCGAGGGACCGACGCGGGCCCACGCGGCGACCAAGCGCGTGCTCGACCACTTCTCCGCCGGCGGCGTCCCCGAGGCGAACGCGCACATCACGACGATCGCGGCCCAGCTCTTCGACACCGAAGACCTCCGCACCGCCGTGAAGTCGTTCCTCGCCGACGGACCGGGGAAGGCGACCTTCTCGGGACGTTAACCGTCCGTTCGGACACCGGTTGCCGCCGTTCGGGCGTGCGCGGTTCTCGCCGCACCGGGTTACATTCGATGTGGTCTAGACCACATCGTCCCCCGCCTCGTGCCGCTTGGAGAACCGCCATGAGACGCACTCCCGCACGACTACGCTCCGCACTCGCCGCCTTGCTCATCGCACTCGGCGGCACCGCGGCGCTCGCCCCACCCGCCGCCGCAGCCGGCTCGCTGACCGCCACCCTGGCGATGAGCGGCACCACCGGCACCTACACGGTCGCGAACACCGGAACCACGTCGGTGAGCAACTGGGCGATCACGTTCACGCTCCCCGCCGGCGTCACGGCTTCGACCGGGGAACACGGCACGGTGTCCCAGAACGGCACCCAGGTCACGCTGACGCCCGCGTACTACATCGCGACGCTGGCGCCGGGCCGGAACACCTACCCGTACAGCCCGACGTTCCGGCTGAGTGCCGCCGCGACGCCGACGCAGTGCCGCGTCGACAACGCCAACTGCGACGGTTCACCGGACACCCCGCCGGGCGCGCCGGCGAACCTGCGCCTGGTCGCGAAGACGACGAAGTCGGTCGCGCTGGCGTGGAACGCTTCGGCGGCCGGCTCCTTGCCGGTGACCGGGTACGACGTCTACCAGGGGAATTCAGTGGCCGCGTCGGTGACCGGGACGAGCGCCACCGTCTCCGGGCTCGCTCCGGGCACGGCCTACTCGTTCACCGTGAAAGCCAAGGATGCCAAGGGGAACACCTCCCCGGCGAGCGCTTCTCTGACTGTCACGACGAACAACCCGGCCGACGACACGCAGGCGCCGTCCGCGCCGACCGGGTTGCGCTCGACGGCCGCCGACTCGGGCAGCGTCTCCCTGGCGTGGACGGCGTCGACGGACAACACCGGCGTGATCGGCTACGACGTGTACCGCGGGTCGGTGCTGGCCACGACGGTGACCACGACGTCGGCGGTGGTGACCGGGCTGGCACCGTCCACTTCGTACACGTTCACGGTGCGCGCCCGCGACGGCTACGACAACGTTTCGGCGCCGAGCGCCGCGGTGACCGCGCGGACCGGCGACATCGTCTCGGGCTACGCGAAGGTCGGGTACTTCGTGCAGTGGGGCATCTACGGGCGCCAGTACTTCGTGAAGAACCTGGAAACGTCGGGCGCGGCGGCGAAGCTGACGCACTTGCTGTACGCGTTCGAGAACATCGATCCGGTGAACCTGACCTGCCTGTCCGGGGTCACGAAGGGCACCACGGCCAACCCGCAGGACCCCAACCAGGGCGACGGCGCCGGTGATGCCGAGGCCGACTACTCGCGGCCGTTCGCGGCGGCGCAGTCCGTCGACGGTGTGGCCGACACCGGCTGGGAGTCACTGCGCGGCAACTTCAACCAGCTGAAGAAGCTCAAGGCGAAGCACCCGAACCTGAAGGTGCTGGTGTCGCTCGGCGGCTGGACGTATTCGAAGTACTTCTCGGACGTCGCCGCCACCGACGCCTCGCGCAAGAAGTTCGTCGCGTCCTGTGTGGACACGTGGCTGAAGGGCAACATCGCGCCCTACGGCGGCGCGGGCGGCCCGGGCACCGCGGCCGGCATCTTCGACGGCATCGATCTCGACTGGGAGTGGCCGGCGAGCGGCGACGGGCACCCGGGCAACCACTGGAACCCGAACGACAAGGCGAACCTCACCGCGCTGCTGGCCGAGTTCCGCACACAGCTGGACGCCTACGGCGCGACCACCGGCAAGCGGTACCAGCTGCACGCGTTCACCCCGGCCGACCCGGCGAAGGTCGCTTCGGGTTGGGACCTGGCGAAGGTGTTCAGTTACCTGGACGTGGCGAACGTGCAGGGGTACGACTTCCACGGGGCGGGCAGCGACAACTCGTGGGAGCCGAACCGCACCGGCCACCAGGGCAACCTGTACGCCGACGCGGACGACCCGGACAACTTCCACTTCAGTGCGGAAAGCGCGATCAACGCGTACACGAATGCCGGCGTCGATCCACGGCGGCTGACGCTCGGCCTGGCATTCTACGGCCGCGGCTGGCAGGGCGTGGCCGACGGCGGGAAGAGCGGCGAATGGCAGTCGGCGACCGGCGCGGCGCCGGGCCAGTTCGCCGAGGAAGCAGGCACCCGCGGGTACGCGAACCTGGTGGCGAGCGTGCCTGGATGCACGGTCCACCACGACACGGCGGCGGTCGCGACGTCGTGCTACACGGGCAACGGCGGGCAGTGGTGGACGTTCGACGACGCCTGGTCGATCGGGCTGAAGACGACGTGGCTCAAGTCGCGCGGGCTGCTCGGCGTGATGGCGTGGGAGATGTCGGGCGACACCGGCGCGCTGATGAACGCGGTGAGCGCCGGGCTCGGCTGACGTTCCGTTCAGCCCGCTGAACGTTTCCGTTCAGCGGGCTGAACCCTTTCTTTGGGGCACAAAGAAAAGCTTGACCAGCGATGGTCTGGACCATGACACTGAGCCGGCGCGCCCCAGGACACCGTCGTCTCGAGGAGTCTCAATGACTGTGTCAAGCAGTAGCTGCGGCTGCGGCCGGTGGTGAGGGATGGAACTCGCGGCCGTCGCGCAGCAGGGCCCAGATGACGTCGACCAGGCGGCGTGCCAGGGCGATCAGTGCTTGGGTGTGCCCCTTCCCCTCATCACGTTTGCGCAGGTAGAACACCCGCGAAGGGCTATCGGGGCGTTTGATCGCCGAGAGCGCGGCCAGGTAGAACACCCGGCGCAGGCCGCGGTGGTAGCGCTGCGGGCGGTGCAGGTTGCCCCGTATCCGCCCGGAATCACGGGGCACCGGCGCCAGCCCGGCATAGGCCGCCAGATGCGCGGCACTGCGGAACGCGGCCTGCAGGTCGCCGCCGGTCCCGGCCAGCAGCTGCGCACCCAGAATGGGACCGAACCCGTCGAGGCTGGTGATGTGCCCGGCATCGGGATGCTCACCGAACCGTTCGGCGAGTTGCTTGCCCAGGTCCTTGATCTCCCGGTCCAGCTCCAGCAGCTGACGCGCCAGCCGGGCGATCAACGGCGCGGTCACCGATTCTCCTGCCAGGGCAACGGTCTGCTCCGCTGCGGCCGCCAGAGCCTTGTCCACCATGGACGGGATGCCCTTGGCCCAGGCACCATGCTCGGCCAGATAGGCCGACAGACCGGCTGCTCCGGCCGCGCGGATGCCGTCGGGAGTCTGGAAACCCGTGATCAGCACCAGCGCCGAACGGGTCGAGTAGTCGAACGCCCGCTCCAGCGCGGGAAAAATGCTTGCCAGCAGCTCCCGGACCCGGTTGACTCCGCGGACCCAGTCGGCCATCAGGTCCTCCCGCCGCGCGGTGAGCACCTGCAGGTCGGTCACGACCGCATCAGGGGTGGTGATCGGCGTGAGATCGCCGCGCATCCGGGCGGTTTCGGCGATGGTGCGGGCATCACGAGCGTCGGTTTTGCCCTCGCCGGCGAAGGCGCCGGACATCCGGTTGACCAGCCGGCCCGGCACCGACACCACCGGCTGCCCCGTGGCCAGCAGCAACGTGATCAGCAAACCGGCCGCGCCGGAGGTCATGTCGACCGCCCACACCACCTCGGACGCTTTCGCGGTGGTCCGGGCGATCAGCTGCTCAATCGCGGTCTGCCCGTTGGGGACCTTCCGCGAGAACACGATCTTCCCGGTCTCGTCCACCGCGCACGCATGGTGGAAGCCCTTGCCGACATCGATCCCGACCCACACCTTGCCCACGGCCATCCGGCCGGTCCTCCCGTCTTCCCAGCTGCACCCCGTGGACGACCCGCCGACATCTCCATAAACAGCGACCACAGCGCAGATCTCAATCAGCGGCCAGGACGTCCAGAACGACAAGGCGGCCACTCCTCTGAAGCCACCCAACGGCAGAGAGCCATCAGCCACACCCCGCCGCCCCGGGCATCCAGAACATCCAGTCCCGAACACCAACAATCTTATGGAGAGCCATGTCCCGCTTCCGCAAGGTCCTCGCGCTGGTCCCCCTGCTCCTGGGGGTGCTGGCCACCCCGGCTCCGGCAGCCCCGGCGGCGTTCACCCACCCCGGCGTGCTGGTGAGCCGTCCCCAGCTGGACTTCGTCAAGGCCAAGGTGAACGCCGGCGCCCAGCCGTGGAAGGCGGCGTACGACCAGGCGCGGGCCAGCTCGTACGCCTCCCTCTCGCGAACACCGAAACCGCGTGCGGTGGTCGAATGCGGCTCGTATTCGAACCCGAACAACGGCTGCACGGACGAGCGCGAAGACGCACTGGCGGCGTACACGGACGCGCTGATCTGGTACATCTCGGGCGACGCGCGCTACGCACAGAAGTCGATCGCGCTGATGGACGCGTGGTCGGCGGTGATCACCAGCCACACGAACAGCAACGCCCCGCTGCAGACGGGCTGGGCGGGTTCGTCGTGGCCGCGCGCGGCGGAGATCGTCAAGTACACGTATTCGAGCTGGCCGAACTCGGGCCGGTTCGCGACGATGCTGCGGAACGTGTACCTGACCAAGGTGATCAACGGCAGCAACAGCAACGGGAACTGGGAATTGTCCATGATGGAGGCCGCGGTGGGCATCTCGGTGTTCCTGGAGGACCGGACGAGCTACGACAAGGCGGTGACGCGCTACCGCAACCGCGTCGCGGCTTACGTGTACCTGACTTCGGACGGCGCCCTGCCGAAAACGGTCCCCGGCAGCGGCCTCTCCTCCCGCGACCAGATCGTGGGCTACTGGCAGGGCCAGTCGACGTTCGTGGACGGCCTGACCCAGGAAACCTGCCGCGACTTCACCCACACGGGCTACGGCATAGCGGCAATCGCGGACGTGGCGGAAACGCTCCGCATCCAGGGCGACGACGTGTACGGGACCGACGTCGGCACGCGCCTGCGTCAGGCCTTGGGTTTCCAGTCGAAGTACCAGCTGGGCGCGGCGGTGCCCTCCTGGCTGTGTTCGGGACACCTGAATCTCGGCCTCGGCCCAGTGACGGAGGTGGGCTTCAACGCGCTGAACACACGCATGGGCATCGCGATGACGAACACGCAGACGTTGACAGAGCGCCAACGCCCGGCGGGCTCGAACAACCTCTTCGTGGCATGGCAGACGCTGACCCACGCCGCCAACCCGGCATGATCTTGAGTCCCTGTCCTCCTGGCTTGTTTCCGCAGGTCAGGAGGACAGGGGACCCTGGTTGCGGGGCTGTTCGGCGGGCACGCTAGAGTACTTCTCACGCACTCAGGGAGTGCGGGTCCGGGCTGTGGCGCAGTTTGGTAGCGCACTTGACTGGGGGTCAAGGGGTCGCAGGTTCAAATCCTGTCAGCCCGACGGACAAGCCACGTTTACGCAGGTAAACGTGGCTTTCGTCGTATCCGGGGGTCCGCTCGGACGCCGAGCACCCCGGGCGTGTCTCATTCGGACAGCAGGCGGCCGAAGAAGCCGGTGACCGGCGGGCGTGTTCCTGCGGCGCTGTGCCCGACGCCGGGCACCACGACCTTCTCCACCGCCGCTCCGTGGCCGGCCAGGGTTTGGGCGAGGCGGTCGAGCTGCTCTGGCCGGCTGTGGCCGTGGTCGCCCATGGCGGCCAGGTCGGCGCGGCCGTCGTCGTCGCCGCCGATGACCAGCAGTACCGGGATCTGGGCTACCGCCGCGGGATCCACCGTGATCCCGAACCGCCGGCGGGTGTCGCCGATGCCTTGTGGCCAGGCGAGCTCGGGCTCGAGCAAGGTCACGCCGCCGGGCGCTCCGATCGCGACTGCCGCCACTCGGTCGGGGTGCAGGTACAGGAAGCGGTGGGCGAACTGGCCGCCGCCGGAGTGGCCGCACAGCAGCACGGTGCCGGTGCGGGCGTTCCACCGGAAGCGGACCTGCTCCAGGATGTTCAGCAGCACCAGGTCGAACCGGATGCCGTGGGCCTGCAGGAGCTTGTAGCCGTCGACGTCGTCCGGGTCGTCGATGCCCACCGGGAACAGCGGGAACACCACGATCAAGCCGTGGTGTTCGGCGAACGGGATGAATCCCTCGCGCAGCTCACCCACGCTGCGGCCGGTGCCGTGCACGGCCACCAGGACCGGCAGCTCGCTCTCCGGGGTCCAGCTCGTCGGCACGTAGACGCAGTAACTGCAGCGCGGTTCGCCCGGCGCGGCGAAGAAGGGGGTCCGCTTGGTGAGCAGCCGGCGGCCGGGGTGTGCGGCCGGCAGGTCCGCGACCCTAATCACGGGACATCACCGGGACGCGGGCCAGCGGGACGTGGTGCTGTCCCGCGTGGACGTCACGGTCCCGGAGCGAACCCTGGCTCACCGGGCGCGGGAAGGAGATCTTCACGACGTCGAGAGACGGGATCCGGAAGATCCGGACGGTGCTTTCCGCCACCTGGTACAGCCGCGCGATCAGCCGCTCGTCCACCAGGTCCGCGGCGAGCCGGTAGCCCTCGGCGTCGCGCATGAACAGCTCCATGGTGACCCAGAATGGGCCCGCGTTCTTGGAGCGGACTTCGTGGGCGAGATCCGCGAGAGTGGTGTCAGGCATCGGTGTGCTCCCCCAGTTCGATCCGGAACAGCTCGGCGGGATCGGTGCAGTCGACGACGTGGTTCAGCACGAACTCGTACGCCGCGCCGCGCTCGATCTCCGCGGGCGAGAACGGGAAGGCGAAGCTGGGCAGGTAGTCCATCCCCGGGGCCGGCAGGTGCAGCATCAGCGGGTTGGCGACCTTGGCGACGGCCGTGGCGGTGGCCTGGTCGGGCGCGTTGACGAGCACCATCACGCCGACCTCGCGCGGCGGCCCGGCCTCGGGTTCGAGCTCGTCCAGCACCGCGTTGTGCCCGTAGAGGCGGAGATCGAACGCGTACTCGTCGTCCGCCAGCTCCAGCGTCTGGCGCACCCGCTCGGTGAGCACCGTGCGCATCAGCCGCGCCCACTCGTCGAGGTCGGCGAGGATGCGCGGGTCCCGGATCGCGGAAAACGACACGGTTTCGTAGCCGGTGATCCGGGCGCCTTCGAGCTTGATCGTGTACTGGCCGGCGACGTGGAACCGGGACCCCTCGACACGGACGATCCGGTCGTCGACCGCGAAGTACCGCGCGTCCCGGACGTCGAGGGTGCCGGCGGGCTCCCGCATCTCGAACGGGTCGGCGGTCTCGTACAGCATGTGGGCGGCCACCGACATCGGCGTGCAGGACACGGCGGGATCGAGCGGCTCGATGGTGAAGCCGCCGTCGTCGATGGTGGCGAGGACACCGCCCGCGCGCGGGTTGCTCGTGCACTGGCCACCGCACTCGACGATCTTGGCGGCGTGCCAGGTCGGCCCGGCGGGCATCCCCTTCATGAGCGGGTAGGCGGCCGCCACCGCGGTGTCGGTGGCGCGGCCGGCGAGCACGACCTGGGCCCCGGCACGCAGCGCCTCGACGATCGGTTCGTGCCCCATGGCGCCGACGATGTGCGTGCAGCTCTCCAGTGTCTCGGCGGTCAGTTCTCCCAACGGTGGCAGGGGGTGGATCCGGCCCGCGTCCAGGTGTTCCTTCAGCTCGGCCGCGTTCTGCTCGCTGTAGATCCGCGCCACCTTCAGGTCCAGGCCTTCCTCGGCCATCACCTCGGCGGCGATCCCGGCGACCCAGTCGACGCCGCGGTCGGTCCCGCTCGTCCCGCAGGAGCCCACGATGACGGGGATGCCCGCGGCGGAGGCCGCCGTCAGCAGGCTGCGCAGGTCGCGCGCCACCGCCTTGGCCGTCGTCTTGGCCGTCGCGGCGCCGAGGTAGTGGGGCCCGGAATCGGTGGACCCGCCGTCGATGCTGATGACGTCGGCCCCCAGGGCGATCCCGCGCTCGACCGTCGCGTGGTCCCAGCCGGCGCCGAGCATGCCGCTCGGCGTCAGGACGCGCACTTCGTCCATGTCCCTCATTTCTCTCCGTTCACCACGAACCGCGCCCGTCCCGCGAGTGCGGCGACCAGTTCCTCCGCGCCGCGCAGGCCCGCGGCGGCACGTGCTTCGGCCGTCTGCCCGGCCAGGTGGGAATAGACGACGATCCCGTCCACACCCCGCAAGGGGCTGCCGGGCGGAAGCGGCTCTTCGCGCACGACGTCGAGCGCCGCGCCGGCGATCTCGCCCGCCCGTACCGCCGCGACGAGGGCGTCCTCGTCGACGATGGCGCCGCGTGCGGTGTTGACCAGCAACGCCGTCGGCTTCATCAGCTTGAACGCCTCGGCGTCCAGGAGGCCACGGGTGCGTTCGGTGAGCGCGGTGTGCACCGAGACGTAGTCCGAAGTGGACAGCAGCTCGCCCAGCCCGGTGTAGCGGACACCGGGATCGCGCAGCCGCGCCGGGACGTTCGTCGTGCAGACCACGTTCATGCCGAACGCGCGGGCCAGCGGGACCACCGCGCGCGCCGATGCGCCGTAGCCGATGAGGCCGAGCGTCGAGCCGCGCAGTTCGTGGCCGTCCGCCCGCGGCCAGGTCCCCTGCGCCACACCGCACGCGGACTGCACGAGCCGCCGGGCTCCCGCCAGCAGCAGGCCGAGCGTGTACTCGGCCACGGCGGTGGCGTTGACACCGGGCAGGTTGCTCACGGTGATCCCGAGCCGGGCGGCGGCCCGGACGTCGATCGAGTCGTAGCCCACGCCCGTCCGCACGATGACGCGCAGCCGCGACGCCCGGGCGAGCACGTCTTCGGTCAGCGGTTCGTTGGCCACCAGCGCCGCGTCGATCCCGGCGAGGGCGTCCGCGAGGGCCTCGGGATCGCGGCGACCGGTCATGGGCAGGTGGCTGGTCTCGAGACCGGTGCGCCGCAGGAACCGGTCGGCCTCGTCGCCCGGACGCAGGTAGTCCGTCGTGATCAGGACGCGGGCGGTCACAGCGCCCGCCCCGCCGACGACCGGCGTTGCCGGGCATCGACGCGCGCGACCGCCAGGACGGCGAGCACGGCGACGATCGCGACGTGGACCAGCAGCAGGGACCAGCCGGTCAGGTCGACCAGGCCGCCGACCAGGGCCGGCCCCAGGAAGCCGCCGCTCACCCAGCCGACGGTGTAGAGGCCGGTGTAGGTCCCGACCACGCGGTCGGACGGCGCCAGGTTCCACAGGACGACGACCGCGTTGACCAGGAACGAGGACGCACCCGCGGAAGCGACGCAGAGGCCGGCCACGACGCCGGCCGGCGTCGCCACCAGGCTGCCGAGCACCAGGCCGGCCGCGAAGACGATCATCCCGGCGGTCATCACCCGCAGCCGGCCGAAGCGTTCGGCGAGCCTGGCCACCGGGTAGGCGGCCACGATGAAGGCCACTCCGCTGGGCAGCGTCAGGCCGCCGGCTTCACCGCGGGACAGGCCCAGCACCTCCATGCCATAAGGCGTGATGAGCGCCCGCGACGCGGCCCACGCGCCACCGAAGAGCAGGATGGCCACGATGAGCAGCAACCGGCTGTGGTCGGGGTCCCGCACGATGTCGAGCACGGTGTCCCGCACCCGCGCGGCGGGTGCGGCCGTGCCCTCCGGCGCGCGTTCCTCCTCGACGGCGTTCCGGTACGCCGTCGACCGGCTGTCCCGCACGTTCGCGGCCAGCACGGCCAGCGACACCACCATCAGGATCGCGGGGATCGCGAACGACAGCTTCGGGTGCGTGTCGATCAGGAAGATGCTGATCAGCGCCGCCACCAGCACCGTGAGGCTCGACGCGATCTTGACGACCGCGTTGGCCCGGCTCCGCCGCTCGGGCGGCACGAAGTCCGGGAGCAGGGATTCGGCGATCGGCTTGAACGAGTTCGCCACCAGCGCGTAGCCGAACATGGTCAGGATCAGCAGCGGCAAGGTGGCCGCGACGTGCGGGATGACGAGGAACAGCAGGGCCGCCAAAGGCATCCCGGCGAGGAGGTAGGGCATCCGGCGGCCCCACGACGTGCGCGTGCGGTCCGACCGGTTGCCCATCCACGGCTGGATGAAGATGCCGAGCACGTTGTCCATCCCCATCAGGAGGCCGATCAGCGCGGCACTGCCGATGTGCGCGCGCAGCAGCGGCGGCACCTGCGAGTCGTAGAGGTTCCACGTCGACTCCTGCGCGAAGACCGCCAGGGCGACGAAGAACGTGATGCGGCCCGTCCGCACGTGTGGTGTGCTCGACGTCGTCGTCATCCGCCACCTTCCCTGTCATCGCTGCCGCGGGTGACCGCCACCGTACTTTTGCTATAGCAAGAACGTCAAGCGTTGCATCATGACTCCGCCATGGCAGATACAGTGACGCCATGGCAAGGGAGACCCTGAAGGGGCTGGCGGCCGACACGCTGGCCGACCGCGCGTACCGCGCCGTCCGCGACGCGATCACGACCGGCGAACTGAGGCCGGGGCAGAAGGTCACCGAACGCGGGCTCGCCGAGCGGCTGTCGGTGAGCCCGACACCGGTGCGCGAGGCCATCCGCCGCCTCGAGCAGGACGGTCTCCTCGAGCGCACCGGAGCGCGGACGGTCCAGGTGACGGCCTTCGGCGACACCGCCATCCAGGACCTCGCCGAAGTCGAGGTGGCCCTGCGCGGGATGGTGGCCCGCTTCGCCGCGCGGCACGCGTCCCCGGCCCAGCTGGACCACCTGAACGCCGTCCTCGACGAAGCCGACGACCTGCTGATCGTCATCAAGCAACGGCACCAGGCCGGGCAGGAGACGGCCCGGCACGTGGACCGGCTGCTCGACACCATGCAACGCTTCAACGAGGTCGTCGAGGCGTGCGCGCACAACCCGGTTCTCGTGCGCCTGCTCGGCCAGACCCGGGTGTTCTCCCGGCCCGAGCGGCGGACCCGGCTACTGGAACGCATCGCGGAGAACGACGAGTTCGGCCTGGACCGCTACGGGAGCCACCGCGCGCTCGTCCGGGCGTTGCGGGCGGGCGACCCGGCAGCCGCCGAGGCGCTCGTCATCGAGGACGCCCGCGGCGGACTGGGAGATCTGCTCGCCGCACCCACCACGCCGGCGGTCGCCGGCCGGCCCTGACCGGCGCGGCCCTCGCCGGCCTCCGGGCCGGACGCGGGGGTCACGGTGCCGCGGCCCCGGCGGCGATCTCGGCGGCGATCGCCGTGCCCAGGCCCGCGGTCGTGCCGGAACCGCCGAGGTCGGGGGTGAGCACTTCCGGGCGTCCGGCGAGCACGCGCTCGATCGCGGCCAGCACCGCCGCGGCCGCGGCGGTTTCTCCCAGGTGGTCGAGGAGCATGGCGCCGCTCCAGATCTGCCCGACCGGGTCGGCGATCCCGCGCCCGGCGATGTCGGGGGCCGAGCCGTGGACCGGTTCGAACAGGCTCGGCCAGGTGCGGTCCGGGTTGATGTTGGCGCTCGGGGCGATCCCGATCGTGCCGGTGCAGGCCGGGCCGAGGTCGGAAAGGATGTCGCCGAACAGGTTGCTGGCCACGACGACGTCGTACTGCCCGGGCCGCAGGACGAACTTGGCCGCGAGGATGTCGATGTGGTCCTTGCCGGCGACGACGTCCGGGTACCGCTCCGCCATCGCCGTCGCGCGCTCGTCCCAGTACGGCATGGAGATGGCGATGCCGTTGCTCTTGGTCGCCCAGGTCAGGCGCTTGCGGGGGCGGGCGGCGGCGAGTTCGAAGGCGTAGCGCAGCACCCGGTCCACTCCGGTCCGGGTCATCACGGTCTCCTGCAGGACCGTTTCGCGGTCGGTGCCCTCGAAGATCCGGCCGCCGATGCTCGAGTATTCGCCCTCGGTGTTCTCGCGGACGACGAAGAAGTCGATGTCGCCGGGGCCGTGGTCGCGCAGCGGGCTGCGGACCCCGCGCAGCAGCCGCACCGGCCGCAGGTTGACGTACTGCTCGAAGCCCCGCCGGAACTGCAGGAGGCTGCCCCACAGCGAAACGTGGTCGGGCACCACCTCGGGCCACCCGACCGCCCCGAAGAAGATCGCGTCGAACCCACCGAGCACCTCCCGCCAGTCCGGCGGCAGCATCTCGCCGTGCCGCAGCCAGTAGTCGGCACAGGCGAAGCCGAATTCGACGACGTCGAGCTCGAACCCGTGGGCGTCGGCGGCGGCTTGGAGGCACCTCAGCCCTTCCGGGACGACCTCGCGGCCGATGCCATCCCCCGGGATGACCGCGATGCGGTGACGCTGGGACACGAAACGCTCCTGTCGATCCGGTGAACACGCGCCTTCCACCCTGATCGGCGGCCGCCGTCCCGGCAAGAACCGCCCGGGCAACCTATCCTTTCGCTGAGCGAAAGGCACGAACCGCGATGATCGACGATCTCCGCTTCTTCCAGGTGGTCGCGTCCAGCGAAACGCTGACGGCGGCCGCTCGCGAGCTGCAGTGCTCGCTGCCGGTCGTCAGCAAGCGCCTCAGCGCACTGGAGCGCCGGCTCGGCGCCCACCTGGTGCACCGCGGCACGCGCCGGCTCGCGTTGACCTCCGAGGGAGAGCTGTTCGCCGCGCGGCTGGAGCCGATCCTCGACCAGGTTCGCGAGCTCGAGGACGCGGTCGGTCCCCGCTCCGGCGACCTGCGCGGAGCCATCGTGGTCGAGGCCACCCTGGGCCTCGGCCGCGCGCACATCGCCCCGCTGCTCGGTGAGTTCACCGCGCGGCACCCGCGGTTGACCGTCCGGCTCCACACGTCCGCGCTGCCCCTGCGCCCGCACCGGCGCGAGTTCGACCTCGCCATCCACGTCGGCACCCCACCGGACTCCTCACTGCGGATGCGCCGGCTGGCGAAGAACCGCCGGGTGCCGTGCGCGGCGCCGTCCTATGTGGACCGGTGCGGGCGGCCCGAGCGGATCGAGGACCTGGCGGACCACGACTGCATCGTCCTCCGCGAAAACGAGGGCGACTTCGCGCTGTGGCGGTTCGGGGACGCCCGCAACCCGCGCCAGGTCCGGGTGCGCGGCCACCTGTCGAGCAACGACGGCGACATCGTGACCGGCTGGGCCCTGCAGGGGCACGGGGTGATCATGCGGTCGGAGTGGCAGGTCCGCTCCCACCTCGACAGCGGTGCGCTGGTGCGCGTACTGCCGGACGTGCCGACCCCGCCGGCCGACATCTACGCCCTCCGCGCCGACGACGCCCGGGTCCCGCGGCGGATCGGCGAGCTGATCAAGCACCTGGCCGCGCAGCTGCCGAACCGCATAGCCGGCTCCCGGCCGCCTGGTCCTTCCCCGCGGAAGAGGTGATGTTCCCGGCAGCTCATTACGGCCGCCGGCGCCGAGTACTTTCCGTACCTCTCCCTCCTCCCCCGGCAGCGCTACCGTCGGCCACGCAGCCGGAACGCGCTCGGGAGGGTCATGCTCGACATCATCGGTCTGCGGGAAGCCGACCTGGAGGTCTACCAAGCCTTTGCCGGCTCCGGGTCGATGACCCTCGCCCAGCTGCGGGAGGCCACCGCGCTCACCGAGGACCGGCTGCGGCCCGTGCTGCGCGTCCTCATCCGCAAGGGCCTGCTCGCCCGCCTGCCCGGGACGCCCAGGACCTACGCCCCCGTGCGGCCGGAAGTCGCCATCGGGGCCATGCTCGGGCGGAAGGACCAGGAGCTCGCCGCCGCGAGACTGGTCGCCGCGCAGCTCGAAGCGCAGTTCCGGGACGCTCCCGCGCAGCAGGCCGTCGACCTCATCGAGGTCGTGCACGGGAACGACCGGATCGCCGAACGGGCCGATCGGCTGCTGCGGCAGGCCAAGCAGGAAGTCGCCTTCGTCGACAAGCCCCCGTACGCCCAGCCGCCCACCGTTCTCCACCCCGCCGAGCGGGAGATGCTCGGGCAGGGGGTGCGGTTCCGGGGTGTCTACGACCGGAGCGCGCTCGAACTGCACGATCTCCCCACCGATCTCGAGGCCGGGCTCGTGCTCGGCGAGGAAGCCCGGGTCGTGCCGGAGGCGCCGCTGAAGATGATCCTCGTCGACCGGGACGTCGGGCTGATCCCGCTGCGATCCGACCTCCCCGAGATCCGCACCGCGCTCGTCATCCGGCGCTGCGCCCTGCTCGACGCGCTCAGCGCCCTCTTCGCCCTCCTCTGGCGCGAAGGGCTGCCGTTGCGGCTGCCGGCGACCGAGCAGCCGGGCGTCCTCTCCGTCGACGACGCCCGGCTGCTCGCGTTGCTCACCACCGGCCTGCCCGACCGGAGCATCGCCAAGCAGCTCGGCATGAGCTACCGGACCTTCCAGCGCCGGCTGCGGCACCTGATGACCCAGCTCGGGGCCGGCACCCGGTTCCAGGCCGGGCTGCAGGCCGCCACCCGGGGGTGGGTCGCCCTGCCGCGGCCGGACGTCAGCGACTGATCTCGTACGCCCGCTGCACCGTCTGCGTGACCGTGTTCCCCGATCCGTCGCGGGCTTCCGCGCGCAGCCAGACGTACTCGCCCGACGGCTGGTCCACCGTCACCGTCCACACGGCATCGCCGTGCGGGCGGGCCACCGCCGGTGTCCACGTGCGTCCTTCGTCCACCGAGGACGCGACCCGCAGCTGGGTCACCGGGCCGCCGCCGCGCGCGCCGGAGTGGGACGCCGCCGCGATGTCGAACGTGAACGCCGCGGGCGCCCGGTCGGCCGCGTCGAGCGGCAGCCGGTAGTCCAGCTGGATCAGCGGCTGGAACGCGCACGCCGTCCCGGCCGGGTGGCACGTGTACCCGGCCGGCGGCGCGACCGCGGCGCGCTCCGAGGTGAACGTCCACGACGTGTCGGTGCGCGGCGCGAGCCGGAACAGGACGCCGGTGGGCGTGCCGACCTGGGCCTGGGCCGGCATCACGTCGGTGACGTCGAGCCGGTAGGCCGCCCGCTCGGGAGCGAGCCGGAACACCGGGAACAGCGCGAGCGGGTCGCCGGAGTTGGCCCTCGGGAGCTCGCGGCCGTCCCGGAACAGGCGTGCCGTCGTGCCCGTGAAGTAGCGGGCGTTCTCGTACGGGCTCGTGTAGTGCGGGCCGTCGGTCCACTGCAGCGCCGGCACGAACAGGTCCGGGTCCTCCCCGCCGCGGCACAGCGAGCACAGCACCGTCCAGCCGTTCGCCGTCGCCGGGTAGCGGGCGGGGTGGTCGGGTGGGAGCTCCACCGCCGTGCTGTGCAGCGGGGCGCGGAACCAGTGCTCGTCCGGCCGCGACCGTTCGCCGGGGCGGTAGCCGCCCTGGACGTTCATCGCCAGTGACGCGCGGCGGCCCGCGTTGTCGTTGCCCGACAACGTCACCACGCGTTTCCACACGAGGCGGTCGTCACCCGGCCCGGTGTACTCCGTCCACGCTCCCGGTACGGGGATCTTCGTCCCCTGCACCAGCTGCGTCTTCCACGAGCCGGTCGGGAACGCGTACCAGTTCTTCTGGCCGCTCAGGCCGGGCCGGTCGGCGTGGTAGGTCGTCTTCGTCGCGACCAGCGACGCCCGGTCAACCCGCCGGACGAGGTCCTTCGGCACGCCGTTGCGCTCGAAGTAGCTGAGGTTGTACATCGCTTCCGGCGCCGCGCGCACCACCAGGTGCACCGACGTCGCCGCGCGCAGTGCCTCCCCCTGCTCGAACCCGAGCGAGAGCGTGGGCACCGCCGCGCTGGTCAGCCCGGGGATCGGCGCCGCACCCGCCACACCGGCGTACGGGATCACGACGGTGCCGCCCGCCGCACCGACCTGCCGGGCCGCGTCCGCCGCGGCGGCCGAGACGTCGTCGGGCGCGCCGGCCGGGATCCGGACGAGGACGGCCTTGCCGCGGACGTCCGCCGCGGGCAGGCCGGCCGCTTCGGCGAACACGAGCGGCAGCGTCCGCTCGCCCGGCAGGTTCGCCGTCAGCGTCGGGACGTCGTAGGCGGGGTTCAGCACGGTCGCGCCCGCCCGCAGGTCGACCGCCGCCGAAGACAGCACTGCGCTGTCCTGCAGGGAAATCGTGCCGGTCGTGGTGGGCGCCGCCGGGGCGACGCGCACCTCCCACGCGGAACCGCCGGCCGACAGTCCGGCTTCACCGACGTAGCCGTTCGTGCCCGCGGCCGGGGGGATCACCCGCCGCAGCATAACCGTGCGGTCGCGCAGATCGGCCGGTTCCGGGGTGGTGAACCCGGCCGGGACGGCGGTCGCGGCGTTCAGCGTGATCTCCGCGGGCGCCGAAACCGCCACCCCGGAAGCGCTGACCGCGGACCAGCGGCGCGTCGTCGCGCCGCGTTCCACGACCCAGCCGAGCGCCGAATACCGGCCCGCGGGAACGGCGACGCGGCCCACCCCGCCGACCAGGTCGACCTGCTGGCTGACCTGGTCGAGGAAGGGATCGTTGCGGTTGGCGCCACCCGCGCTGTCGTCGATCAGCTGCGCCGAAGCCAGCTCCGCGGGAGCGCCCGCCGAGTCGAGCACCCGCACCGTTACCGGCGCCAGCGCCGCCGCGTTGTACGCGCTGACGGCGGTGCGGAGCGCGCCCGCGCCGTCCGCGGTCGTGGCCAGCACCGAGCCGCCGTAGACGCCGGCCGTGCCCTCGTTGGGGTCTTCGCTCAGCTCCACGGACTTCGCGGACTTCGGCGGGATGGACAGGCTCGTGCCCGACAGCCGCATCCCGGTCAGCGGCGCGGTGCCGTCGTCCCACGGGCGCACCTGGAGTTTCAGGGTGAGCTCGAGGGGCCGGTCGCCGGTGTTGGCGTAGGTCAGCGTCCGCACGACCCGCGCCGCGGCGGTGCGGTCGGTGCGGCCGAAGCTCGCCACGGCGGTGCCGCTGGCCTGCTGCGAGACCGCGCGCGCGACGTCGAGCAGCCCGGCACCCTGCTCGTACCAGCGCAGCCCGACGTCCTTGGCCGTGCTGACCAGCGTGTTCTTCAGCGTCTCCCCGGACAGCTCCGGGTGCTGCTGGAGCAGGATCGCGGCGGCGCCCGCGACGTGCGGCGTCGCCATCGACGTCCCCGACACGCGGGTGTAGCGGTCGTCGACCGGGTCGCCCAGTGCGGTGCCGGACGCGCGGGCCGCGGCGATGCCGACCCCGGGCGCGGCGATCTCCGGCTTGACCGCGGCGTCCCGCAGGCGCGGGCCGCGGCTGCTGAACCAGGCCAGGCTGTTGTCGCGGTCGAGCGCGCCCACGGTGAGCGCGGAGGTCGCCGAGCCCGGTGTGGTGACCGTCCGGTCCCCGGGGCCTTCGTTGCCCGCGGCCACCACGAACAGCGTCCCCGTCTTCGCCGACAGCGTGTCGAGCTGCTCGGAAAGCGGGTCGTAGCCGTCGCTGACCCCGGCTCCCAGGCTGAGGTTGACGATCTTCGCGCCCTGGGACACGGCCCAGTCGATGCCGGCCATCACCTGCGCGGTGTCGCCTTCGCCGGAGGCGTCGAAGACCTTGGCCACGACCAGTTTCGCGTCCGGCGCGACGCCCTTGTAGCGCCCGCCGGAAGCCGCGCCGGTGCCGCTGATGATCGAGGCGACGTGCGTGCCGTGGCCGTGGTGGTCGGCGACGTCGCCCTCCCCGCTGAAGTCGGCGGCGGCGACCGTCTTGCCGGCCAGGTCGGGGTGCCCGGCGTCGATCCCGGTGTCGACGACGGCGACCGTCGTCCCGGCGCCGGTCAGGCCCCGCTGCCACGCGGCGGGCGCCCCGACCTGCGCGGTGCTCTTGTCCAGCGCCACCCGGACCTTGCGGTCGAGGCGGACGTCGGAGATGCCGGCGGCCAGCGCGGGCCGGCCGGCCGCGTCCCGGGTGACCAGGGCGTGCCAGAAGTCGGCCGCGCCGGCTTTCCGGACCCGCAGGCCGACGGCGTTGGCCGTGGTGAGCGCGATCGGCCGCTCGGTGCGGGGCAGGGACTTCGCCCGCGCGGTCAGGCCTCCGGTCTTGTCGTAGCGGGTGATGACCGGGATCGTCGCGGAGGTGGCGTCGTCGCGGCCGTCGGCGACGAGGGCGGTGACGTTGAAGAGGGTGCGGTTCAGCGCCCCGCTGTTGATCAGCGGGAGCGCGTCCGACGGGTACACGAGCAGGCCCTCGGCGGTGGTGGTGAGGTGGAAGGCCGGTTGCGACCGGTCCGGGCGGAGCGCCGGTTCGACCTGGGCGGTGCGGTGACCCGCGCCGTCCTGTTCGTAGGTGACGACGTCACCGGTGAGCAAGGTGACCCGGTGGACGGTGGGGCGCGGGGTGGGTGGCGGTCCGGCCGGAGCGGCGGTGGCGCCGGGCGCGGTCAGCAGGGACAGAACGATCGCGGCGGCGACGGCCAGGTGGTGCCGGCGTCGGTGAGGGGGACGCGGGGACATCGGAACCTCACTCTCCTCGGATACCAGGCGGCGGCCGTGGGCCACGGCCGCCGCGAGGGGTTTTCCGAGGATGCGGGAGGTTTTCCCGGAAAGACACGGGTTGGGATGGCGGGGTGTCGCCATCGGCGACTTCCCGCCAGAGGTGCCTGCCGGTCCGCCGGTGAAGGCCCGGGCCGAGAGGGGCGGATTCCAGGGGTCGTTGCAACACGTGTGATCAACTGGCTTTGGCCAGGAGTGTAGCCAAGCGCTCGGCTGGGGTGTCCCAGCCGAGCGTT
>NZ_JBSGAI010000045.1:0-86072 GCF_053600695.1 Amycolatopsis sp. NPDC005003 | reverse complement strand
ATTTCCTCGTTGACCTTCTGCTTCATCTTCTCGTACCGGGTACCGGTGTCGTTGGACCCGGCGAACCCGAGCGACACGGACTTCGAGATGTCCGAGGTGCCCAGGTTGGACGTGAAGATCAGCACCGTGTTCTTGAAGTCGACCGTACGACCCTGACCATCGGTCAGGCGGCCGTCCTCCAGCACCTGCAGGAGCGTGTTGTAGATCTCCTGATGCGCCTTCTCGATCTCGTCGAACAGCACCACCGAGAACGGCTTGCGCCGCACCTTCTCCGTCAGCTGCCCGCCCTCCTCGTAGCCCACGTAGCCCGGAGGGGCACCGAAGAGCCGTGAAGCGGTGTAGCGGTCGTGGAACTCACCCATGTCGATCTGGATCAACGCGTCGTCCTCACCGAACAGGAACGACGCCAGCGCCTTCGACAGCTCCGTCTTACCCACACCGGACGGGCCGGCGAAAATGAACGAACCGGACGGGCGCTTCGGGTCCTTCAACCCGGCCCGTGTGCGGCGGATCGCCTGCGACACGGCCTTGACCGCGTCCTCCTGCCCGATGATGCGCTTGTGGAGCTCGTCCTCCATCCGCAGCAGCCGGGTGGTCTCCTCCTCGGTCAGCTTGAACACCGGGATGCCGGTCCAGTTGGCCAGCACCTCCGCGATCTGCTCGTCGTCGACCTCGGCGACGACGTCGAGGTCGCCGTCCTTCCACTGCTTCTCCCGCTCACCCTTCTGACCGAGGAGGGTCTTCTCCTCATCCCGCAGGCGGGCGGCCCGCTCGAAGTCCTGCGCGTCGATCGCGGACTCCTTGTCCCGGCGCACGTTCGCGATCTTCTCGTCGAACTCCCGCAGGTCCGGCGGCGCGGTCATCCGGCGGATCCGCATCCGGGCGCCGGCCTCGTCGATCAGGTCGATCGCCTTGTCCGGCAGGAACCGGTCGTTGATGTACCGGTCGGCCAGGGTCGCGGCGGCGACCAGCGCCGAATCGGTGATCGAAACCCGGTGGTGCGCCTCGTACCGGTCACGCAGGCCCTTGAGGATCTCGATCGTGTGCTCCAGCGACGGCTCACCGACCTGGATCGGCTGGAACCGCCGCTCCAGGGCGGCGTCCTTCTCGATGTACTTGCGGTACTCCTCGAGCGTGGTCGCGCCGATCGTCTGCAGCTCACCACGGGCCAGCATCGGCTTCAGAATGCTCGCGGCGTCGATCGCGCCCTCGGCGGCCCCCGCCCCGACCAGCGTGTGCAGCTCGTCGATGAACAGGATGATGTCGCCGCGGGTCTTGATCTCCTTGAGCACCTTCTTCAGCCGCTCTTCGAAGTCACCGCGGTAACGGGAGCCGGCGACCAGGGAACCCAGGTCCAGGGTGTAGAGCTGCTTGTCCTTGAGCGTCTCGGGCACCTCGCCCTTGACGATGCTCTGCGCCAGCCCCTCGACGACGGCGGTCTTGCCGACGCCGGGCTCGCCGATCAGCACCGGGTTGTTCTTCGTCCGGCGGGACAGCACCTGCATGACCCGCTCGATCTCCTTGCCGCGCCCGATGACCGGGTCGAGCTTGCCCTCACGAGCCAGCACCGTCATGTTGCGGCCGAACTGGTCCAGCACCAGCGACGACGACGGGGTGCCCTCACCACGACCGCCGGAACCGGTTTCGGTGGACTCCTTGCCCTGATAGCCCGACAGCAGCTGCAGCACCTGCTGGCGGACCCGGTTCAGGTCCGCACCCAGCTTGACCAGGACCTGCGCGGCGACGCCCTCGCCCTCGCGGATCAGGCCCAGCAGGATGTGCTCGGTGCCGATGTAGTTGTGGCCCAGCTGCAGCGCCTCCCGCAGCGACAGCTCCAGCACCTTCTTCGCCCGCGGCGTGAACGGAATGTGCCCGCTCGGCGCCTGCTGGCCCTGGCCGATGATCTCCTCGACCTGCTGACGCACGCCCTCCAAGGCGATACCCAGCGACTCCAGCGCCTTGGCGGCGACACCCTCACCCTCGTGGATCAGACCCAGGAGGATGTGCTCGGTGCCGATGTAGTTGTGGTTGAGCATCCTGGCCTCTTCCTGAGCCAGAACGACCACCCGCCTCGCGCGGTCGGTGAACCTCTCAAACATGTGCACTCCCTCGACTGCTGCGCCGGCGGCCCGTTTCCATCGTGCTTTCACCCGCGATGGATTCAGCACCGTGAGACCACTCTAGTAGCCAAGTCGTCGCGCTGGCGTACCACTACGGCACTCGGCGGTCGTTTCCGCACCCGGACGTGGCATCTTCCGGGTGCTCCCATCATCAGGTTGCCCTGCACCTTTACGTCAAGCCCAACGTGCGAGGGGCCACGTGGATTCCGCCATCCGCGCGCTGTCCGCTCACCGCGAACAGTCCGCAACCTGGGAGTGACCCACCCGATTGGCGCAGCTCCCGGAAGTCTGTAAGGTTAGGCACGCCTAATCCATCTACGGCGCTTCCGAGGAGGGCCGCGGTTGAACCACCAGCGGTCCTTCCGTGACGCACGCGAGGTCGGCGACGGCCTCGCGTCGTCGTTGCGGCGCATCTCCGGCCGGCAGGACCGCAGCGAGCTGCGTCGCGACGTGCCGGCGGGCTGGATCCGCTGCTCGGAGCTGCTGGAGACACCGTCGTACTTCGGCGAGTGGCGCGGCCTCCTGGGCGACTGGCTGCTGCGCGAGCACTCCGCGGCCCCGGCCCGCACGACGGCCAGCTGGGTGCTGACGTGGTACCTCCACGTCCCGGCGTACATCGGCGCGCTGCTGTGGCACCACGAGCGCCGGGTGCCGTCGCTGAAGCCGTCGGAGCTGGCGTTCCGGTTGTCGGACGACCGCCCCCACCCGGACGGCATGGCGGTGCTGGGTGACGCGTTCCACTGCCTCCCGACGGACCCGGGCTCGGCCCGCCCGGAGGCCACGGTGGTCCGCGACGAGCGAGCACTGGCGGCGGTGCTCAGAGCCCGCTACCTGGCCTACGCGGCCCGCTTTGTCCGGGTGTACGAGCCGATGAGCGGTTTGGGCCGCCGAACCCTGTGGGCGGCGGCGACGGACGCGCTGGAGAACTCGCTGTGGTGGGCGGGCCGCCAGGGCGGAACCCCGGAGGCCGAGGGCGCGGGAGTCGCGGACGCGGCCTTGGTGCTCGACGAGCGGTACCCACCGCTGACGTCGGCGTCGACGTTGCGGTTGACGGAGGACCGCGAGTGGACACGGAGGCGCGAGAGCTGCTGCTTTTCGTACCTGCTGCCATCGTCCGACGAGTGCGACGGGTGCCCGCGCACCTGCTCGAAGTAGAGAGGGGCTGGGGTGGGGGGTCCGGCGAAGCCGGAGGGCCTTTTCGGTGACTCACCGGCGTGAGCGGCTGGCTCACCAACCGGCCTGAGCGGCTGGCTCACCAACGTGAGCGGCACGCTGCCAGCCTGACCTGCACCACCCAGACCTCCCCGCAACCCCGATCCGAAGCCCCAACACGGCCGGCAGTGCCGGGTCAAGGCACGCTTTCCCGCCTTGACGCGGTACTGCCGGCCGTAGTCACAATCCCGGCTTCGGGGTGGCGGGCACCGACCTTGCTCGTCGGCCAAAGAGACCCGGGCCACCTTCGGACGGGGAAGAGGCACCAACCGGCGCGCATGCGATTTTTGCGCGGACCAGGCCCCCAGGAGACCCAGACATCCCCCACCGCTCCCAGGGGGGCGTCCCCAGGTCCATTCTATCGACCCCCACCGGCAAAACCCGCCGATCGCCGCCTGAGGGGCCGAGCTGTCCACAGCTCAGCCCACTTGTGGAGAACTCCACTAAGGGTCCCGATCGACTCATGGGAGAACCCCACCTCGAGTCCCGATCGGCTCGCGGATAACCCCACCCTGAGTCCCGGCCGACTCATGGAGAACTCCACCCGGCGTCCGGCCGGCTCACGGAGAACCCCACCCCCGGATCCCGGCCCGCCCGCAGAGAACCCCACCCCGGTCCCGGCGGCCCGCAGAGAACCCCACCCCGAGCCCCGGCCAGCTCACGAAGAACCCCACCCCGGATCCCGCCCAGCGGCCCCCAGCGCCCGCTCCAACGGCGTAGCTCCAGGCGACACCTCCACCACCGGCCCGTAAACCCCCATCGACCGCGCCTGGTCGCCCATCGCCACCGCGGACTCGTACACCGCCGTCGCCGCTTCGGGGGCGAAGCCACACGATTGCCCGCTCGCCCGGGCCAGGTCCCACCCGTGCAGCACGAACTCACCCAGCACCATCGCGCCCACCACCGCCGACGGGATCGGGGCCGAGCCCAGCGAAGTCGTCCCCGTCCACGCCGAAGGTGCTTCGAACACCGAAACCAGCGTCTCCGTCTGCTTCTCCAGGTCCGCCCGCCAGCCGTCCGTCACCAGGCCCGACGACGCCTCGTCGGTCAGCGGTGCCGGCGGGGGCAGCCGGCGGCCCGCCGCGATCAGCCACGGGCCCCAGTACAAGAGGTGGTTGAGCAGCCCGCGGACGTCGTACCCCGCGCACGGCGTCGGCGCGGTCAGGTCGGGAACCGCGCCGGCGATCCGGAGGAATTCGGCCGCGGCCGGGCGCAGCAACGAAGCAGTCATACCGGGCATCCAAACCGGCCGCCGATCGAGGCGTCTTGAACGAACGCGACAGCTACCGTGAACCCGTGACGCACCGGATCCCGCGCGGCATCGTGGCCGAAGCCACCGCGCGCACGATGTTCACGCTGACCCGGCACGCGCCGGCGCCGGAACTCGCTGAATTCGTCGAATACCACTGGATCCTGCGGTGGGACCGGCGCGGCAAACCGCCGTACGAGCAGCGGGTGCTGCCGAACCTGTCGGTCCACGTGACGTTCTTCCCGGGCGCCTCCGGCGTCCACGGTCCGGCCCGCGACGTCTTTTCCCACCGCCTGGCCGGCCGCGTCCAAGGCCTGGGTGTGCGATTCCGGCCGGGCACCTTCCGCGCGTTCCTCGGCGGACCCGTGCGTGACATCGCCGACCGGGCCGTCCCACTCACCGACGTTTTCGGACCGGCCGCCGCAGCGGCCTCGGAATCGGTGCAGACCGCGGACGACGACGCGCAAATGGTCCGTGCGATCGACAACTTGCTGATCGCAAATCCAGTGGCGCTGTCGCCGGCCGCGCGCGAAGCGGCGATGGCCGTGGAATCAATCGCTCGTGATCCGGGAATTACCCGGGTCGCGCAACTCTGCGCGGATACTGGACTAACCACCCGCTCCATCCAGCGGATGTTCGCCGAACACGTCGGCTGCCCGCCCAAGTGGGCGATCCGGATATACCGCCTCAATGACGCAGCGCAGCGGATCGTCACAGAAGGACAACCCGATTACGCCGGTCTGGCGCTTCGGCTGGGCTATAGCGACCAGTCGCACTTCATCCGTGATTTCCGGACGGTGACCGGCCAGTCGCCTGCCGAGTTCGCCCGGACCGCCCGCGCCGCCACCGAACGGGAACCGGACAGCGATCGGACATGAAGAAAGCCGCCGGGCGAATTCGCCCGGCGGCCACCGCTGGAAACCCCACGTCAGCAAGATTGGCCACGCCACCACCTGCACTGGCGGAAAACTGCTGGTCAGCGACCCGCACTCGACCCCGCACGCGGTGGTGGCGTGAACAATCTTCAGTTCTTCTTGTGGTAAGCCTCGACGACCTCGGAGGGGATGCGGCCGCGGTCGGAAACCGCGTAGCCGTTCTTGCGCGCCCACGACCGGATGGCCTGGTTCTGCTCGCGGTCGACGGCGGCCGGACGAGCCGAACCCTTACCCGCGACGGGACGCACCGAAGCGCGCTTGCGGCCGCCCGCACGACGCGCGTGCTCGACATACTGAGCGAGCGCGTCACGCAGCTCCTCGGCGTTTTCCGAGGAGAGATCGATCTGGTAGCTGACTCCGTCCAAACCGAACTCGACGGTCTCTTCCGCCTCACCGCCGTCGAGGTCGTCGACCAGCGAGACGAGCACCTTCTGTGCCATCCGATTCCTCCTGCGGGGCTTACTCAATGATCTGGTACGGGGCAAGCCCCGGGACAGAAGTCTTTGTCTAAGACATTAGTACCCGCTTCCGGAGGGCAGCGCAAATCTCATTGCGATAACCCACTGCTATCCTCACACGGCCGGGTTATTCAGGGCGCACCAGCGGGAAGAGGATCGTCTCCCGGATACCGAGACCGGTCAGCGCCATGAGGAGCCGGTCGATCCCCATTCCGACGCCACCGCTCGGCGGCATTCCGTACTCCAGGGCACGCAGGAAATCCTCGTCGAGCCGCATGGCTTCGCTATCGCCCTGCGCGGCCAGCAGCGACTGTTCGGTGAGGCGTTCCCGTTCGACGACCGGATCGACCAGCTCGGAGTATCCGGTGGCGAGTTCGAATCCGCGCACGTAGAGGTCCCACTTCTCGGCCACGCCGGGCCGGGAGCGGTGCTGGCGCGTCAATGGCGACGTCTCCAGCGGAAAATCACGGACAAACGTCGGTGCGTGCAGGTGATCTCCGACGAGGTGTTCCCACAGTTCCTCGACGAGCTTCCCGTGCCCGAGCTTCGGATCCACTTCCAGGCCCCTGGCCTGCGCAAATCCGTGCAGTTTGGCGGCCGGGGTCTCCGGCGTCACCTCTTCGCCGAGGGAATCGGACAACGACTCGTACATTCCGAGCGTGGTCCATTCGCCGGACAGGTCGTACTCCGAACCGTCCGGCAGCGTTACGACCAGCGTGTCCAGCACCGACTGCGCGGCCTCCTGGATCAGCTGCCGCGTCATCACCGCGTTCGTGTCGTAAGTGGCGTACGCCTCGTAGTACTCGAGCATCGCGAACTCCGGCGAGTGCGAGGAGTCGCTGCCCTCGTTCCGGAAGTTGCGGTTGATCTCGAAGACCTTCTCGATGCCGCCGACGACGCAGCGCTTGAGGTAGAGCTCCGGCGCGATCCGCAGGAACAGCTCCATGTCGAACGCGTTGGAATGCGTGACGAAGGGGCGGGCCGTGGCGCCGCCGTGCAGCGTCTGCAGCATCGGCGTCTCGACCTCGGTGAACCCGCGGCGGTGGAACGACTCCCGCAGCGACCGGACCACGCCGGCGCGCGTGCGCACGACGTCCCGCGCGCGGGGCCGCATGATGAGGTCGACGTAGCGCTGGCGGACCCGCGTCTCCTCGGCCAGGTCCTTGAAGGCGTTCGGCAGCGGGCGCAGCGCCTTCGACGTGATGCGCCAGGCGTCGGCCATCACCGAAAGCTCGCCGCGCTTGGACGTGATGACCTCGCCCTGCACGAACACGTGGTCGCCGAGGTCGACGTCGGACTTCCACGCCGCCAGCGCGTCCTCGCCGACCGTCGCCAGGCTGATCATCGCCTGCAGTTCGGTGCCGTCGCCCTCGCGGAGGCTCGCGAAGCACAGCTTGCCCGTGTTGCGGAGGAACATCACCCGGCCGGTGACGCCGACCTGCGCGCCCGTGGCGGTGTCGGCGGGCAGCCCGGAATGCGCCGCGCGCACTTCGGCGAGCGAGTGCGTGCGGGGTACCTCGACCGGGTAAGGATCGATACCCTCCGCGAGGATCCGGTCGCGCTTCTCCCGGCGCACCCGCATCTGCTCGGGCAGTTCGTCTTCGGCGGGCTCGCTGGTGGAAGCGGGGTTTTCGGTCATGGCCCATAGGGTACGAACCCCCCGGACCGCTACGCCAACCGGATTACCTTTACCTTTTCGTCCATTAGCCTGGACCAGGTGAGTGATCCCACCCGTGATCAGCGCGCCTCTTCCTTCGGCAGCCGCGCCGCCGCGTACGCCCGGCACCGGCCCGATTACCCGCGGGAAGCGATCGAGTGGGGGCTTTCCGGGGCGAGCGGAACACCGCGCCGGGTGCTCGATCTCGCCGCCGGAACCGGCAAACTCACCCTGGGCCTGACCGCGCTCGGGCTCGACGTCACCGCGGTCGAACCCGACGCGAAAATGCGCGCGGAGCTCGGGCGGGCCGCGCCCTCGGTGCCGTCGCTGGCGGGGCAGGCCGAACGGATCCCGCTGCCCGACCGGTGCGTCGACGCCGTTTTCGTCGGCCAGGCTTTCCACTGGTTCGACGTCCCGGTGGCGATGACGGAGATCGGCCGCGTGCTGCGCCCGGGCGGCGTGTGCGTGCCGATGTGGAACTACGAAGACGAATCGGTGCCGTGGGTCGCCCAGTTCACCACCCTGGGCCGCGACGGCGCCCGCCGCCCGACGAGCGTCGAAGACATGCGCGAGGTGACGCACCCGGCATTCGAACCATTCGAAAGCGACCGGTTTCGCCATGTGCAACGGCGCACGGCGGACAGCCTGGTGGAAACGATCGCGACGTATTCGAAAGTGATCGTGTCGGCCCCGGAGGAGTCGGCGGCCCTGCTGGGCAGGCTCCGGCGGTTCCTCGCGGAGAACCCGGCCACCGCGGACGGCGAGTTCGACCTGCCGCTGGTCACCACGGTGTTGCGCACGCGGCGGCGATGAGGGCCGGTCAGGGCCGGATGTTGCGTTCGTAGGCCAGCCGCAGGCCGAGCAGCGTCAGCTCCGGCACGTGGTCGGTGATCGTCTCCGACTCGTCCAGCACCAGCGGCGCCAGCCCGCCCGTCGCCAGCACCGCCACCGGTTCCGCGCCGCCCGGGGACAGCTCGCGGACGATCCGGCGCACCAGCCCGTCCACCTGGCCCGCGAAGCCGTACAGGATCCCGGACTGCAGGCACTCGACCGTGTTCTTGCCGATCACCGACCGCGGCGGCACCAGCTCGACCTTCCGCAGCGCCGCCGCGCGCAACGCCAGCGCGTCCACCGAAATCTCGATGCCCGGGGCGAACGCGCCGCCCAGGAACTCACCGCGGGCCGAGATCGCGTCGACGTTGGTCGACGTGCCGAAGTCGACCACCACGCACGCCGTGCGGTGGAGGTGGTGTGCGGCCAGCGTGTTCACCAGCCGGTCCGCGCCCACCTCCTTCGGGTTGTCCACCAGCAGCGCCACGCCGGTGCGCACGCCCGGCTCGACCACGATCTTCGGGACCCCGGCGTAGTACCGGCTGAGCATCACGCGCAGTTCGCGCAGCACCGCCGGCACCGTCGACAACGCGCTGATCCCGGTCACCGCGTCCGCGTGCGGGCCGAGCAGCCCGCGGACCGTCAACGCCAGCTCGTCGGCCGTCATGCGCGCGTCCGTGCGCATGCGCCAGTCGCCCACGAGTTCCCGGCCGGACCACAGGCCCAGGACGATGTTCGTGTTGCCGACGTCGACGGTGAGCAGCAAGCGGGTCAGCTTTCCGCGTGCAGCAACGCGTCGAGGCGGCGGGCATCCGCCGTCTCGGCGACCGGGAAGATCGCCGTCTCCTCGTCCGGCGGCAGCGTCACCGTGCCGGACAGCAGGCCCGAGCCCTCCGGCGCGTGACCGGGGTCGGTGTGCCGGTGGACGATCCGGTTGTCCGCGTCGACGAACACCACGCGCGGCTGGTACGTCGCCGCCTCGGCGTCGTCCATCTGGCCGTACGAGATGAGGATGACCAGGTCACCCGGGTGCACCAGGTGCGCCGCGGCGCCGTTGATGCCGAGCACCCCGCTGCCGCGTTCCCCCTTGATGACGTAGGTCTCCAGCCGCGCCCCGTTGGTGACGTCCACAATGGACACCTGTTCCCCCGGCAGCAGGTCCGCGGCCTCCATCAGGTCTTCGTCGACCGTCACCGAACCGACGTAGTGCAGGTCGGCCTGGGTCACGGTGACCCGGTGGATCTTCGACTTGAGCATCGTGCGGTACATCGTGGACTCCTATTCCCCTGCGTCCAGCCGCTCCGGGTGTTCGACGGCGGCGCCGAGCAACACCGGAACGTTGTCGATCAGCCGGGTACTCCCCACCCGGGCCGCGATCAACAGTCGTGCTTCACCGTCGACGGGCGCGGGCCCGAGGTCGGTTCCCCTCAACTCCAGGTAATCCACCTCGACCGCGGGCCGCGCGGCGAGGGTCTTCCACGCGGTCTCGAGGACCGCGTCCGCACCGTCCCGGCCGACGAACGCCCCCGCGGTGAGGGCGGCCGACAGGACGATGGCGTCTTCGCGCTGCTCAGGCGTCAGGTAGACGTTGCGCGAGGACAACGCGAGCCCGTCACGCTCGCGCACGGTCGGCACGCCGATCACGCGCGTGTCGATGTTCAGGTCCCGCACCATCCGCTTGATCAGCACCAGCTGCTGGTAGTCCTTTTCGCCGAAGAAGGCGTAGTCCGGACGGAGCAGGTTGAACAGCTTCGCCACGACGGTGAGCACGCCGGCGAAGTGACCCGGCCGGGCGGCACCTTCGAGCTCGTCGCCGAGCGGCCCCGGGTGCACGGTCACGACGGCGCCTTCGGCGTAGAGGGCGTCCGCGCTGGGCGTGAACGCGATTTCGACGCCGTCTTCGCGCAGGATGTCGAGGTCGGCCTCGAGCGGCCGCGGGTACGCCTCGAAGTCTTCGCCCGCCCCGAACTGCAGCGGGTTGACGAAGATCGAGGTGGCCACGACGGTGTTCGGCAGCCGCTTCGCGCGGCGGATCAGCTCGCGGTGGCCGGCGTGCAGCGCGCCCATGGTCGGCACGAGCGCCAGCTTGCGGCCGACGCCGTGCAGGGCCCGGCTGACCTGGCTCATCTGCTCGGGCGACGCGAACGCGTTCAGGGTGCCGCGGCTGAATTTCGGTGTGGTCACTGGTCTTGGTGCCCTTCGGCGGGATCGTCGAGGAGTTCGGTGAGGTCTTCGGCGGCCGCGGTGTCCAGCAGCCCGGCCGCCGTCGAACGCGCCACCGTGCGCTTGGCCAGCGCGCGGTAGGCCGGCGCCACGTCCGGCGCCCGGTCCGCCAGCACCGCGAGGTGCTTGCGAACGGTGCCGAGATCGCCTCGCGCGACCGGGCCGGTGAGGGCGCGGTCGCCGTGTCGCAGCACATTATCCAATGCCGCCGAGAGCAGTGGCGCGACCAGGCGTTCGGATTGCCCGATTCCCGCCTGGCGCAACAGGTCCGCGCAGTCGGCGACCAGCGCCATCAGGTGGTTTGCGCCGTGGGCCAACGCAGCGTGGTAGAGCGCTCGCGCGGAGTCGGGGATCCGCACCGGCTCGGCACCCATCTCGACGGTCAGCGCTTCGCCGACGTGCCACGCCGCTTCGTCGTCCTCGGCCGCCGTGACGCCGATGCTGCACGCCGCCAGCCGTTCGAGGTCCTCTTCGCGGCCGGTGAACGTCATCACCGGGTGCAGGGCGAGCGGCAGGGCCCCGGCGTCGGCCGCGGGAGCCAGGACGTCGATGCCGTGCGCGCCGGAGGTGTGCACGACGATCTGGCCCGGCCGCAGCGACTCGGTGGCGACCAGCCCGCGGACCATGCCTGCGAGCGCGTCGTCGGGGAGGGCGAGCAGCACGAGGTCCGCCCGGCGGACGGTTTCGTCGGGCGGCAGGAGGGGCACGTCGGGGAGGAGGCGTTCGGCGCGGGCCAGCGAGGAAGCGGACAGGCCGGACGCGGCGACCACCGTGTGCCCCGCCCGCGCCAGCGCGGCGCCGAGCACACTGCCCACCCGGCCGGCGGAAACGACGCCGACCGCGAGGCGGGCGGGCCTCATCATCATGGCGTGCGCCTGTGGACGCTCATGGTTGGCAGACTCCCTCTGCTCTCGTTCCAGTCCCGCTCCGGGTACCGGACGACGGCGCGAGACTAACTCGGGCGAGCGCGCGCCGTTGAGCCCGGGTGACCAGCTTCACCCGGACCGGGTCACCCGCGGGCGGCCTCTTCGGCGAGGCGGGTCGCCTCCGCGCGGGCGGCCTTCAGGGTGCTCAGCAGCTCCTGCTGGCGCTGCCGGTCGGCGTCGCTGGTGAGCTCGTGCCGGTCGAGGAACGCGAGCTCCGTCACGCTCGCCTGGTAGACGGCGACGGCCTTCGCGGCCTGTTTGCCGGACTGCCGTTTCGCCTGCCGCCGCCAGGCCCGGCGGCCGGGCAGGCTGGCCAGCAGCTCGACCTCCGACGGCGCGATCCACCGCGCCGCGGCCATGTGCGGCAGCGCCGCGGCGATGATCCGCTGCTCCCGCTTCCGCTGCAGGATGACCAGGTAGACCACGCCGAGGAAGAGCGGCAGCATGATCAGGAAGTAGACGGTGAGGAACTTCGACCCGCCGAGCAGCGCGGCACTGTTCCACAGCGCGTGCAGGCACACGGCGGCGAGGTACCCGGCGACCGGCGCGACGAACTTGAGCGCCTTGGTGCTCGTCCGCGCGGCGATCCCGATCCCGATGCCGGTGAGCACGGCGAACAGCGGGTGGGTGAAGGGAGCGAGGACGCCCCGCAGGAAGAACGCGGTGATGACGCCCTGGCTGTGCCCGTCACCGAAGCCGTAGTCGGCGAACGCGCGCCCGAAGTAGTAGATGTTCTCGGTGAACGCGAACCCGGCGGCACTGAACCCGGCGTAGACGACCCCGTCCACGACGCCGTCGAACTCGCTGGACCGCCGCCAGAGGATGAGCACGACGAAGAGGGCCTTCGCGGCCTCCTCGACCACCGGAGCCGAGATGAGCGCGGCCACGGTGTTGCCGCTGCCCTGGCCGAGCAGCTCGTCCCCGACGGCCTCGGCGGTGGTGTTGATGAGCAGCGCGGTGATGGTCGCGATGCAGGCACCCCAGGCGAAGGCGAGCAGCAGGAACTTGGCGGGCTCGGGCTCCCACCGGTCGACCCAGAGGAACCCGGCGACGACGCCGGCCACGGGCACGAGCGCGGCGAGCACACCGATGGTGACGGCGAGGGGGCCGACGCGCGCGGTGGCGAGCCCGAACAGGAACAGGCCGCACAGGGCCACCACGATCAGCCCGAGCACCGGCAGCAGCACGGTGACCCGGCGAGGCCGCCGTCCGCGATCAAGTCCCGTCGCGGGCGAGAGGGTTCCGCTCACAGCGGGTCACCCTACGCAGGAGGGTGGGCGACCCGGAACGCCACCTGGCACACACGGCACGCATTCAGCCTGCCGGGCGCCGCCGGAGAGGCCGATGGCCTTCGGTGCGCCCCAAGTCGCCGCCGGATGCGACTCCAGGCGCCCTGGTCGCGCCGCCGGATGCGCCCCGATGTGGCCTTCGGTGCCTGAGATGCCTCCAAGGCGGCCTTCGGTGCTACCGCAACCACTGCGGCCTTCGGTGCGCGCCACCGGTGCATCCCAAGGCCGCCTGCCGAGCGCCGCCGGCGCGGCCTCAAGCCGCCTGCCGAGTGCCGCCGGCGCGCCCCCAAGGTGACCTTCGGTGCGCGCCACCGGTGCACCCCAGGCCGCCAGCCGAGCGCCGCCGGCGCGCCCCCAAGGTGGCCTTCGGGGCGCCTTCCATGCCCCCGCCTCCGCCCTCAACGGAGGCGATCCGCACCGCAGTGCTGAATTCCACGCAACCAGGCCGTCTTGGCTCAGGCGCGCGGGGCTCAGTCCTCCGCGCGCCGGCGGCGGCGGGGCGTTGCTCCCGTGCCGCCGTTGGCCGCCAGGAGCTCGCTCACCGAACGGCCCGCCGCGTGGGAACCGCTGCCCGGGGCCGGCTCAGGGGCCGCCCGGCGGCCGTTGCGGGCTCCGTTGTGGCCGTTCGTGCTCTGCTCCACGTCCGCCGGGTCCACCGGGGCCATGCCGCGGCGGGACATCGAAGCCCGCTCCGCGACCATGCCCTCCCAGGCCGGCGGCTCGCCGTCCGGGCGACGGCGGCGGCCTCCGCCGGGTGGCTCCGGTGCCGACGGCACCGCCGGCAGCTGCTGCGAGTCCTCCGGCTTGCGGCGGCGGCCACCCGAGCGGCCCTGGAAGTTGCGGACCGACTCCGGCAGCGTCGGGTTCGCGATCGGCGCCTCGGCCTTCGGGGCCTCCGCCGGCGCGCGGTGCGAACCACCGTGGCGGGACGGCGGCTCCTCCAGGATCGGCGACATGTCGGCCCGCGAGAACTGCTCCAGCCGCGACGGGCGGCGGCTGTCGGCCGCCGGGACCGGCGTGGTCGGCGGCACCACCGGGGGCAGGTCCGTGCGCGACGGCTGCCGCGGCGCCGGGCTCTTGCTCGGCACCGGCGTCGTCGGCGGGACGACCGGCGGGATGTCGGTGCGGGACGCCGCGGCGTCCCGCGGCATCGGCGGCTTCGGCTCGGGCGGCTTCGGCCGGTTGGGCCGCTGCCGCTCGGCGAAGTCGTCGCGGTTCTGGAAGGCCGCGCTGAGGTCCTTGACCGGCCGGATGTCCGAACGCGACATCTCGGACGGCTTCGGCGGCGGCACGCTGGCCGCCGGACGGCCCGGCACCGGCCGCGGCGACTCGGGCGCCTTGCGGGGATCGGGACGCACGCCGTTCGGCTGACCACCGACCCGCGGAATGTCCGGTCGCGACATCTCCACCCGAGGAATGTCCGGTCGCGACATCTCCACCCGAGGAATGTCCGGTCGCGACATCTCCACCCGAGGAATGTCCGGTCGCGACATCTCCACCCGCGGGATATCCGGTCGCGACATCTCCACCCGAGGAATGTCGGGCCGCGACATCTCCACCCGCGGGATATCCGGCCGCGACATCTCCACCCGAGGAATGTCCGCACGCGACGCTTCCCCGCGCGGGACGTTCGGTCGCGGCGCCGGCGGCCGCGGCATCTCCGGCCGCGGCATCTCGACCCGCGGCATCTCCGGCCGCGGCGCCTCGACCCGCGGGATGTCCGATCGCGACACCTCGGCGCGGCGCGCGGGCGGCGGCTCGGGGCGGCGGATCTCCGTCTTCGGCTCCTGCGGGCGGCGGATCTCGGTCTTCGGCTCCGACGGACGCCGGATTTCGGTCTTGGGCTCGGGCCTCGGCACGTCCCGGCGCGTCGGCTCGGCGGCGGCCTCGGGACGGCGCTCGGGCTGCTTCGCGGCTTCTTCCTGCTTCGGCAGCCGCATCGGCTGCGACTCGGCCTGGCGGCGCGCCGCCTCGGCGCGCAGCTCGGCGGCCTTGAGCTCGCGCTGCGCGGCGTTCAGCGCCGGGTCGACCGGCGGCACCGGCGGGCGGCGCTCGCTCAGCGGCTTCGGCCGGGCGATCTGCTGGGTGCTCTGCACGGAGACGTTCGCCGGCGTCTTCGGGACCGGCTTGCCGCCGAAGTCCTTGCCCTTGCCGAGGCCCTTGCCGTTGGCGGGCTTCCCGTTCGAGGCCTTGCGACGGCGCTCGTCGAGGACGCGATCGATCAGCTCGGTCGGCCGCTCGCCGCCCTCGACCACCGGCTTCTTCCCGGCCATCAGCTGAGCCGGCTTCTTCTTCGGCGCGCCGTCCGGGATGATGCGGTTCTCGTCCGACAGCTTGCGCATCCGCGTCGCCTGCGCTGTCAGCGCGACGCGTTCGAGCAGCACCTCGCCGCCGAACAGCGACTGGAGGCTGTCGCGCAGCGCGGACACTTCCGCGCGCAGCGCCTCCAGCTCCTCGCGGCCCTTGGAGTCGGCGGCGCTGCGGTTCTCGGCCTCCATCTCCAGCTCGTACTCGCGCCGGGCCGCGATCTCGCGTTCCAGCTCCAGTTCGTACACAGCCTGCGCCTCGGCGACCGCGTCCTCGCTCTGTGCCGCGCTCTTGCGGTACTTCACGGCGAGGAAAGCGCCGATCAGGGCGGCCCAGAGGGCCGCGACGATCCCCAGCCGGAGATAGCGGAGATCGTCGCTGAGCACCAGTGCGAGGGTGGCTCCGATGGCGAGGACAAAGCCGACAACGAGCCACGGCCTGCCCAAGAGGCGGCCGCGCGAGTCGTCACCCACGCCGGTCATGACTGACACCGTACCTGCTCGTAATCCGAACGAGACCTACTCGGTCCAGCGAGCGGTGGGATTCCAGCGCTAACCGGTCGTCCCGCGGGTGCGCTCACGATCGTGGTCCTGCGGGGTCCGGCAGCAGTGTTCGAGCCACAAACCCGCAGCTACCAGGGCTGCGGCGGACACGACGCCGACCGCCGCGGCGCGCGTGTCGAGGACCGCGGCGACGAGTTCGTCACGTCTGGGTAAAACATATGCGAGCGCCGCTAGCCAGGCGCCGGCCATGAACGCTCCGGCGAGTGACGAAGCCTTGGCGAGAGCCACCGATCGGGCTACCCCGATCGCGCCGACGACCCGGCCGTTCCTGATGCGGGACCGGATCGAGAAGGCGAGGACGACCTCGATCACGGCCAGCACGGCGAAGGTGACGCCGGCGAGCAGCGGCAGCTGCGGCAGCGAGCCGTAGGCGGTTTGGAACAGCAGGTAGCCGAGGCCCAGACCGAGCAGCCCGGCGACCACCAGGTCGCGGGGCCGGGTGAAGTGCATACCTCAACCGTACCGTGGAAGAGTTGACTCTCCACCGACTGGAGAGTTCATCATGCGTTTTGTGGGCACCACCGCGACCTTCACCATCGGCGAGCTGTCCCGGCGGACCGGCCTGCCGGTCAAGACCATCCGCTTCTACTCGGACGAGGGCCTCCTGCCGCCGACCGAGCGGACGGACGCCGGCTACCGGCTCTACGACGCGAAGGCGATGGCCCGCCTGGAGCTGGTCCGCACGCTGCGGGAGCTGGGTCTCGGCCTCGCCGACGTCTCGGCCGCGCTGAGCCAGTCGACGACGGTCGGCGAACTGGCGGTCCGGCACGTGGAGGCGCTCGACGAGCAGATCCGGCGGCTGCGGCTGCGCCGGGCGGTGCTGCGCGCGGTGGCCAAGCGCAATTCCGAACTGGAGGAAGTGAACCTGATGAACCGTCTCGCGTCGATGTCCGACGAGGAGCGCAAGCGGCTGGTCGACGAGTTCTGGGACGAAATGGTCGCCGGGCTCGACATCGACCAGGAGTTCTACCGCCGGATGCGCTCCGGGAAGCCGGAGCTGCCCGACGACCCGACACCCGAGCAGCTGGAGGCCTGGATCGAGTTCGCCGAGCTGGTCCAGGACCCGGACTTCCGGGCCTTGATCCGCCGCATGAGCGAAACCCAGGCCAAGCAGATCGAGGACGGCGAGTTCCAGCAGCCGGCGGAGGCCTGGCAGCAGAACTGGCCGGTCTGGGTGTCCCGCGCGGAGGAGGCGGTGGCGGCGGGCGAATCGCCCACGTCGGAGACGGGGCAAACGCTTGCGGCGGACTTGGCGGCGGCCTCGGCTCGCGACGACCAGGACCCGGCCTCGCCGGAGTTCCGGGCGGAGCTGGCGGACCGGTTCGCGATGAGCGGCGACCCGCGGGCGGAGCGCTACTGGCAGCTGCTGGCGACGATCAACGGCTGGCCGCCGGTCCCCACGGCCCAGCCCGCGGTGCGTTTCATGATCGACGCCCTGCGCGGCTGAGCGCACGGAGAGAGCAACTCGGCGACGAACCGACGGTGATCCGTAACGGTCACCGCCGGTTCACCGATGAGTCACCTTTCCGGCGGGCGTCAGCGCAGCTCGAGGTTCGTCCGGCGGACCGTCGCCACCTCGTCCGCCGGGCGGGCCTTCAGCAGGTCCGCGATCGGGCCGTGGCCCGGCAGGACCGCGGCCGGGTCGATCTCCACCCAGGGCACCAGCACGCTCGCGCGGTCGGGGGTTCCCGGGTGCGGTAGCAGCAGCTCCGGGTCGTCCGATGTCACGCCGTCCACCGTGACCACGTCGACGTCCAGCGTTCGCGGGCCCCAGCGCAGCTCGCGGACCCGGCCCGCCGCCTGCTCGGCCGCCTGGCCCGTGCGCAGCCACGCCCAGTGGTCGCGGGCCGGGTCGTCGACCACGCAGACCGCGTTGAGGAAGTCCGGCTGGTCCTCCACTCCCCACGCCTTGGTCTCGTACACGCTCGACACCGTCACCAGCGCCGGCCGGACGGCGTCCAGTGCCGACCGCAGGAACCCCAGCCGGTCGCCCAGGTTGGACCCGAGCGAGAGCACCGCACGGCTCACCGGTCGCGCCGGACCGTGACGGCCACGTCGTCGAACGTCAGCGGGATCGGCGCCGACGGCTTGTGCACCGTCACCTCGACCGCGTTCAGGCGCTCGTCGCGCAGCACCTCCTCGGCGATTTTGCCCGCGACGCTCTCGATGAGGTCGTACGGCTCGCCCGCGACGATCCCGGCCGCCAGCTCGGCCAGCTCGCCGTAGTGCAGTGTCTTGGTCAGGTCGTCCGACGCGGCGGCCGGCCCGAGGTCCAGCCACACCGTGATGTCGACGACGAACTCCTGGCCGTCCCGCTTCTCATGTTCGAACACGCCGTGGCGCCCGAACACGCGCAGGCCGGTCAGCGTGATCCGGTCAGCCATCCGTCCTCCAAGCGGCAGCCACCGCGACCGCGTCCAGCGAAGCCCCGACCTCGTGCACGCGCACGCCCCACGCACCGGCTGCGGCGGCGAGCGCGGAGATCGCGGCGGTGGCGTCCTCCCGGCCGTCCGGCGGCCGCGGCGTCCCGTCCTTTTCGGACAGCAGGCGGCCGAGGAACCTCTTGCGCGAAGCACCGACGAGCACCGGGAAACCGAGGGACAGCAACAAGTCGAGGCCGCGCAGCAACGCCCAGTCGTGCTCGGCGTTCTTCGCGAACCCCAGCCCGGGGTCCAGCACGATCGCGCTCTCGGCCACGCCGGCCGCGAGCGCTTCGTCCACTCGGGACAACAGTTCGGCCCGCACGTCCGCCACGACGTCCCCGTACTCGGCGAGCGCCTGCATGTCCTTGCTGTGCCCGCGCCAGTGCATCAGCACCCACGGCACGCCGGTCTCGGCCGCGACGCGCGCCATGTCCGGATCGGCCAGCCCGCCGGAGACGTCGTTGATGATGTGCGCCCCGGCTTCGAGCGCCGCGGCGGCGACGGCGGCCCGGGTGGTGTCGACCGACAGCGCCATCCCTTCGGCGGCCAGCGTCTTGATCACCGGCAGCACGCGCTGCAGTTCGGTCTCGGCGTCCACCCGGGACGCCCCCGGCCGCGTCGACTCGCCGCCGACGTCGATCAGGTCCGCGCCCCGCGCCCACATCTCGCGGGCGTGCTCCAGCGCCTGGTCGAGCCCGAGGTACCGGCCACCGTCCGAAAAGGAATCGGGCGTCACGTTCAGCACGCCCATCACCACGCACCGGCCGGGCGCGGGAAGCCCCACACTCACCGGCGCGCCCTGATGAGTTCGAGCGCCTCCGCCCGGGACGACGGCGAGTTCTTCAGCTGCCCCCGCACGGCGGAGGTGGTGGTGCGGGCGCCGGGCTTGCGGATGCCGCGCATGGCCATGCAGAGGTGCTCGGCCTCGATCACCACGATGACACCGCGCGGCTCCAGCTTCCGCACGATGGCGTCGGCGACCTGGGAGGTCAGACGCTCCTGAACCTGGGGGCGCTTGGCGTAGAGGTCGACGAGCCGGGCCAGTTTGGACAGCCCGGTGACCTTCCCGGCGGCGTTCGGGATGTACCCGACGTGCGCGACGCCGTGGAAGGGCACCAAATGGTGCTCACATTGGCTGAACATCGGGATGTCCGTGACCAGCACGAGCTCTTCGTGGGACTCGTCGAACGTCTTGTCCAGGACCGAGTCCGGCTCGGTGTACAGGCCCGCGAACATCTCCTGGTACGCGCGGGCGACCCGGGCGGGGGTGTCCTTCAGACCGTCCCGCTCCGGGTCCTCGCCGCACGCCAAGAGGAGCTCGCGGATCGCCTTCTCCGCCCGGTCGTGGTCGAAGACCGGGCGGTCGGCGTCACTGGGGCTTTTCGGGTCCATCCACGTCACGACGCTCCCCCTCGCTCTGCTGGTTGCCGGCTTGGTCGGCGAACCAGCCGTGCTCACGAGGGCGTTCTTCACCGCCGGGCCGCCACGACTGGCCCGGCTGGCCGCCCGGCGAGGTCGCGGGCGTCCAGCCCGGAGGGGCACCGTAGTTCGGCGGGCCGCTCTGGCCTGCCGGACCACCCGGCTGCTGGCCGCCGTAGGTCTGCGGCCAGTGGGCCGTGCCGTTGGGGCCACCGTAGGGACGGCCGCCGTTCGGGTAGGCGCCAGGCGGGGCGTACGGGTTCGCGTTCGGGTCGACCGGCGACGGCGACGGGTACGGCGGGCCACCGGGCAGGTCGCCCGCGCCCTGGGCGGTGCCGACCGGGGTCGGCTCCGGCTTCAGGACCGGCTTCTCCTTCTCCGGCGGCGGCCACGGCTCGCCGCGCTCCATCGCCAGCTCGCCCGGGGTCTTGATCGGCGGCTTGTCCGACGGCGTCCGCTCACCGAACTCGTTGAACACGGTGATGTGCGGGCGCTTCTCGACCGTCGCGAAGATCCGCTCCAGGTCCTTACGGGTCAGCGTCTCCTTCTCCAGGAGTTCGATGACCAGCTCGTCGAGCACGTCGCGGTAGGTGTTTAGCACGTGCCACGCCTCGGTGTGCGCCGTCTCGATGAGCTTGCGCACCTCCTCGTCGATCTCGTGCGCCACTTCCAGCGAGTAGTCCGCCTGCCGCCCGGCCGACCGGCCGAGGAACGGGTCGCCCTGCTCCTGGCCGTACTTGACCGCGCCGAGCCGGGCACTCATGCCGTACTCGGTGACCATCGCCCGGGCGATCTTCGTCGCCTGCTCGATGTCCGACGACGCCCCGGTGGTGGGCTCGTGGAAGACGAGCTCCTCCGCCGTGCGGCCACCCATCGCGAAGACCAGCCGCCCGATCATCTCGGACCGGGTCATCAGGTCCTTGTCGTCCTCGGGGACGAGCAGCGCGTGCCCGCCCGTGCGGCCGCGCGGCAGGATCGTCAGCTTGTAGACCGGCTCGATGTCCGGCATCGCCCACGCGGCGAGCGCGTGCCCGCCCTCGTGGTAGGCCGTGATCTTCTTCTCCTTCTCGGAGATGATCCGGCTCTTGCGGGCGGGGCCGCCGACGACGCGGTCGACCGACTCCTCCAGGGCCGCGTCGGTGATCACGTGCCCGTTCTGGCGGGCGGTGAGCAGCGCGGCCTCGTTGAGCACGTTCGCCAGGTCGGCGCCGGACATGCCGACGGTCCGCTTGGCCAGGCTAGTCAGGTCCGTGCCCTGGGCGATCGGCTTGCCCTTGGCGTGCACCTCGAGGATCGCCTTGCGGCCGCGCAGGTCGGGCGCGGACACCGGGATCTGCCGGTCGAACCGGCCCGGGCGCAGCAGCGCCGGGTCGAGGATGTCCGGCCGGTTGGTGGCCGCGATCAGGATGATACCGCCGCGGGCGTCGAAGCCGTCCATCTCGACGAGCAGCTGGTTCAGGGTCTGCTCGCGCTCGTCGTGCCCGCCGCCGAGGCCGGCGCCGCGCTGGCGGCCGACCGCGTCGATCTCGTCGACGAAGATGATGCACGGCGCGTTCTGCTTGGCCTGCTCGAACAGGTCACGCACCCGCGAGGCACCGACACCGACGAACATCTCGACGAAGTCCGAGCCGGAGATCGTGTAGAACGGCACGCCCGCCTCGCCGGCGACGGCCCGCGCGAGCAGCGTCTTGCCGGTACCCGGCGGCCCGTAGAGCAGCACGCCCTTCGGGATCTTCGCGCCGAGCGCCTGGTAGCGCGCCGGGTTCTGCAGGAAGTCCTTGATCTCGTACAGCTCTTCGACGGCCTCGTCGGCGCCCGCGACGTCCCCGAAGGTCGTCTTGGGCATGTCCTTGTTCAGCTGCTTGGCCTTGGACTTGCCGAAGTTGAGGACGCGGTTGCCGCCGCCCTGCGCGTTGTTCATCATCCACATCAGCAGGCCCAGGACGAGGGCGAGCGGGATGGCGAAGATGAGGATCTGCGTCAGCACGCCCTGCTGGGTCACCTTGGTGGTGAACTTGATCGGCTGGCCGCCCGCCTTCGCCGCGATCAACGAGTCGTAGATCGGGCGGGTGGCGTCCGCCGGGTACTGCGAAATGATCTGGGTGACCTGCTGCCCGTCGACGTCGATCGGCTTGGCCAGCAGCAGCTTGAGCTGCTGTTCCTTGTCCTCGAGGCTGGCTTCCTTGACGTTGTTCGAGGTGATCTGGGAGTTCGCCACCGAGATGGGTGCCTGGGTGTACCCACGATCACTGTCGAAGATCGTGTTGTACGCGAACAACGCCAGCAACCCCGCGACGATCCACAGCAGTGGGTTCCTGAGCACGCTCTTCCGGTTCATACGACTCGGCCCTGGTGGCCTCGACCCTCCCTGGTTGGGCGGCTCCTGTGATACCCGCCATCACGATCTTGACAACCCGTGGTGCCTGGACACCTGCCCATCAGGGTACCGCCCGCTGCCGCGTTCATCCCCTGTGAGCCTCTCGCAGGTCAACGGGCGATACCGCGCCCGGGTTCCCGTGGGTGTCCACGCCGGTCACGCTATCGCGTGCCGTCCGACACACTGCTCACCATCTCGCCCAGCCGGGTGCGCAGCGTCTTCGGGTCCGCGGGGGCCACGGTGACCCACTCCCGACCGTCCGTACCTGCGCGGGAGACGCTCAGATAACGCCCGGTCGCGGTGTCGAACCAGGCCAGCACGCGGGACCGCTGCTTGGCCCCGACCTGCGAACGGCTGTTCGCTGCCAGCTGACCGCCGCGCAGCCGGGGCTGCCCGGCGATGCGGCCGTACGCCTCGCGCGGGTCGGCCGTCAGGCGCTCGCTCAGCGGTGCCCGGCGCGCCTTGCCGCGGCGTTTGTCTTCTTCCTCACCCGGCGACGACGGCAGGGAGACCGGCACCCGGATCGGCGCGGTGTGCAGGGCGTCGTCCAGCGGGAGTGTGACCGACGCCTCGCTGCCACGCGGCCCCGCGGGCAGCACCCCGACGACGGCGGAGATCAACCCGTCCGGCGGGACGTCCCGCAGCCAGATCCCGTCGGCGTTCTGGATCGCCAGCACGCCCTTGGTCTCGTCGGCCGCCGCGATGACGCCGACCGTCGGGGTTTCGAACTGCGGGATGTGCAGCGCGTCGATGGTCAGCGGGGCGAAGGCCAGCAGGTGCAGGGCGTCCTCGATCGGTGGTGCGAGCCTCCCGCGCGGTTCGCGGATGCCACGCGCCTTCAGCTCGACGTCGACGCGGTGACGCAGCGACACGCGCTCGTCCTCGGTCGCGCCGTGCGACCGGACGATCAGCGGGTACGGCAGCTCCCCGACCCGCGCCGACTCCCAGAGGAAGTCGAACGCCAGTGGCGAGAAGAACTCTTGCATCATCACTCTCCCGGCTCGGACTCTTGCTCAGCGTAGCCCGCACCCCCGACAAAAAGGGACCGTTCCGGGGCAGGCCGGGCACGTCCGAAGACCGATCTTCCCAGAGCTCAGACCGCGCTGGTCGTCGCGGCTCCGGCGAGCATCTCGCCGAGGCGGTGGCGCAGCGTGGCGGCGTCCGCGGGGGCGATCGTGAGCCAATCCCGGCCGTCGCGGCCACGAGTGGCCTGGGTGAGGTAGCGGCCGGTCTCGGTGTCGAACCAGCCCAGGACCGGCGTGCGGGTGCGACCGCCCAGCCGGCTGCGGGCATTGGCGCCGATCTGGCCGCCGCGCAGCCGCGGCTGGGCTTGCAGCCGGGCCAGCGCCTTGCGGTCCTCGTCGGCCGATGCGCGCTCGTCGCCGACGCCACCGCGCTGCCCGGCGCCGCCGGCCAGCTGGTCCTTCGGCACCGTGATCGACTTCTCGCTGCCGCGCGGGGCACCCGGCAGCAGCGAGACGATCGCGCTGGCGAGCCCGTCGGCCGGGCACGGCTGCAGGTGCAGGCCGCGTGTGTCCTGCACGGCCAGCAGGCCCTGGCCGCCGAGCACGCCGGCGACCGCGAGCAGCGGCTTGGCGTCCGGAGCGATCAGCTGGACGGCGTCCAGGCTCAGTTCGGGGCTCGCCAGCACGCCGAAGTAGTCCTCGACGTGCGGCTCGGGCCGGCCGCGGCCGTCGGCGAGACCACGCGCGGTGAGCCCTTCGAGCGTGCGGCGGCGCAGCAGCGACCGCTCGTCGGCGGTCGCGCCGTGCGAACGGATGCGCAGCGGGTACGGCAGCTCGCCCAGCCCGGCCGACTCCCACAGGAAGTCCACCTCGACCGGGGTGAGCAGCTCAGCGTTCGGCATCGAGCCACCCCCAGGAGAAACCGGGCCGGGCACACGTCGGCGTGCCCGGCCCGGAAAGGATCAGCGGTCTTCGTCGTCTCCGGACCAGCCGATGACCGGCGGCGGGGTCGCCTGGTTCGCGCCGAAGGCCTCGTCCGGGTCCGCCTCGATGAGGAAGGACGCGTGCGTGTGCTCCTCGTCCTGCTCGCCCTGGGCACCCTGCGGGGCCATGCCGCCCATGCCCGGGTTCATCGGCGGCGGGGTCTGCCCGCCGATGGTGCCCGCGGAGGAGACCAGACCCTGCTGCGGCGCCTGGGCCGACGCGGCACTCTGGCCCTGGCCGTCGGCCGACGCCAGAGTGGTTTCGTTCTCGGACTTCGCGCCGGACTTGCTGCCCTTGCCCAGCGCGCGGGAGGCCAGCGCACCGAGGCCGCCGGCGGCGCCGCCGAGGCCGAGGCCCATGCCGATCTTGCCGAGCGGGTTGCTGCCGCCCTGCTGCCCGGCGCCCGCGCCGACGTGGCCCGCGCCGGTGGCGGTGCCCGCACCGCCGGCCGTCCCGCCCGCGCCGTCGCTGCCGAGCGTGGCCGCGTCCGGACCGAAGCCCGCGCCCGCCACCCCGCCGTGGACCCCGTTCGGGCCGACGACGCCGGCGTGCTGCGCGCCGAACGCGCCGCCGTGGCCGTCGAAGCCCGCGCCGCCGGAGGCGAAGATCGCGTCGCCCGCGCCGGGCAGCGCGTCGACCGAGCCGGTGCTGCCGACGCTGTTCACCGCGTTGAACGACACGGAGTTGTGCGACGCGGTCGGCTTCATACCGAGCGACTCCGGGCCGAAGCTCGGGGTCGAGCTGTCGATCTCGCTCATCGCCTGCGTGTAGGCGTTGAACATCGCGACCTGCTGCGCCTTGACGTTGTTGGCCGCGTCGTACTGCACCTTCTGGTCGTCCGTCAGCGCCGCCGGGCCGCTGCCCAGCGCCAGCGCCATGGCCGTCTGCGGGTCGTAGTCGACGGGCTTCGGCATCTGCTTGACCGCCGCGGCCGCCGTGGACTGCCGGTGGAGCCGGTCGGACATCGTGTGCGCGGCCTCGGAGGCCTGCGAACCGGAGTTCGCGATCGCCACGAGCGCGCCCTGCGCACCCGCGGCTCCCTTGCCGACCCACGCGTTGCCCAGCTCGGCGATCGCGTTGTACAGGTGGTCCGACGCCTGCTTCAGCTCGTTGCCGTGGTGCGCCCACACCTGCCCGGTCGCCTCCGCCGTGCCGGGCTCGTTGTTGTCGCGCGCGGCGTGGTAGAGCGCGTTGCTGTCCTGCGCGTTCCAGTTCGGCGGGTTGGCGATCGCGCGGTCCGCGCCCATGTCGAAGCCGTCGGACCGGCCGCGGGCGCTCTCGACGATGTTCTGCGACGCCGAGTTGTCGCCGAGCGGGACGAGCGAGCCCGGGTCGGTCTTCGTCGGCTGGTCGCTTTGGTTCGGAGCCATGACTTCGAAATCCCCCTCTGGACTCAGACGTTGCGGAACGGGTCGGCCGCGGCCTGGTCGATCTCGTGGTACCGGGCCATCGCCGTGACGATGCCCTCTTCGGCGTCGGAGTACTGCTGGAGCAGGTTCTGCAGCGCGGCGGCGTAGGAGTCGCCGCCGCCGTCCGCGCGCTGGACGAACTTCGCGGCCATCGCGTGGCCGACCGGGTTGTCGCCGAGCTTCGGCGGCTGGGCCAGCGTGCCCGCGCCGGCGAGCAGGGCCTCGACCGCGTCCTTGCCGGTGCGGATCTTGTTCAGCACGGCCTGCGCGGCGTCGGGGTCGATCCCGACCTGACCCGCCGCGGCCGCGGCCTTGAAGGCGTTCGCGTCGGCAGTGCTGCTGTTCGCCATCTGCACTCTCTCCCGTTCCCCCGACCCGGTTCACCGCGGGCACGATTGGTCTTCGCATAGGTTAACGCACGTGATCAGAGCCTATGACGCAATCGGCGAAGCCGGGGTTCCGCAGATCCGGTAGTTGCGGTGAACGGTCGGTGAACTCCGCCGGAGCACTACACCGTGTAGACCTTCGGGTCCAGCGTCCCGATGTAAGGCAGGTCCCGGTACCGCTCGGCGTAGTCGAGGCCGTAGCCGACGACGAACTCGTTGGGGATGTCGAAGCCGATGTACTTCACCGGCACGTCCACCTTCACCGCTTCCGGCTTGCGCAGGAGCGAAACGACCTCGAGCGAGGCGGGGTTGCGGCTGGCGAGGTTCTTCAGCAGCCACGACAGCGTCAGGCCGGAGTCGACGATGTCCTCGACGATCAGCACGTCCCGGCCCGCGATGTCGCGGTCGAGGTCCTTGAGGATCCGCACGACGCCGGACGACGACGTCGCCGATCCGTACGAAGACACGGCCATGAATTCCAGCTGCGTCGGCAGCGGCAGCGCGCGGGCGAAGTCGGTCATGAACATGACCGCGCCCTTCAGGACGCCCACCAGCAGGAGTTCGCCCTGCCCGTCGGCCGGATAGTCGGCGGCGATCTGCTCCGACAGCTCCGTGATCTTGTCCTTGATCTGCTGCTCGGTGACGAGCACGGAGGCGATTTCGCCCTCGTACACGGGTCATTCCCCTCGGGTGGTGGGTTGGGAGACGACGCAGAGCCTGCCATGCGCCCGGCGTGCTTCCAAGTTGCCCGGCAGCCACACGCCGCCCTGACCACGCCACCGGGCGACCAGCGCGTCGACCGCGCGCAGGTGCGCGTCGGTGAGTTCACGCACACCCGATTGCAGCAACCACCTGCGAAGAACCCGCCGCCGCAGTGCCGGAGGCTCGGCCTCGAGTTCGCCCACATCCAGCCCTTCGGGGCCGCCCGCGCGGGTGAAGATCATGTCCGCCATTGTGTCCAGCGCCTCATTGTCGTCACGCAGTTGCGCGGCCGTGCGGGCGAGCGCGGCGGCCACCCCGCCGTTGAGGACGTCTTCCAGGAGCGGCAGGACTTCGGTGCGCAGCCGGACGCGGGTGAAGCGCGGCTCGGCGTTGTGCGGGTCGTCCCACGGCTCGACGCCGAGCTCGGCGCACGCGGCCCGGGTGGTGGCGCGGCCGACGGCGAGCAGCGGGCGGCCCCACGGCGGGTCGTGCGGCCGCATCCCGGCGACGCTGCGCGGGCCGGAGCCGCGGCCGAGCCCGAGCAGGACCGTTTCGGCCTGGTCGTCGAGGGTGTGGCCGAGCAGCACGAGAGCGTGCCCCGCGAGGGCGCGGTAGCGGGCCTTGCGCGCGGCGGCTTCCGGGCCGCCCGGGCCGGTGACGTCGGCCCGGCGCACCTCGGCTTCGTCGACGCCGAGGGCCTTCGCCGCGGCGGCCGCGGCGGCCGCGACCTTCGCCGAGCCTTCCTGCAGCCCGTGGTCGACGACCAGCGCGCGGACGACGTGCCCGCGGTGGTGGCCGACGTGCGCGGCCGCCTCGGCCAGCGCCAGCGAATCCGCGCCGCCGGACACCGCGACGCACAGCACGGGCGGCGCTTCGACGCTCTCCAGGAAGGCGCGGACGGCCCGCCGGACGGCCGCGACCGCCGGCCCGGTCATCCGTGCAGGCGCCGGACCCACGCCGCCGGGTCGGAGATCTCGGCGCGCGACGGCAGGGTGTTCGGCGACCGCCAGACGGCGTTGAAGCCGTCCATGCCGACGGCGTCCACGACGTGCTTCGTGAACTTCGCGCCTTCTTCGTACTGACGGATCTTCGCGTCGACGCCGAGCAGCGCGCGCAGCAGCCGATCGAAGACGCCGCCGCCCTTGCGGCGGGCGGTGAACCGCGCGCGGATCCGGTCGACGCTCGGCACGACCTGCGGGCCGACCGCGTCCATCACGTAGTCGGCGTGCCCCTCCAGGAGCGTCGAGAGCGCCAGCAGCCGGTCGAAGACCGCGCGCTCCTTGGGCGACTGGAGCAGCTCCGCCAGGTTGAGCTTCGGGCCCTGCTTGATCGCCTCCGGCAGCCGGCCGACCAGGTCGGACAGGCTGTCCGTGCCGCCGCCCGCGAGGCCGGAGACGAGCCGCTCGACCTCGTCGGCGAAGTAGTCGCGCAGCCACTTGACCGCGGTGAACTGGAGCCGGTGGGTGCACTCGTGCAGGCAGACCCAGAGCCGGAAGTCGTGGCCGGGCACGTCCATCGCCTGCTCGGCGGCGACGACGTTCGGCGCCACCAGCAGCAGCCGGCCTTCCCGGTCCGGGCCGCCGAAGGGGTCGTACTGGCCGAGGACCCGGCTGGCGAGGAACGCGAGCACCAGCCCGGTCTGGACGCCGGCGCCACCGGCCAGGATCGGCCCGAGTGGCCCGCCCTGCTGCGGCAGCGCCCGCCCGGTCAGCGCGTCCAGCCCGGCCGCGGCCGACCGGACCCAGCCCGGGCGGTCGACGACCTCCCCGGGCAGCAGCGGCAGGTCGAGCCCCAGGTTCGTCAGCTGCCGCACGTGCCCCTCGGCTTCGACGGTCAGCTCGCGCAGGTCGGTGACGGCTTCCTCGGCCCGTTCCCGCGGCACCTGCGGGCCGCCGCGCACCAGCAACGCGCCGGTCTGCGCGGCGATCGCCCAGTCGACCATGGGCCGGGTCTGCGTTTCCTGACTCACCCTTCCGACGCTACCTGCCCGGTGCGGAGTTTCCGGCCACGATCTTCGTACGGTTCGGCGTCCGCTACGCGCAGCCGCACTTGCGCAGGCTCGTCGCGAGGGCGTCGATCGCGTCGCGGCCGGGTTCGGTGTCCGAGCCGTTGGACATGAACGCGAACACGAGCACCCGGCCGTCCTGGTCGAGGACCAGCCCGGCGAGGGTGTTCACCGCGGTGAGCGTGCCGGTCTTGGCCCGCACCCAGCCGCGGCCGGCCTGCGACGCCGGAGTGTCGAACCGCCCGTCGGCGAGAGTGCCCGAGCCGCCCGCGACGGGGAGGCCCGCCAGCACCGGGCGCAGCTTCGCCGTGCCGGGGTTCTTGCCCTCCGGCGCCGCCGCGGCCGCCAGGAGCTGGGTCAGCAGCCGGGCCGGGATGCGGTTCTGCGACGAGATGCCGCTGCCGTCGGACAGCGCCACGCCCGAGACGTCGAAGCCGTTGTCCTTCAGGACCTTGATGGTCGCCTTGGCGCCGCCGGCGAAGCTGGCCTCTTCGCCGTTCGCGAGCGCGACCTGCCGGGCGACCGCCTCGGCGAGGACGTCGTCGGACAGCTCCATCAGGTCCGACACCAGCTCGGTCAGCGGGGCCGACTTGACCTCGGCGACCACCTTCGCGTCCTTGGGCGCGGTCGCCTGACCGCCCGCCGAAGCGCCCAGCTTCGAGGCGATCGACCCGGCGAGCGCGCTGCCCGCGTTCGCCGTGCGCTGCGAGTTGTTGTCCTTGGCGTTGATGCGGCCGCCGTCGGCCATCAGGGGCGCCATCTGCGTCGCGTACGTCGACGGCGCGTCACCCGGCTCCCAGCCGGGCGCGGTCGTCGCCCCCTTGAACAGCGTCAGGTCGACCTGCACCTTCTTGACGCCCGGCACCGCCTTCTTGACCTGTGCGACGAGGTCGTCGACGTGCGCGGCGCCCGGGTACAGCGGGGAGTCGGTGCCCAGCGGCAGGTTGGTGAGCGTCGTGTCGCCGCCGCCGACCAGGATCACCGTGCCCGGGTCCGCGCCCTGCACGATCTTGGTCGACAGGCGCAGGTTGTGGTCCAGCGAGAGCAGTGCGGCCGCGGACGTCAGCACCTTCGTCGTCGAGGCGGGTGCCACCGGCGTCGAGGAGCTGTGGTCCCACAGCACGGTCCCGGTCACCGGGTCGACCACACTGCCGGTGAGCTGCCCGAGCGCGCCGTTGCCGGCCGCCGAGGCCAGCGCGGACTTGACGCCGTTCGCGGTGGGCGCCGTCCCGGCCGTGGCCGGCCCCTGCAACTGGCGCTTGGCCTCGGCCGGCGCCGGCGGGTCGCCCTTGGGCGCGTTCGGCGCCCACGGCAGCGCCAGCCGGTTCGCCACCTTCGGCGTCGCCGCGGCGACCCCGGCACCGGCCAGCACCAGGAGGACGACCACGACGAGCGCGATGATCTTGCCCTTGCGCCGCTTCTTCTTCGGCGGCTCACCGGCGGCGGGCGCCTCGGCCGCGGACGGCGACGGCGGCTCGGCGGGCGGCTGCTCGCCGCGCGGCGGCTCGTTCCGCTGCTGGGGCTGCTGCTGGAAGACGCCGGGGAACTGGGTGGGCCGCTCGATCCCGACGGTCGCCTCGGCGTCGAACCGCTGCCCGTCCGGTTCGATCCGCTGCGGCCGGGCCAGCGTCCCGGCGGACGCCGAGGGCACCACCCCGCGCGGTGGCTCCGGCGGCAGCACGGGACGGCGCTCGCCCGGTTCGGCGGGGCGGTCGCCGGCGCGGTCCTCGCGCAGCTCGATGCGCTGGCTCCAGGGCGCGGCGGGCGGCTGGGCCTCCTGCTTTTCCTGGCGCTGCGCGGCCGAGCGGCTCAGCTGCTCTTCGCGGCGCTGCTGCTCCTCGCGCCAGTGCTGCAGCTCTTCACGCCACTGCTGCTGGGGCTCCTCCGGTTTCGGCTCCTCCCGGGGCGGGACGTGGCGCTCGACCGGCACCACCGGCACCGGCCCGGACGGCTTGACCTCGATGTACTGGGTGCTCTCCCCGGCCGGCGACGGCTCGGCGGGCTTCGGCTCGGGCGGCTCGACGTATTGGGTGCTCTCGCCGTCCGAAGAAGGCGCTGTAGGCGCTGTGGGCGCTGCCGGCGCGGCGAGCTCGGACTGCTCGACCCGGATGTACTGGGTGCTCTCCGCGGCGGGCTTCGCGGCCGGCGGCTGCTGGACGGCGGGCTGCTTCTTCGGCTCGCGGCTGCCCAGGCGGTCGGCGAGGTCCTGCTTGGCCGGGGACGGCGGGGGCGGCGGCTCCTCGGCCGGGGCGTTGAGGCCGGGGATCGGCTCGGGCGGCACGTTCGGCGCGAACCACGATCCCTTCGGCGCCTCACTGCCTGTGACCTTGGGCACGCCGGGGCTGTCCTTCGCGCGCTCCGGCGGGTCCGGCAGTGCCATCGGAGTGGTTTCCCGCGCGCCGGACGACGAGCGGTCTTCGTCCGACGAAGGCCACATCGGCTGGTCGTTTTCCGGCACCCACCACTCCTTCTCACCTGCCCCGGGAGGGGCCAAGCTCACATGCCGCGTGGCCGACATCGATGCGACCCCCGGGCAGGGCGTAGTCCACACTAGGAGACGTCAAGACAGTCATGAAGGTTGCCGCCCGCGACGCGTGGCATGCCCGCAATCGAAAGAAGCAGCGAGGACAGGCGTGGAGTTCGACGTCACGATCGAAATCCCCAAAGGGGAGCGCAACAAGTACGAGGTCGACCACAAGACCGGCCGCATCAAGCTGGACCGGACCCTGTTCACGGCCACCCAGTACCCGGCCGACTACGGGTTCATCGACGACACCCTCGGCCAGGACGGCGACCCGCTCGACGTGCTCGTCCTCGTCCAGGAGCCGACGTTCCCGGGCTGCCTGATCCGCTGCCGCGCGATCGGCATGTTCCGGATGACCGACGAGAAGGGCCCGGACGACAAGGTCCTCGCGGTCCCGACCAACGACCCGCGCCTGGAGCACCTGCGGGACATCCACCACCTGAACGAGTTCCACAAGCTGGAGATCCAGCACTTCTTCGAGGTCTACAAGGACCTCGAGCCCGGCAAGAGCGTCGAAGGCTCCTCCTGGGTCGGCCGCTCCGAAGCCGAAGCCGAGATCAAGCGTTCGCTCGAGCGCGAGACCGACCGCCTGGCCAAGGAAGAAGCCAACGGCGGCCACTGAGCCATGCGGAAAGGGCCCCCTCGGGAGATTCCCGAGGGGGCCTTTTTACGCGGTCAGTGCGCCAGGGCGAGCGCCGGGGCGTCCGCTTCGGCTTCGGCGCGCTGCTCCATCGCCGACTTGTCCGACAGCGGCTTCTCCTTGAGGAACCACACCAGCGCGAAGCCGACGGTCAGCACGATTCCGCCGACCAGGAACACCGTGCTCATCGACTCGGCGAAGCCCTGCAGGATCGGCCGGGCCAGCGTCGGGTCGAGCGTCGACAGGAACGACGTGTCGTTGACGTCGAGGCCGCCCTGCATCTGCTTGGCGAACTCCGGGTGCTGCGCCAGCGCCGCCGTGTAGGCCGGCGTGGTCATCGCCGAGCGGATGGCGTTCGCGATCCGGTCGCCGACCGTGCCGAACAGGATCGAGAGGAACACCGCGGTGCCCGCCGTGCCGCCGATCTGCCGGAAGAACGTCGCCGCCGAGGTGGCGACGCCGATGTCCTGCGGGCGGACGTCGTTGGTCGCGGCCAGCACCAGCGTCTGCATCGAGGCGCCGAGGCCGAGGCCGATCACGAAGGCGATCACCATGACCAGGGCCAGCGAGGTGTCGACGGTGATCGTGGACAGCGCGAACAGCGCCGCCGCCATCAGGCCGATCCCGGCCACCGCGAACATCTTGTAGCGCCCGGTCTTCGAGATGAGCCGTCCGCTGGTCATGCTCGCGGACATGATGCCCAGCGTCAGCGGGAGCATCTGCAGGCCGGCCTGGGTCGGCGTCGCGCCCTTGACGATCTGCAGGTACAGCGGCAGCGACATCATCGCGCCGAACATCCCGGCGCCCTGCACGACCGTGACGATCGTCGACATCCGGAACACCGACCGGTTGAACAGGCGCAGCGGCAGCAGGGCGGCGTCGCCCATCCGGCGTTCGATCCAGACGAAGGCGGTCACGCCCAGCGCGCCGACGACGTACATCGCGATCGAGGCGGCCGAGCCCCAGCCCCACTCGCGGCCCTGCTCGGCGACGATCAGCAGCGGCACCAGGCCGGTGGCCAGCGCCACGGCACCCCAGTAGTCGACCTTCTGGTCCACGCGGGTGTGCGGGAGGTTCAGCACCTTGGTGACGACGACCAGCGCGGCGAGCGCGATCGGGACGTTGACCAAGAAGACCCAGCGCCAGCCGGTGATGCCGGCGAACGTGTCGATGCCGGCGAAGAAGCCGCCGACGACCGGCCCGGCGACGCTCGAGATGCCGAAGACGGCCATGAAGTAGCCCTGGTACTTGCTGCGCTCGCGCGGCGCGGTGATGTCGGTGATGATCGCCAGCGCCAGCGACATCAGGCCACCGGCACCGAGGCCCTGGAAGGCGCGGAACGCGGCGAGCTCGTACATCGACGTCGCCATGCCGCTGGCCAGCGAGCCGACCAGGAACAGCGAGATCGCCGTCAGGTACATGGGCTTGCGGCCGTAGAGGTCGGACAGCTTGCCGTACAGCGGCGTCGAGAGCGTGGCGGTGATGAGGTAGGCCGTGGTGGCCCAGGCCTGCAGGGACAGGCCGTGGAGTTCGTCGGCGATGGTGCGCATCGAGCTCGACACGATGGTCTGGTCGAGCGCGGCGAGGAACATGCCGAGCATCAGCCCGGACAGCACGGTCAGGATCTGGCGGTGAGTCAGTTTGCCGTTCGTAGCGGCTGCTCCTTCCGCCGTGGTGGTGTCGCTCATGGTGGTCTCCCTCGGGAAGTCTCCGCGTAGTTGCTTGTACCTCTCAACTACTTGCCTGAGCCAAGTATTCCCCGGGAAGCTTGTAGCATGCAATCAAATATTCTGTGACGCCCGTCTCGGACATGCCGAGGGCGGCACTTCCACGGGAAAGTGCCGCCCTCGGGGTTGCGGGGTCAGGCGGAGTAGCCCGGGATCGGGAACGGCGCCAGGAACTCGCGGATCTCCGCGGCGATGGTGTCGAGCGAGGAGTCGTCGTGCGCGGCGGCCGCCGTCACCGTGCGGTCGATCCACTCCGCCACCTGCGGCTGGTGCTCCGGCTTCAGGCCGCGGGTGGTGATCGCGGAGGTGCCCAGCCGGATGCCGGACGGGTCGAACGGCTTGCGCGGGTCGAACGGCACCGTGTTGTAGTTCAGCTCGATGCCCGCGCGGTCGAGGGCCTGCGCGGCCGGCTTGCCCGCGACCGCCTTGTTGGTCAGGTCGATCAGCAGCAGGTGGTTGTCCGTGCCGCCGGAGACCAGGTCGTAGCCCTTCGCCAGCAACGCGTCGGCCAGCGCCTTCGCGTTGGCGACGATCGTGTGCGCGTAGTCGCTGAAGTCCGGGCGCTGGGCCTCGCCGAGCGCGACGGCGATCGCCGCGGTCGTGTGGTTGTGCGGGCCGCCCTGCAGGCCGGGGAACACCGCCTTGTCGACGGCCTTGGCGTGGTCGGCGTCCGAAAGGATCATCGCGCCGCGCGGGCCGCGCAGGGTCTTGTGCGTGGTCGTGGTGATCACCTGCGCGTGCCCGACCGGCGACGGGTGCGCGCCGCCCGCGACCAGTCCGGCGATGTGCGCGATGTCGGCGACGAGGACCGCGTCCACCTCGGCGGCGATCTCGGCGAACGCCGGGAAGTCGATCGTGCGCGGGATGGCCGTGCCGCCGGCGAAGATCAGCTTCGGCCGGTGCTGGCGCGCGAGGTCGCGCACCTGGTCGAGGTCGACGCGGCCGGTCTCCTTGGCGACGCCGTAGCGCACCGGCGTGAACCACTTGCCGGTGGCGGACACGCTCCAGCCGTGCGTGAGGTGGCCGCCGTCCGGCAGCGCCATGCCGAGCACGGTGTCGCCCGGCTGCGCGAACGCGAGGTACACAGCCAGGTTCGCCGGCGACCCGGAGTACGGCTGGACGTTCGCGTGGTCGGCGCCGAACACCGCCTTCGCCCGCTCGATGGCGAGCTGCTCGACCTGGTCGACGAACTGCTGGCCCTCGTAGTAGCGCTTGCCCGCGTAGCCCTCGGAGTACTTGTTGGTGAGCACGGTCCCGGTGGCTTCGAGCACGGCCTGCGAGACGTAGTTCTCCGACGCGATCAGGCGGATCTTGTCGTGCTGCCGCTTGGCTTCGTCCTCCACGAGCCCGGCGATGGCGGGGTCGGCGGCGGCGAGTGCGGTCAGTTTCGGCTGGTGTGTCATGGCGTGCTCCGGCTCTGGAGTGGCCTTCACCCAGGCGCGCGGTGCCGGCCTCGTCGTCGCTTCCCGGTGGTGCTCCACCTCGATGGCGCCAGTCGCTGCTGCGGAACCAGCCTAGTCCCTCAGTCGACGACCACGACGCCCATGGACCGGGCCGTGCCCGCGATCGTGCGCATCGCCGCCTCGACGTCGGACGTGTTGAGGTCCGGCAGCTTGCGTTCGGCGATCCCCCGGAGCTGGTCCTTCGTCAGCTTTCCCGCAACCTCGTGCCCCGGCCGCGAGGAACCCTTGTCCCCCAACGCCTTTTTGATGAGGAACGACGTCGGGGGCGTCTTGAGCCGGAGTGCGAACGAACGGTCTTCGAACACCGAGACGACCACCGGCACGATGTCGCCGCGCTGGCTCGCCGTGGCCGCGTCGTAGGACTTCTTGACCTCGACGAGGTTGACCCCGGTCTGCCCCAGCATCTTGCCGAGGTCGACGACCGGGGCGTTGCCCGCGGCGAGTTCCAGGGTGACCTGGTGGGTGAGTTTCTTCTTCGGAGCCATGCCCCGAAGCTAGAGTCTCCAGTTACCGGAGGGTCAAACCGGTTTCGTGCCCGCGCGGTGCCGGCGCGCCAGCTCCTGGTAGATCGCCGCGTTGTGTTCGACCCACATCCGCGCCGAGTCGGTCAGCGGGACGAACTTCTTCGCCGGGCTGCCCATCGCGATGACCTCCTCGGGCACCTCCGTCGCCGGCGTCACGGTGGCCCCGGCCGCGACGAGCGCCCGCGCGCCGATCTTCGCCTTGTCGAGCACCGTCGAGCCGTTGCCGATCAGCGCCTGCTCCCCGATCGTGCAGTCGTGCACCAGGCACTGGTGGCCCACGGTGACGTTCTTGCCCACCTCGCAGACGCCGTCGTTGACGTGGATCACCGAGTTGTCCTGGATGTTGGCGCCCTCGCGGATGACGATCCGGCCGAAGTCGGCCCGGATCACCGCGCCGAACCAGACCGAGGCGTCCTTCTCGACGACGACGTCGCCGATGAGGGTGGCGGTGGGCGCGATCCAGGCGTCCGGGTGGACCTGCGGGCTGAGCCCTTCGAACGAGAAGAGAGGCATGCCCGCACCCTAAACCGCGCAGGCCCCCTTCCCCGGTCCAGCGGGGAAGGGGGCCGTTCGCGAGCCGCGCCGGCCGCTGGGGGTCAGCCGGTGATCGCGGCGTTGATCAGGATGTCGACAGCCTGGTCGTTGCGCGTGGTCTGCGGGACGATCTGGGTGTCGCGCGGGTAGAAGCCCGGGCTGCTGCCCTTCGGGTACATCTCGAAGGTGAAGCTCCAGATCTTGTGCTGCGCCCACATCCAGTCGTTGACGCTGCCGTCGGTGATGTAGAGGTCGCTGGACTGCTGCGGCGTGTAGCCGTTGGTCGCGGCCATCTGCCTGCCGAGCGACTGGAACTTCTGCGCCTGGGCCGCGGTCAGGTCCGGCGCGGTGTCGGCGTAGGTGTAGCCGAACGGCCAGAGGACCAGCTCGGAGTAGGTGTGGAAGTCGATGTGCGTCTTGATCTGCTGGACGCCGCCGACGACCCGCGAGTTCACCCAGTTCGAGACGGCCCGGGTCTCGGGCGCGGAGAACGCCGCCGTGCCGCGGTAGGTCTCACTCGACGTCGAGCCCGACGAGCCGCCGCAGCAGCCCCACTTGTAGCCCCAGTTGCGGTTGGTGTCGGTGCCGGGGCCCTGGCGGTTCTTGCGCCAGCTGTGGAACGTGCCGCCGGAGATGTCGTACTCGGAGCCGTCCGGGTTGACGCTGGGGATCACCCAGATCTCGGTGCTGTCGACCAGCCGCTTGATCGCGCTGTTCGTGGCGTATCCGCTGGTCAGCCGGTCGACGATGTGCAGGCACATCTCGGTGGTGAGGTGCTCGCGCGCGTGCTGGTTGCAGGTGAAGAGGACCTCGGGCTCGTTCTCGTCGGTGGCGGCGTTGTCGCTGATCTTGATCAGCGAGAGCGCCCGGCCTTCGTACGAGTTGCCGGCGCTGCCGAGCTTCGTGAGCGACGGGTAGTTCGCGACCGCCTTCTGCAGCTCGGTCTGCGTTTCCGCGTAGGTGTGGTAGCCGGTGTAGCCGGCCGGGAAGTCCGCGGCGGCGGCCGCCGCCGTGCCCTCCTGCCGGTTGACCTTACCGAGCGACTTGACGCCGAAGCCCTTCGCGCGCAGCTGGGCCGCTTCGCCGGGGTTGGCGATGACGGTGGCCGTCGCGCCTTCGGCGTCGAGGATGTCCGCGCCGGTCCGCGCGATCTCGGTGCGCTGCTGGGCGGTGGCGGCGCCGGTCACCTCGTACACCTGCGGGCCGTCGGGCTGGGCGGCACCGGCCTGGCCGCCGGTGGTGAGCACCAAGAGGGCGGCCGCGGCCGCTGCCATGCACGTTCGTGTGCGCATCACGTCTCCTGCTCTCGGGGGTTCCTCGACCTTGGCCGGAGCCGGACGTAGGGCGCAATCCGGAGCAGTACGGATCTATTGGCGGTTTCTACCCGTAGTTCGCGAAGCAGAGGGCCTCGATGTCGGCACGCAGCGTGGCGAACGGCCGCGGGCGCACCCGCTGCTGGACGACGGTGCCCAGCAGGTACGACAGGAGCGCGCGGGCCCGGGCCCGCGGGTCGTCGACGTCGAGCGGGGCGAGGAGCTCGGCGAGCAGTTCGGTGAGCGAGGTGAGCATGACGTCGATGGCCTGCGGGTGCTGCGCGCGTCCGGCGGCGATCCAGTACTCGAACCAGAGGAAGGCGGCGTTCGGGTTCGCGGCGAAGACGCCCAGGTACTCCTCGAGGACGGCGAAGAGCCGCTCGCGGGGTTCCTCGTGCTTCGCGGCGACCTCGCGCAGGCCCGCGGCGAAGGCGGTGATGTGCGCCGCCATCGCCCGGTCGATGAGGACGTCGATGTCGGCGAAGTAGTAGTGGATCGCGCTCTTGGTGAGCGGGCCGGCGTCGGCGATGGCCCGGACGGTGCACCCCGCGAGCCCGTCGCGGGCGAGGACGAGGCGGGCGGCTTCGACGATCTGTTCCTGCTTGGCCAGCTGGTTCGGCGAGAGCCGCTCGCTGCGGCCGGGGACTGCGCTCACGGTGATTCTCGTTACCTTCTTACTGGACGCCGGACCCCAAACCCTAGGGCAGACGTCCTGTGGGTGGCTTTCGGGTGAAAAACCGGATTGGCCACCCCGCTCCGCGCAGCGGACAATGCCCGGCATGGTGATCTCAGGGGACAAGGGGCTCAGCCCGGCTGCGCGCAGCCAGCTGGAGAAGGAAATCGCGAACCTGCGCGCGCAGCGGGAGGCTCTGGCGCCGCAACCCGGCGAGCAGGAACGCACCGGCGACGCGGCGGACCAGGCGGACGTGATCGACCGGGCGGAGGCCGCGGCCCGGCTCGACCGCCAGATCGCCGACCTGGCGGCCAAGATGGAACACGGCGGCTACGGCAACAGCCAGCTCCCGGACGGCACGGTGGTCACCCTGCGCTTCTCCGACGGAGACGAAGAGACGTTCCAGGTGGTGACAGTCCCGGGCGAGGACGCGGACGCGATCACGTCCGACAGCCCCCTGGGCCTGGCCCTGGTCGGCGCAAAGGCGGGCGACGAGATCACCTATCGAACCCCCCGCGGCGACGCCAAGGCCACGGTGGTGAAGCTGACCCCGCCGAAGTGACAACGCTTCCGGAAGCCGCCTCCCGCCGCGGGGGCGGCTTCCGCTCTCCGAGTGGTGAACTCCCCACGCGGAGCACAACCGACACCACAATTGATCACCCAGAGTGGCAGCCTGTAACGCAGCGAAGTGAGCCCGCGATCGATGTCACATGCTCAACGAGCTCATCCAGGTACAGAACGGCCATGCCGTCCTCGCGAATTCGGTCACCAAGGTGGCGAAGGCGCTCAACCCGCTGGGCCCCGCGGCCGAGATCGTCGCCACCGTCGGAGCGTGCGCGGTGGAGATCGGCCGTTTCCGCATCCAGAAGGAGCAGTTGCAGGCCCGCCACGACACCGCCACGAAGCTCATCCGCACCCGGCAGGGCGTGATCGTCGCTCTCTTCGACGCCCGCATGCGCGACGGCGCCCGCATCAACGTGTCGCTGGCAGAACTGCACCGCAGTTACCGCCGGATGGTCGACCACGCCTGTGACCTGCGCTTGTCGTCCGAAGAGCGGATCGCGACCCAGGGCACCCTGCAGGTCCTGTCCGGCCAGATCATCGGCCACCACGCCGACAGCGGGAACACGCTGGTCCGGCTCAGCGACTCGCTTTCGGTCGGCGACACGAAGACCGCGATCGCGGCTTGGCGCAGCCTCGAAACCCGCCGCTGACGACGATGCAGAAAACGCTCGGCTGTCTGATGGGCGCGTTGTTCGCCCTCGTCCTGCTCTCGTCCGTCATCGAAGCCGTCTTCCGGCTGCTCGCCAACGAATGGCCGTACCTGGTTCCCGTCGTGGGGATTCTGCTGGCGGCCGACCTGGTGTTCCGGCGCCGCCGTCGGCATTCCGCCGAGCAGGCGGAAATGGCGACGATCACCAAGCAGGTCGCCGAGGTCGAGCGGCTGCGGAAGCGCTCCGCCAAGGCGGTCCGCGTGCTCGAAGCCGATCGCATCGTGCTGCAGCGCAAGGCCCAGGAGCTGGAACAGCTGCGCCGGACAACGCGCGGCGAGGTCAACTTCCAGCTGCTGACCCAGCGCCACCACGCATCCCGCCTGCTGGCGGACGAGTGGCACGGGCACAAACACCAGGCGATCGGCTCGAAGCGCGAACTCGCGGCCGGCGTCCGCAAGCTGGAACGCCACCTGGCGGACGCCGCCCGCGGCACCGCGCGCCTGCGCCGCCACGCGGAATCGACCCGCACAACGGTCCGCACCCTGTCCGGCGGGCTCGGCCAGGTACAGCAGGAGATCGACCGCAGCGACCGCGAACTGACCCGCTTCAACCAGGCAACGGGCAAGCTGCGCGACCACATCCGCGACAGCTGCGGCCGCCGAGGCACCCGCTGGTACGACGACCTCCAGGAACGCACCCGTCAACGAGCGAACCGCTGAAGGACTTCGACCGGGCAGTTCTCCGCACCGCCCGAATCGGGATGGGCGACGGCCGGAATCCCCGCGTCGGGTGAACCTGCGGAACTTTCTCCGCCCACCGGCCAGGCGTCTTAGACACTCACTTTGTCACCCACCAGACGAGTCAGGCCCCATCCGAGGTGTCTCGGATGGGGCCTGACCTGCGGAGCCGCCTAGGGGAATCGAACCCCTGACCTATTCATTACGAGCGGAATTCGTCACTTCTTGACCATGGTCGCAGGGCTCCGACCTGTACGTTCGAAGTCTCCAGGCGTCCGTGGACGTCCGTCGCTTGCCGTCTTGATTGACCCTCACTTCGACACTCAGCCAACGCCTACGAGGCGGGCGCAGATGCGCCCCACTCCCAGCGGGGCAGCACACAACGCGCCCCCTGCTCACTCGCCGATCCGAGCACCGGCCATCCGCCGATGTCGCGAGTCCCGTGCCTTGTCCTCTCCCCGGCCGGCCTCCTCCAGTTCAATGCGGGTTGCAGCGAGTCGAGCAGTACTACGTAAGTCAGCGCAGCCCTCCATTCGGGCGAGGAGCCGGAGCGCGTCGATGAGGACGCGGGTGCGTGCTTGTGAGCCGGGGCACTACTAGGGGTAAGTACTGGGTGGTACGGAGTGATTGTCAGGCGGTTGGTCAGGCCATGTCGATCACCACGACCATGCGGGACAGTTTGCCTCGGCAGCACAGTTCGCGACTCGCCGGACGCCGTCTTCGAGCAGCACTCTCTTCGGTCCGGGCTTCGCGGTCAGCTTCCACCTCCACGGGTCGACGACTGGCTACTGCGTAAGCACGCGAACTTGATCCCCACCAGGCGGTTCAGCGAGGGCAAGTGAGTTTCACGCTGCCTGTAACCAAATGTGTACGTCGAACGACTTACCAGCAACGCCCGTCACAGGAGGCACAGCAACGAAATCACACTCATACGCGCTCACCTATGGCAATGCACTTGGCGCGATCAGGCATCCTCGCAAACCTGCACCCCCAGGAGTTCGATGAAATCGAAAAAGAAAAGGAGAGGGTCCACCTTTATCGACGTCGACTGTTTCACCTGGGGACCTCCGGACGACGTCTCTCCTCGTCATTCCATTCGCCGAGGCAATACACCCAGATCACCTCTGGTCGAATTCAGCATCCTCCATTACCTCTTGCGTTCACAATTGATTCTAGGCTTAGACTACCCGAAGGAAGGGTTGCCTGCTTATCGCGAGTTTAGCGAAGCTTGCGCACTCGAAGCTCGGCAACTCTTAAGCACCTGGGAGAGCGTGCCTAACCCAGGCTGGCTGGGAGACTTCCGACAGAATCTAAAGCTGTCAGGAGTGGTCGATTCACACAAAGTCGACGATATCGGCTTTTCGTTCATACTTTCCCCGAAGATCCAGGCTTACAGCTTTCCCTCGGAGCAATTAATCGAGGTTTCAGCCACCTCCCTGGTTCACCTAAGGACGGTCAACCTGCTCTTGTGCACTGCAGCAGGACAACTACACCAGGCCACAGGAACACTCGGCGAAGAAAGAAAGCCTGATGAAGTATGGGACACGGAAGGATGGCTTGAAGGTGAAAACTTTGTAGATTTCTTTCTTCCACATTTGTTCGCACTATATTTCCCGAACGTCAATTACAGTTCCCTGCCAATCCCGAGAACGCCGGACGCCGACATCCTCATGCGCGCGAAGGTTGGCGCCTTCGCGCAAATGGATTTCATGTTGGCACACGAGTGCGCCCACCTATTCCTTCACGGGGACAAGAAGCCCAGCGGCGAACTCGAACAGGAAGCCGACAGGTTTGCATTCGAACTGTGCCTGGACGACGAGAACTTCTGGAAGAACGATCAAGGAACCTTCTTCACCTTCGTTCGATGGTTCTTCCTCTACCTGGCACTCGATAGAATCATCGGGGCAGTTCTATCTCACTACGATATAGACTGGGTTGACCTCCCAATACGCAACCGTGACCGATGGCTAATTGATCGAGTTCCCGACATCAAGTTCGCATCTTCGCAAGATCGCGACTGTCAATTTCTGGGCGACCTCGTACTTTTCCAAGCCAAGGCTAAGCTATACGAACGAGGCGCCGACTGGATCCGGTCAGCCGCCAAAGAGTTTCAGAAAAAGCACTGCTTTCCAGGAGCTTAGGAGCACCAAATGCACAAACAGTTCAATCTAATTCTGGACGTGGACACCCTGTCCGACGGCACGGCGCAGAACCAGGAGAAAGTTCTCGTAGACCGCCCCGATCTGCGGATTGAAGTCCTCGACCAAGAGACCGGCCACGGCTTCGGCCTCGCCGAAATCGTTACTGTAACCGTGTTGATCGGGACTAATGTGACATCGGATCTCGCTGCCTCGTATATCCGTGATGGCATTAAGGCTGTCATCAGACGAGTTAAAGGCCCAAACAGGGAGACAGATGGAAATCAAGAGTCAATCTCAAAGCTGATCGAAGCCGAACGTAAGATTGATGATGAGGAAGGAGATCGGTAGAATACTGTAGTTCGAACACATTTGCATATTCGTTACAAGTGGACGGCGAATTGCAACCTAGCTATGGACAGCGGGCGAACTAATCTGCGGTCGCTCTAGGCGGTCTTGATCAGCCCCATCCGGTCGGCCATGCCGCGGACCTCGCGGGCCACACCTTCGCGCCGAGCTCGGGCAAGCATCGTGGAGATGATTTCCCGGACGAACGGGTTCGTCCGGGTCCGGATGCGCCCCAGCTTCTCGGCCTGGACAAGGAGCGCAAGCACCTCCTCATCGGGCCTGCGGATGCCGTAGAGGGCGCGGGCGTGCTCGATCAGGAATGTGGTGCGGCGTGAGTCGATGGTGAGCTCGGCCGGGTCAACGGTGGCGGCGAGCCGGGCGGCTTCGGCGTGGTCGCCACGTTCGAGGGCCGATGAGATGCGCCAGAGCACGACGTTGGCCGGGCTGAACAGCAGGAAGTTCCGGTTGCCGTACTCGACGTGCTCAGCCAGGCCGGCGGCCTCGTCAAGCGCTGCGGTTGCGTCGCCGCCCAGGACGGATTCGGTGTAGCCGGTGGTGAGGGTAAGCGCGCCGCGGACGTCGTAGGCGTCGGCCGGCACGTAGTCCAGGGCGCGTTCGGCGAGCTTGGATGCCCGCTTGTGTGCGCCGAGGCCGGACAGGGCCTGCGTACGCGCGAACTCGGCGAGGGCGATCCAGCCGGGTTCGCCGAGTCGCTGCGCTGCCTCGTGGCCGCGGTCGGCGGCGATCCAGGCCAGCTCGAACGCGCCGAGGCCCTTCGTGAGGAGGGCCGTGGTGTGGGTGGCGGTGACGAGCGAGCGGAGTGCGTCTGGCTTGTCGACGTGGGTGTGCAGGGCCAGCAGCAGTTCGGGGAGCCGGGCGCCGACCTCGGCGTCCTGGTTCGCCTGCCGCAGGGCTGCGACCAGCTGCGTCTCGGACAGCAACTGCGCGAGGTCGCCGATCGGCGGCTCGGTGCCGTCGAGGTCAGTGCTCAGCAGGGCGTCGCGGATAGCAGGGATGGCGGAGTCTGCCTGCGGGTCGCGGATCTCCAGCCCGTCGCCGGTGATGTCGGAGAGGCTGACGCGGAGCGCGCCGGCGATCGCGACCAGGGTTGAGCGCTTGTCGATCGCCGTGCGCTCGTTCTCGATCTTGGACAGGTAGCCCTTCGAGAGGCCGGACAGGCCGGCGAGCTGTTCGAGGGACAGACCACGCCAACGGCGAAGCCGGCGGATCGTGATGCCGATCGAGTCCATGCGCCTCAGGGTACAGACTTGGGTTTCCCAGCAGGAAACGTTTGTGACCTGCATCTTTGTACGGTCACTAACTATGCGTGATCGACGACGTACGCGACAAAGCACCGAGGGTGTGGACCAGCTCGGCGGTCCGGCGCACGTCGAGGTCGAGGTACGGGATGACGACCGGATCGCGCTGACCAGCTCGACGCCCCCAGGCGAACCGATCCTGTTCACCGCCGAGGCGGCCGCGCAACTTCGGAACCAGCTGGGTGACGCCCTGACTGTCTCGTTGCGCGACGCTCGCACAGCTCGGGGGTGCAAGGCGCCATGACCGCGGAGCACTTCGACGACCGACCGACGTTCCGGTGTGGCGCGTCGCTGTTCAACTCGGGTGGTCAGCGGCTCAACGAGATCGATCTTGATACCTACCGGCATCCGACGAAGCACGCGGACATGACCGACGCCGACTGGGAGCAGGCCGCCGCCGCGGTCCGGGCGTTCGACGTCGAGCGAGGACTTCGATGACCGCGTTGGACGACTGGCCGATCACCGACGCCGACTCGCGCCGGGACTTCTGGGAGTGGCACGAGTTCACTGGGGGCGACGGGTGGGCTCACCTGTACCTGCACTCGCAGATGGCCAACCCGCGGCTCGTCATGCTGTTGCCCTGGTGCCTGACCGACGTCCGGTTCCCGCTGGAGCACGACCGCCCCAGCATCAGCCGCCACCGGGTGATCCCCAGGCCGGGCCGGGTCTGTCCCGTCTGTGCGGCCCAGAACGAGCATCGGCGGATCGGGGTGCCACGTGCACGCTCGTGATCGCGAGTTGCTCGCCGCGCTCTCGAAGGTCAACTCCAAAATCGGAAGCGTGACGGTCGAGCTGCTGACCCTCCAGCCGGACGACGCAGCCTACGCCGCCGGCCTGCGCACCCTCGGCCGCCAACTCGTCCACATCGGCGTTGCCCTCACCCGCCGCGCCGGCGAACTGGACGGGACCGAACTCGATCCATCTGCCCTGCTCAATGGCCCCGACACAGAAACCCACGACCGAACGGAGCGGTCTGAACCGTGACCGAAACTGCCCTCCGACCAGCCGTCATCGCCCTGGCCGGCGGCCTGCGCGAGGCCCGAACCCGGCGCGGCATCGGCCTGCGCCGACTCGCCGACATGATCGGCATCTACCCCGCCGTGCTGTCGAGCTTCGAACTCGGCCAACGAGCGCCACAGGACACGATCGTGGCCCACATCCTCGGGGTCCTGCGAGCACCACAACACGTGCGCGAACACCTCATCGACCTGGCCCGCCGGTCCCACGATCGCGACTTGATCGACCGCACCGGACGCGCTGAGAACTACCTACGCACCGCCTTCGAACAGCGATCCACCCGCGTGACCGAGTGGTCGCCGACGCTCATCCCCGAGGTCCTGCAGACCACCGAGTACGCCCGCGCCTCGCGCGACACCGGCCTGCTCGACCCGGAGGCCGCCGACGTGGGCTGTCTTCTCCGGACCGCACGTCAGCTCGCCCTGTCCGACGAACCGGGCCCACCGCACACCTTCCTGATCGGCGAAGTCGCCACCCGGCCCGACGCTTGCACCCCTGATGTCCTCCGCGACCAGTTCGACCACCTACGCACCTGGGCGAGAAAGCCGCGGATCGGCGTGCGGATCGTCCCCGCCGCCGACTGCCCACCCGGGCTGGTCGAGCCGTTCACCCTCTACGAACGCCGCGTCGGCGCCCTCGCCGTCGCACTGCGCCACCACCACGGAGTCGCCATGTACTCCACCCACCAAGCCGCCTTGACGACCTACGAGAACGCCGCCCGAGCACTACAACGCCACGCCACGGAGAACGCGTGGCCCTAAGCCCCCGGTCGGCGCGTCCTGTCCTCCCTCCAGGCGGCGCGCCGGCTGGGCCTCACCGCCCAGATTCGCCGAGCACACGTTCCTACCGAAGCTCTAGCCTGGCCAAGGCACCCCGATAGAGGAGTCTGATGACATCGACGAAGGCTTTCACGACGGAGCGGACACAAGCTGTCTTCGAGGCAGCGTGCGCCTTCGCCGGGCTGGATGCCACCGGCGCGAAACGAGTCCGGTTCGGGGAGAACGCCATCTACCGCCTGGCCGACAGCTCCGCCGTGGTCCGCGTCGGCCGCTCCATCCCAGCCGCCACAAAGGAAGTGCTCGTCGCCGGGTGGCTCGCCGAGAACCAGTTCCCCGCCGCGACGGTGCTCGACGGCAACGAACAGCCCTTCGTCGAGGACGGTCTACCCGTCACCTTCTGGAACTGCCTAGAAGAGGATGACACGCCGATCACCCCGGCGGAGTTCGGAAAACTGCTGCGTGACCTGCACGCCCTCCCCCACCCGACGGACTTCCGCTTGCCGGCCTTCTCCCCGATGCCGAAGGTCGAACCGCGCCTTCAAGCCCTGAAGGGCAAGCTCCCCGAAGCTGACCTGGATTTTCTACGCGACCGGTACGAGGAACTCTCCGAGAAGTTCCAAGAGCTTGAGTTCCCGCTGCCCGCCGGCCCGGTACACGGCGACGCGCACCCCGGAAACGTCATGCGCTCCCCCGACGGGACGCTGAACCTGATCGACTTCGAGGACTTCGCCTACGGACCGCGCGAATGGGACGCGGCCGTACTCTCCGTCCGGCACCAGGCGTTCGGCTGGGCCTCCGAAGCCGAATATCACTCGTACACGGCGGCCTACGGCTTCGATCCGATCGCGTGGCCGGGCTTCCCCGTGCTCAGGGCCACGCGAGAGCTCAACATGACCATGTGGCTCTCGCAAACGGTCGACGAGTCCGCCGAGGTGAAAGCCGAGGTCGAGAAGCGGATCAGCGACCTACGCGACGACCAGGCGCCCCGACACTGGAAGGTTTTCTGACGGCAGGTGGATGTTGGCGAAGTCGAGGAATTCCTTCACCAACGGGTCGCCGGCATGCCCGCCCAACCGTCCGCGGAAGTCGTCGAGATACGAGATCACCCGGAACGACTTAAGCTTCGCCGCGGTCTCGATGACCGACCTGGCCACGTCCAACGCCTCTTCGAGGTTCCCGCCTTGCAGGTGCGACGTGGCCAGCACGGTCCGGCAGAACGAAAGGCTGCGGACGTAAGTCGACTCCGAAGCCGCGATCGACGCGGCCGCGTGGTGGTTGGCCAACTCGGCGTTCCCGATGTCGCGGAAGCAGTGCGCGAACTCGGCGTGTAGCTCGGCTTCGTCGAAGTAGTGGATCCACTCGGGGTCGTTCTCCCGGATGCCCTGGCAGTGCCACCGTTCAGCCGTGAGCAGCGCGGCCGTGACGTCCTCTGCCCTGCCAAGCGACGCAAGCGCCCTCGCTTCCATCGCGTGGAACAGCGCCATCGTGGTCGGAGTGGCGTAGCCGTTCGCGCCCTTGTACGCCGCTCGCGCCAGGTCGACCGCCCACTGGAAGTGCCCAAGGAAGTTCGCCTGGTGGGACATGCCCGCGAGGATTCGGCCGCAAAGCGCCTTGTCGCCGGCCGCCTTCGCCAGGCGGAACGCCTGCGTCAGGTACCGCTGCGCGAGACCGTGCGCGCCCGTGTCGTATGCCGTCCAGCCTGCGAGCCGCGTTAGAGCAGCGACCTCCCGGAAGTACTCGCGGCCGATCGGGTCCTGCGGGGACACGTGCCTGATGTTCGGCAAGATCTCCTGGTCGAGGAACGAGGCGACGAGCGACTTCGGCCGGCCGCCGCCGTACTTGTAGTCGAAGCTGCTGAACATCGCGGTTGCCTCGCGAACCGCCTCGACGTCCACGACGGTGATCGAGCGCGGTTCGGTCGGCGGCCGCGATCCTTCGGTGTCCGAGTCGGTCAGCCACCGAATGACCAGCCCGCTCCAAGCCTCCGGCACCACGGACAACGGACCAACCCGCTTCGGCGTCCGGAGCTCGAGTTCGGTGATCGCTCCCAACGCGACCAGGCTGTGAGCGATCTCCTCCGGATACTCCAAGCCGACGTCATCCGGAGTGGTCTCCGACGCCGTGGCGAAGCCGATCTCTTCGAGGCCGACGGGCCGGCCGAGCAATTCGCCGAGGACGCCGGCGATCAGCTGACAGGTGCGCGGGTGCGGCTTCGTGCCGTCGAGCCAGCGCTTGACCGACACGTGGTCCGCGCTGACCAGCTCGCCGCCGTCTCTCTGGCTGCGTTCGCGCACCCGGCGGGCGAACCCCTTGTTCGTCGCCCCCGCCTGTCGCATAACCGCAGCTAGAAGTGCGTTCGGCTGCTTCCCCTTGTCGACCACCGGTACCTCCGAAGGTCATTAAAGCACCCCCCGTGCACCCCCCACGTGCAAAAACGCACCCCCGCGTGCACACTGCTGCACCCCTGCATCCGCGCGGTTTCCTGAGTGCATCAGCGACAACGCCGAATCGAAAACCTCGATTCGGATCGGCCTCCAGGCCCGTCGCAGAACGAAAGGAGACCGTGATGGCGAAGAACAACTTCCCGGTTATGAAGAGCGGGGGCGGCCTGGTCGGAAAGGCGATCGGCCTGGTCATCGGGCTCGCGATCGTCGTGCTGATCGTCAAGTACCCGGCCGACTCGGCGAGCTGGGCAAGCGGAGCCGCACACGGCGTCGGCGTCGTAATCGACGGCGTCGTGCAGTTCCTCCGCGCCCTGTTCGGCTAGCGCTCCCCCAGCTTCCGCTCGATCTCGCCGAGACGCTTCCTGATCTCGGCAATGGCCTGCCAGACCCGCTCGTCTCCCGAGGCCTCGGAACGAACCGCGGAGTCACCCTCGGCCGGCTGGGTTCGGACGAACGAGCCCTTGCCGTGCCGGATCACCACCAGGCCCTCTTCCCTGAGGTGGGCAACGGCGCTCTTGGCCGTGTTCACCGCGACGCCCCAGGAATCGGCCAGTTCCTGGTAGGTCGGCAGTTGCGCTCCCGGGGCGTACTCCCCCGACAGGATCGCGGCCCGGAGACCGCCGGCTACTTGCAAGAACGGTGCACGCGGGTCGTCCGGGTTCAGGGATGCCATACCACCAGCGTAGGCCAAGTCAGTTGGCTAAGTCAGTTCTCCCATGTCAGTTGACAGAGTTAATAGACAGGACTTACGTTGGTCTCGGCCGCCGCCGGCCGCTCCCGAGCGGGAGACCTACGAATCGTTGGAGTTCACACCAATGGATGACCTCATCCCTTTGCCCAGCTACGCCCCGGACGGCCTGACCGAGTCGGACATCGACGCGATGATCGCCGAGTACTTCGTGACGGCTCACGAGCAGGAAACGGTGAGTACCAGCCTGGCGCCGAGCACGGACCGGGCCGCCACGCATCGACACGTCCGGCGCATCAGCCGCCAGACCATCAACTCGGCTCTCCGGGGCCGGTCGGACAGCCCAGGCGCGGCTGCTTGAAGCCGCCCCGGCCCGGCGCACGGAACCGCCAAGAACCACCCGCCGGACCGGGCTTCTCCCAACCACTTCCAAACCAGTCAGGAGAACACCCATGGTAGGGCTCGACACGCCCACGAACACCCGAAGCGCGTACCCGCCTTCGGTCACCGACCTGCTGCCCCGTGTCCGCGAGTTCGCCGCAGACCTGGGTGAGCGCCCCTCCCGGAACCGGATCATGACCGAGTTCAAGGTGGGTGCGCCGAAGGCCCGCGCCATCCTCGCCGCGCTGAACGAGGAGGCCGACACCAAGCCCGTGCGGAAGCTGCACGCGGTGACGGAACCCGCAGAGGTCAAGGAACCGAATCAGGAGTCCGATACCTCGGACGACCCAGCCTCGGATGACGCAGAGCCGCAGGTCAACGTCACCGCAGACCCGGGCGCGACGCCGGAGAAGGTGCGGCGGATCAAGCTGTGGCCGGTGCTCCTCCTGGCCCTGCCGGCGTTCGTCGCCGTCTGGAGCGGCTGGGTCGGTCTCGGCAGGCTGACCGGGTTCGGCCCGATCCAGCTCCTGCCGGGAATCTGGGACCACCTGACGATCAACTCGGCGATAACACTCCCGATCGGGGTCGAGACCTACGCGGCGTTCGCCCTGCGGGTCTGGCTGTCCCCGGCGACCCGAACTCACCAAGTCCGAAGCTTCGCGAAGTGGTCGGCCCTGGGCTCGCTCGTCCTCGGGATGGTCGGCCAGGTCGCCTACCACCTGATGTCCGCCGCGAACGTCGAACGCGCTCCCTGGCCGGTGACCACGCTCGTCTCCTGCCTGCCGGTGGTCGTCCTCGGCTGCGGCGCTGCCCTCGCACACCTCGTACGCGACACCACCGACCAGGAGGTGAACGACTGATGAGCACCACCAACGAACCGCACGGCGGCCGCGTGATCGCGTTCCCCAGCACAGCCCCCGTCGAGGCCGACCCGTTCGTCATCGACGCCGAGTCCGGCGACGAGGCCGCGGAGCAGTCGCCGGCTGTCCCCGTCGACCGCTCGGTCACGGATGGCTCGTCGTGGCTGGACCGCCTCCGCTCGCAGAACCGCCAGGCGATCATCCCCAGCTACCTCAAATCCACGGCCGACGCGAAAGACGCCGCGAAGTGGGTGGGGAAGCACTACGCCCACAAGGCCGGCTACCACGCGGCGCGGTCCCCGCTCTACGCGCTTCGACTCGCGGTGCGCTCCCCTCGGGGCCTTCTCCTCCTGCTGGCAGCAACCGGACGGTACGTGACCGACGCCGAAGGGCGTCCGGCCCGTTCGGAGACGGCTACGGCGGATAAGGCCGACCTCTACCTGAAGCTGTCGCAGCAGCGTGACCGGCGAGTCGTGCTACGCCTGATTCAGCTCGGTCTCGTGTCGACGGTCGGCCTGGTCCTGGTGTTCACGCTGCCGAACGTCCTGCCGGAGTGGGTGCTCTGGGCCTGCGGCGCCATCGCGGTAGGACTGCTGGGAAAGCTCGGGTCCACCCGGGACAACCCGGTGGTGTCGTCTCGCGCCGTCCTGTCCACTCAGGTCCAGAAGCTCACGAGTGACAACGTCGTTCAAGCGCTGTCGGTGCTCGGCGTCGCCGGCATCAACCAGGCTCTCGCCAAGAACCCGAACGCGATCGGTTTCACGGCGCCGATCACCCGCGACGGCCCCGGCTGGCGCGCCGACGTCGACCTTCCGCCGGGCGTCACGGTGTCCGAAGTGGTCGAGCGGCGCGCGAAGCTCGCGTCCGGCCTCGGCCGTCCCCTCGGCTGCGTCTGGCCGGAGGGCAACGCCGAGGTTCACCCCGGGCGGATGGTCCTGTGGGTCGGTGACCAGGACCTCTCCAAGTCGCGACAGGCCGCCTGGCCGCTGCGGAAGCCCGGCACTGTCGACCTGTTCAAGCCTCAGCCGTTCGGCACCGACCAGCGCGGCCGGTGGGTGGACATCACCCTGATGTTCATCTCGATGGTCATCGGCGCGATCCCGCGCATGGGCAAGACATTCACCCTGCGAGAGCTGCTGCTGATTGCCGCGCTGGACCCGCGGGCCGAGCTGCACTCGTTCGACCTCAAGGGAACCGGCGACCTCTCGCCGCTGGCGCCGGTGTCGCATCGGTACCGCGCCGGCGACGAGCCGGAAGACATCGCGTACGCCGTCGCCGACCTGCGTGCGCTCGCCGACGAGCTGCGGCGGCGCGCGAAGGTGATCCGGGAGCTGCCCAAGGACCTGTGCCCGGAGAACAAGGTTACGCCTGAGCTGGCCGACAAGAAGTCCCTCGGCCTGCACCCGATCGTGATCGGTGTCGACGAGTGTCAGAAGTGGTTCGAGCACCCGGAGTACGGCGCGGAGATCGAGGAGGTCTGCACCGACCTTGTGAAGCGCGGCCCGGCGCTGGGCATCGTGATCATCCTGGCGACGCAGCGGCCGGACGCGAAGAGCATTCCGACCGCGATCAGCGACAACGCGGTGATGCGGTTCTGCCTCAAGGTCACCGGCCAGCAGGCCAACGACATGGTGCTCGGCACCTCGTCGTACCGGAACGGCATCCGGGCCACCACGCTGTCCTTTCGGGACAAGGGCATCGGATACCTGGCCGGCGAAGGCGACGAACCGCGCATCACCCGCGGCGTGTACATCGACGGCCCGGACGCCGAGAAGATCGCGGCCCGCGCACGAACCGCGCGGCTGGCGGCCGGACGGCTGACCGGCTACGCCGCCGGCCTCGACCTCACGCCCGAGGACGACGAGGACACGAGCACGTTGCTCGCCGACGTGCTGACCGCGATCGGCGACGCCGAGAAGGCGTGGTCGGAGCGGATCGTTGACCGGCTCGCCGAGCTGCGGCCGGCGGTCTACGGCCCGTGGGCCGAACTACCCACCGGGGCGGCGAAGGCAACCCAGCTGTCGACCGCGCTGAAGCCGCTCGGGATCACCACCAAGCAGGTGTGGGGCACCGACGTCGACACCGGCAAGGGCGCCAACCGGATGGGCGTCAAGCGCGAATGGATCGCCGATGCACTAACCGAGCGTGATCGGAACCGCAAGAGCGGCTAGCTACCGCAGGGCTCTAGGTCTAGAGCCTCGTCCCTCTAGACCTAGAGCCCTCCCTAGACCACCACAACACCGCTGATCAGCGCCCTACCACCTAGAGGCGCGGGCCAAGTGCGGCCAAAAACAGCCCCGGAGGCTCCGTTGAACCCCCTCAGCAACCCGACCATCCTGCTCCTGACCCTTCTCGCGATTGTCACCCTTGGTTACTCCTGGTCGTGCGCGGTCTACCCGTACAAGCCGTGCCGCTCCTGCCGGGGCTTCGGCGCTTTCCGCTCGCCGCTGCTCCGCGCGATCCGGCTCTGCCGCCGCTGTGGCGGCACCGGCCGCACGCTCCGCGCCGGCCGCCGCGCCTACAACTCCGGCCTCCGCGCTCGTCGGTCGTACCGCGATCTCCGCGACCGCGACCGCCGCGACAACAGCCGCTGACGCGCAGCTCAATCGAAAGGCCACCCCATGAAGACCACATTGCTCGACCCCGAGCGTCAGTTCCTGGGCTGCGTGATGCAGGTCCGGCTGACCGGGGCCCGCCGGCTGCTCGCCGGCATGCGCGCCGACGACTTTGGCTCGCCGATCGCCGCCCACGTTCTCCAGCTGGTCATCGAGCTGACCGGCGCGGGCCACACACCGACCCCGATGGCCGTGATGGACCACGCCCGCGAGAGGACGGCGACCGAACCGCGGTCCGGCGGCGCGCACCGCCTGCACAGCCTCGGCCTCTGGATCGTCGAGACGTACACCGACGGCCCGCTCCTGCCGCCGCCGTACTACGGCGCCTGGCTGAAAGCCGTCGTGCTCAAGGACGCGTACCGCCGCGCCGTCCGAGAGCACGCGGCGCGCCTGGTGCAGGCCGTCGAAGACGACTCGCCGACCGACCTCCTCCGCAACCAGCTCGACGACACCGAGCGCCTTGACGACCTGTGGCGGCGCTACCGCCAGGCCGGAGGCGACGACGAACTGACCGCGCGTCTGGAGGTGGCCGCCTGATGTCCGGATTCGACGACACCTTGTCCGTGATCGACTTCGTGATCTCCGACGAACCTGCACCGAACTGCCAGCAATGCGGCCGGCCACGCGGTGACTCGCCGTCTGGCGACTTCTGCTCGGAGAACTGTCAGCGCGTCTGGCGCGGCCGCCACATCGCGGCCACGCCCGCTGAGGACGGCGGCACCCACCCGAGCGAGCTGCCCGAGGTCGCACCGGTCAACCCGCTCACGTGGCTCGGCCCGGCTCCGGCCGGTGCCTTCACGAAGCCCGGTCACGAGGTCCTCGACGCCGTCGTGACGTTCGTGTCGCGGTTCTCCGCCTTCGCCAACGAGCACGCCGCGCCGACGCTCGCGCTCTGGTACGCCCACACCCACGTGGCCGAGCGGCTGTACGTCACGCCGAGGCTGATCCTCGACTCGGCTGAGCCGGGGAGCGGCAAGACGCGCGTGCTGGAGGTCGCGCAGTACCTCGTGGCCAAGCCGGAGATGACGATCAGCATCACCCCGGCCGCGATCTTCCGGATGCTCGCCGACGGGCCGATGACGCTGCTCTTCGACGAGATCGACGCAGTCTTCAACCCGAAGACGGGAGGCAACAACGAGGACCTCCGCGCGCTGCTCAACGCGGGCTACAAGCGGTCGGCGACGGTGACGCGGTGCGTCGGCGACGCCAAGAGCATGAACGTGACCCGGTTCCCGGTCTACGCGCCGGTCGCGCTCGCCGGGATCGCCGGCGGCATGCCGGACACGATCACCACCCGGGCGATCACCGTACACATGCGCAAGCGCCGGTTCGACGAAGTCGTCGAAGAGTTCATCGAAGAGGACGTCGAGCGCGAGTCAGCGCCGGTGCGCGCCGAACTGGCGGACTGGGTCGGACGCGTCGGCGACGACGTGAGCCGCGCACGACCGGAACGCCCGGACGGCGTCCGCGACCGTGCCGCGGAGATCTGGCGGCCGTTGCTGGCGATCGCGGACGCGGCCGGCGGCCATTGGCCGGAGACCGCGCGGCGAGCTTGCCGACACTTCGTGCTCGAAGCGACCGCGCAACCCGTCTCGATCGGTGTCCGGCTGCTGGCCGACGTCCGGCAGATCTTCGCTGCGCAGAACACCGACCGCATGGTGACGGCCGAGCTGATCCGCGAACTGCACGCCATCGAAGACGGCCCGTGGACGGACCTGCAAGGCAAGCCGCTCGACAGCCGCCGCCTGGCGAAGGAACTCGACCGGTACCTGGTCCGGCCGAAAGACCTCAAGGTCAGCGGCAAGACGCTCAAGGGCTACCGCATCGACGGCGACGGCGGACTGGCCGACGCCTGGAGCCGCTATCTACCGCCGCTCGAAACGGGCGCGACCTCCGCAACCAGCGCGACCCCGCAGGTCAACGCCACATCCGGCGTCGCGGAGTCGCCGGGTCCGTCCGCGACCTCCGCAACCCGGGTCGCGGACGGTCGCGGCACCCAACAGCCGCTCGCACCCGTGCTGACCAGGCCGGTCGCGGAGGTCGCGGACGTCGCGCCTGCCAAGCCGGATCACGACCACGAGGGGGACTGATGAACGCCGCACCGATGCCGGTCGCCGTGCCCGAACGGCACCTCTACCGAATCACCGAAGCCATGCGCCTGCTCTCGATGAGCCGCTCGGTCATCTACGAACAGCTCCGCTCCGGGCGTCTGCGCTCGGTCAAGCAAGGCCGCGCCCGACTCGTCCCGGCGGTCGCCATCCAGCAGTACGTCGAGCTGCTCATGAAGGAAGCGGAGGTCGGCTATGGCGAGTCGGCGTAGTCGCGGAGATGGCACGGTCTATTGGTCGGAAAGCCGTCAGCGCTGGATCGCCGAGCTGACGATCGGCTACCGGCCGAACGGGAAGCGCATATACCGCAAGGTCAGCGGCAAGACCAAGACCGAAGCCAAGAACAAGCTCAAGGAGCTGGTTCGCACCGTCGAAGAGGGCGCCACTAACGCGTCGACCAGGTACACGGTCGAGCAAGCGGTCAACGACTGGCTCGTGAGCTACGAACGCGGCGAACGAGATCCCAACACCGTCAAGGCCGTCCGGTCGCTGGTGAACAACCACATCGTGCCCGCGATCGGTGCCCGGCCGCTGGTCAAGCTCGAAGTCGACGACGTCGAAGACTGGCTGGCGGAGAAAGCCGAAGTACTGGTGACCTCGACCCTGCGCAACCTCCGCTCGATCCTGCGCCGAGCGATCAACCGCGCGCAGGTGCGCAAGCGAGTCCGATATAACGTGGTCCTGCTGTGCGACGAGCTACCAGCCGGGAAGGGGACCGGGCGTCCCTCGAAGGCGCTCACGCTCGCTCAGGCCGAAGCGGTGCTCACCGCGGCGGAGTCGTCGCCCATGCGCGCCTACATCGTGGTGTCCCTGCTGACCGGCGCGCGGACCGAGGAGATGCGCCCGCTCACCTGGGACCACGTGGACCTGGTGGGCAAGCCGGACGCGACGCCGGCGATCCCGCCGAACGTGAAGGTGTGGCGTTCGGTCCGCGCCCGCGGCGAGACGAAGACGCGGAAGTCCCGGCGGACGCTTGCGCTGCCCGAGCGGGCCGTCAAGGCGCTGGAGGCGCACCGAGTGGCCCAGCAGGCGGTCAAGGCGGTCGCGGGCGACGACTGGCGCGAACACGGGATCGTGTTCGCAACCAACGTCGGCACCGAGCGGGACGTCAACAACGTCCGGCGGGACTTCCGCCGGGTGATCAAGGCGGCCGGGCTCAACCCGGCTCAATGGACGCCCCGGGAGCTGCGGCACAGCTTCGTCTCGATCCTTTCGGACGGCGGAATGCCGATCGAGGAGATCTCGCGGCTGGTCGGGCACAGCAGCACCGCCGTCACGGAGCTGGTCTACCGGAAGCAGATCCGGCCGGTAGTCGAGTCCGGCGCGACCGCGATGGACCGGCTCTTCCCCGCGACGGACGAATCTGCGGAACTTCCTCCGACCACCAATCAAGCGTCGTAGCCATCCGCGCGGGGAGCCAGGCCCCGCCCGAGCAATCGGCGGGGCCCGACCTCGTCATACGGCTCAAAACAGGAACCAAGTGATTCGCCCTTCAAGCGCTCCTGCCGGTCTGGGAGCACGTTGCGGAGGCGTTCTAGCGCGAGGACTACTCGGCCGCAATCAGCTGGCTCTATGCCGAGGAGTACGACCGCTTGCCGGCGAACTCTGCGCCACCGGAGCACTCATAGCCTGGCCCGGCGCGTGCTCCTCGACCTTTGACCTGGCATCGATCACGGGCGCCACCGGTCACACTCGATCACTATGCAGCATGACCTGCGTGAACGCAGGCGCCTTCATCAATGCCGACCGCTGACAGGCAAGCCCTATCGAGCGTTGATTACTGGCGAAATACCGGCGCAGACGTTGACCAGATCGCGGGCAACCCGAGGCCTCGAAGCACCGAGGCCGTCGTCGCCAGCCACCTACACACCCACATGAGTGCGACGCGGACAAGACCCACCACAAGATGTGAGACATATCACTCGAACGGATGTACTTGTTTCTCCGTACTAGCCCATAGGGCTTCGAACGCTAGTGATCGATCTTCGTGACCCCTACACTACCGTGGGTAAGGTTAAGAGCGACTAACAAAGCCCGGCAGTGTACTTCCCCTGAGCGCCATCTCAAAGGGTGGACACGCGCACGAATGAGTGAAGTTGTGCAACCGATACGTCCTTTCGGGTGATCTCAGGCATAATCGAAAACAAGGCCTACGCGTCCAACGACCTATTGCCGACACACCGAAGGGATGGCAGCTCGTTGGGCGGCATCAAGGACGAGATCAACGACCTACTGGACGACCTACGAAGTCAAGGCTGGCGAACGACAAAGGGGCAGAGGTACTGGAAGTGCTGGTGTCCGTGCGAGAAGAAGCACTGGAAGACCGTGCACCTCACACCCTCCGACCCTAGATACATGAAGAACCTTCGGGGACAGTTGAAGCGAACGACCTGCTGGAAGGAGGGTGGAAGATGACGCGGTACTACGTTGAGATAGGATGCACAGTTCGAAGTGCGTCGGGGGACCTTGAAGATCACTTCAGCGAAGTGATGGATGCGCTCCTTGAGGAGCCAGGCGCGGTTGACCCCGACATCTCCGCTGAGCTGGCCACAGGAAACATCGCGCTTGCCATGAGCGTGGACGCAGAGACCGACCGCGGCGCCTTGGAGAGGGCGCTTGTCATTGCTCGGTCTGCGATCCACAAGGCTGGTGGCTTCACTCCAGACTGGCCCGACCGCCCCCACGAAGGCAAGTTCTTCGTGACCGCAGATGGCTTCGACGCACGAGTTCGACCAACCGGGGTCAACGCCTGCTGAGTCCGCAACGAGCCCGCACCTCCTCCAGGACCGAGGGTGGTGCGGGTTTGTCGTATTGAGACCTACCTCAAGTGTGGGTCCTGCGCGTCTCCAGTGGACCGCCTCGAACGGTGCTGGCACTGGGTGACTGCCAGAGGCAAGAGCCGGGCGTCGTTGCGCGCGGGCAGGACAGCGACGGCGGGGTGGGCGGCAGAGGGCCAGAAGCAGATCCAATCGGTGTCAAGTCGGGCGCGATCGCGATGGTCTGGCTTTCCCCGCGACAGGTGAACCTGCGGAACTTTCCACACCCACCGACCAGCCGTCTTAGACCCTCAGTTAGACCCTCACCAGACGAGTCAGGCCCCATCCGAAGACTTTCGGATGGGGCCTGACCTGCGGAGCCGCCTAGGGGAATCGAACCCCTGACCTATTCATTACGAGTGAATCGCTCTGGCCGACTGAGCTAAGGCGGCATGTCTCCGGCTCGCGCTGGCGACGATAGCAAGTGTAGCGGAGGCTGGGCGCGTCACTTTCCGGGGGGACCGTCGTTAGGGCCCTATGACGCCGGTCTCACCCCCCGGTCTACCCCACTTGGAGGCTCTGGCACATGCGGCGAAGACTGCCCCGCTCGGCGGCCCTGCCGGCGGCTGCTGCGTTGCTCCTGCTCAGCGCGGCGCCGGCGAATGCCGATCCGGTCTATCCGACGACGCCGATTCCGCAGCCGGCGCATCCGGGGCAGGCGCCGATCTCCGCGCCGATCGGGCCGCAGCCGCTGGGGCAGGCCGTGGGGGATGCCGGGACCGCTCTCGGGATCATCCGGTTGCTGCCCAACGCCGTGCCGACGAACACCATCCTGCCCGGGTTCGGGCAGACGCTGCCGAAGCAGTCGGCGCTCGAGGCCGGGATGGGCCTGTCGAGCGCGTCGGCGAACTCGGACGCCTACCTGAGCTACGAGAAGGCCATCGCGCAGGCCTCGCCGTTCGGGTTGTCGATCGGCGGGAACGCGCCGCAGACGCCGGGCAGCGTCGTGCAGACCGCCTTGCCGGACAACCCGCAGCCGATCAGCGGTGGGCTCAACGCGCCGCCGAACCCGCTGCTCAACGTGGGTCTGCTCAACGGGAGCGCGCACGCGCGGTGGAGCCAGACGCTCGGCCCGTGCGTCGACACCATCGCCGACGCGAGCACGTCGGTGGCCAGCCTGTCGCTGTTGAACGTCGTGCCGTCGATGCCGAACCTCGGGCTGGACGCGCTGAAGCCGAGGCTCGACCCGAACTCGCTGGCGAGCGGCTTCGACCTGACCAAGGGCCTGCAGAGCCTCGGCGGCCTGCTGCAGGGCGGCGGCCAGACCGCCGCGGACGGCAACGGCTCGCTGCTGAGCCTGCCGAACACGCTGTCTTCGCGGTCGCAGGTGAAGCTGGTTGACATCCCGGGTTCGGACAACAAGGCCGTGCAGTCGACCTCGACGCTGCAGGCCGCGGCCATCGAGATCCTCAAGGGCACGCCGCTGGCGCTGAGCATCAAGGTCGTCAGCCAGCCGACGCTCAAGGTGACCTCCACCGGTGACGCGAAGACGTCCAAGGTCGAGTACACCGCGCCGGTGCTGAGCATCGAGGCCGGCGGCAAGGTGCTGTACACGCTCGACGCGGCGCACCCGACGAAGGACATCCCGATCGGGCTGCCGCTGAAGGGGCTGAGCGACCAGTTCGGGCAGGTCGACGACATCCCGGTGGTCGGTGGCCTGGTCTCGACGCTCACCAAGGGCCTCCAGCAGGTCGGCGACACCACGGGCACCGTGCTCGACCTCGGGGTGCTGCGGCTGAGCATCGCCGGGCTCGACCAGAAGTCGGCGAACATGACCACGCCGTTCGCCGGTTACCAGCTGGGCGCGTCGGCGCGGATGTTCGACCTGCAGCTGCTGCCGACGACCAAGCTCAAGAGCCTGCTGCCGGACGACCAGGCGAAGAACCTGCCCTCGTCGCTGGCCCAGCTGTCGCTCGGCGAGCAGATCGCCCGGGCGTACGCGCCGACCGGCGGCGTCGTCTGCGGGACCACCTCGACGCCGCCGCCCGCGGGTGGCGAAGCGCCGAAGGGGCCGGTGAAGAACCTGGCCTACACCGGGGGCGCGTACGACACCGTGCCGCTGTTCTGGACCGGCACCGCGATGCTGCTGCTGGGCGTGGTCATGGTGGCCGCGATGCCAGGCGGACGGCGCCGCCCGCTGGCCGTGGCCGTCGAGGAGAAGCCGTTCAAGCCGTCACCCCGTCCGCGCGAGTGACCCGAGGGGTATGAAGGAGCCCGCCAGGCGCGCCTGGCGGGCTCCTTCGCGTTCGGCGGTTTCAGCGCCTCAGCCTTGGCGAAGCGTCGTGACCATCGCTTCGACGGCGATGCGCGGCTTCACGTTCAGCTCGATCGCCTCGCGGCACTCCAGCACCGCTTCGAGGCGTCGAAGCGTCGACTCGGGCGTCCACGACGAGGCCGCTTCGCGGATCTGGTCGACGTGGTCCGGGTGGTTGAGCGTCGCGCCGGAGCGGGTTCCCATCACCAGGACGTCGCGGTAGAACCCGACGAGGTCGACCAAGGCCAGGTCGAGCGTGTCGCGCTGGGTGCGGGTCGCGCGGGACTTCTGCTTCTTCTCGAGCTGCTTGACCGCGGCTTCGGCGGCGCGCTTGGCGCCGGCGACGCCCTTCCCGACGCCGTCGCCGCCCATCGCCGTCCGCAGCTCGTTGCGCTCGTCCTCGTCGCGAGCCTTGCTGGCCTCGCCCGCGTCCGCCTCGGCCGCGCTGATCAGCTGGTCCGCGCACGTGAAGACGTCGCTCATCCGGCGGAGGCCGAGCGGGATCCGCAGCACGGTGGCCCGCCGCTGCCGCGCGGCCTCGTCGGTGGCGAGCCGGCGCGCGCGGCCGACGTGGCCACCGCACACGGAGGCGGCCCATCGCGCGCGCTCGGCGTCGACGTGGTCGCGGCGCATCAGCACGTCGGCGATCGCTTCCGGCGGCGGTGTCCGGAGCGTCACCAGGCGGCAGCGCGAGCGGATGGTCACCGAGACGTCCTCGGGGTGGTCCGAGGGCGCGCACAGCAGGAACACCGTGCGGTCCGGCGGCTCCTCGACGGCCTTCAGCAGGGCGTTCGACGCGCCTTCGGTGAGCCTGTCGGCGTCCTCGATAATCACGACCTGCCAGTTGCCGGTCGTAGGGCGCCGCGCGGCGGCCTGCACCAGCGCGCGCATCTCGGCGACCGAGATCGACAGGCCTTCCGGCACCACCAGCCGGACGTCGGCGTGCGTGCCCGCCATCGTCGTGTGGCAGCCGGGGCAGGCGTCGCAGCCGGTGCCGGTGCTGCACTGCAGAGCCGCGGCGAACGTCCGGGCGGCCACCGAGCGGCCGGAGCCGGGCGGGCCGGTGAGCAGCCAGGCGTGCGTCATCGCGCCGGGCGGCGCCGGCTCGCCGGCGATGATCTTGGCGGCGGCCGAAGCGGCCGCGCTCAGTATCTCGACCGCGGGTTCCTGGCCGACCAGCTGGTTCCAGACGCCAATGCGTTCGGTCGTCGTCACTTCGCCTCCACGCGAGGCTCTTCCGGGGTCTCCAGGGACAACGTGTCCAGCGGAAGCGTCACCGGCTTCTCCGTCGTCGGCGCCAGCGCGGCCAGCCGCCCGACGAACACGGCCCGTAGCGCGGTGCGGATGCGCTCGGCGACCTCGGCGTCCGTGCCGTCGGCGTCGATCACGACGTACCGGTCCGGGTCCGCCGCGGCCATCTCGGTGAGCAGGTGCTGGACCCGCCACTGGTCGTTCAACGCGGCCGACTTGTCGCGCGGTGCGCCGTTCGGAGCGGCGTCCAGCAGGATGGTCAGGTCCGGGCGCAGGCGGCCGGTCGCCCAGTCCGCGAGGCCCTCGAGCTCGTCGCTGTCCAGCCCGGCGACGGCGGACAGGTGCGCCAGCGGCGAGTCGACGAACCGCTCCATCACGACCACCGAACCGGCGTCCAGCGCCGGCTGGACGTGCCGCTCGACGATGTCGGCCCGCACCGCGGCGGCGGCCAGCGCCTGGGCTCGCGCCCCGGTGAGCGAGGCGCCGGAGATGAGCGCGGTGAGCCGCTGGTCGTCGAGCGCGGGGTCCGCGGCGACGACGACCGGGCGGGTGCCGCCGCGCATCCAGTCGGCCAGGTTGACGGCCTGGATGGCGGTGTTGATCGCGGTGGTGCCCTCGACGGCGATGAGGTAGCCGTTGACGCGCCGCGGCGTGCGGCGCAGCGCGTTGCGCAGGTCGGCGAGGATCGGCTCGGTGCGCTTGTCGTCCATCTGCCGGTAGGCGAAAAGCCCGGCGATCAGCGCGATCGCGGCGCCGCCGAGCATGATGGGCCGGGTGCCGTCGATCGTGACCGGGCTGCCCCAGACGGTGACGGTGCGCTTCGCCACGACACCGACCAGCACCGGCACGGTGACGGTCGTGCCGAACAGCACCAGCTTCATCATCAGCTGGTAGATCGCGTTGATCCGGCCGCGGATGGCGTCCTCGACCCGCGAGCCGATGATCGTGACCCCGGTGAGGAACGCGGTGCCCGCCCAGAAGCCGACCAGGACGACGGTGACGAGCGAAACCGACAGGTGCGGTGACAGCGCCACCAGGGCGAGCGAGAGCCCCGCCGCGATGATGGAGACGCCGAACAGCCGGTCGTGCGGGAGCCGCCGGGAAAGCTTGGGCGCAACCGCCATCCCGGAGGCGAGGCCGACGAAGACGGCCAGCACGAGGAGGCTGAACGCCGAGTCACCGGCCCCCAGGCTCGACGAGTACGGCTTGGCCGAGCCGATCACGGCGCCGCCGGCGGCGAACGCGCCGAACGCGCCCACCAGCAGGCCGCGCACCAGCGGCGTGCTGCGGACGAACCGGAAACCGTCGGCGATCATCGTGCCGACGCCGAGCTTTTCCTCGTCGGCCTGCTTGACCTTCTGCTCCGGCAGCGCGTGGACGTTGCGCAGCGAAAGCTCGGGGATCCGGGTGGCGATGAGAATCGCGCTGGCCAGGTAGAGCAGGGCGGTGATGATGACGACCAGCTTCGCGATGCGGAGGCTGGTGTCTTCGCCGGGAACGTGGAGGAAGTTCGTGTTGATGCCGGTGAGGATCGCGTTCGCGCCGGCCGCGGTGACGACGGCCAGGCCGTACGTCATCACCATGCCGAGCTGGTTGGCCGTCTCGACCTGGTCGGGCCGGCGGAGCAGGTTCGGGACCGCCGCCTCTTTCGAGGGGATCCACATGCTCGCCGCGCTGCCGACCAGGAAGTTGCCGACCAGCAGCCACCAGGGCGCGCTGACGAAGGCGATGGACAGCAGGAAGCCGCACCGCAGCAGGTCGGCGCCGATCATGACCTTGCGGCGGTCGAACCGGTCCGCCAGCAGCCCGCCGACCGGGGCGAACAGCAGCCCCGGCGCCAGGCCGGTCAGCACGACGCCGACGAATGCGAAGTTCTGGGCGAAGTAGTTGTTCGTCAGCTTCGTGGCCAGGCCGGTGAGGGCGAGGATGTTCAGCCAGTCGGCCACGCTGCACAGGTACGTGACGCCCCAGAGCCGCCGGAAAGGTTTGATCGCCAGTACCCGCCGGACCCGGTTGATCGTGGACGCCTCGGCACCCGACGACGCACCCGGGCCGGCCTCGGGTACCGAACGCACGCCCTCGCTGATACGCCCACCCCACTAGTCACCGCGGTGCCGGACGCCCTCGGGCGGGACCCGACCGTGAAGCCAGGGTAGCCCGATCGGCCTCTGGCGCGCGGGACGGCCCCGTGGTGCGGGGCCGGCGGCGACCGGCGGCGGGGCGCTAGTCGAACAGGCCGGTCACGCTGCTGACCAGGCTCGACACCATCTCGATGGCGACGAAACCGAACACGATCAGCAGGACGACGGCCAGCATGACCCCCGCGGCACTCGACGACGGCCGGTTGAACGCCGGCATCGAAACCGACGGCATCCGCGGCAGCCGGCGCCGCTTGACGGGCACGAGCTCGACGTCGTCGACATCGTCCTCGGCGAGCGGATCCTGCCGAACGGGCCGCATGATCTGCGGCGGCCGGGTCGGCCAGGTGCGCCGCCGGTTCCGCTGCCGGGGCAGCAGGCCCAGGGGCCGGTCCTGGTTCAGCGTGCCCGCGGGCGGGATCGCCTCGGGCGTCTTTTCTTTTTCCTCGCGGAGCGTCTCCTCGACCATCCGGCGCACGGCTTCCTCGTCCGGCTTCACCGGCCCGGCCACCGGAATGGCGGCGGGCTCGTGGCCATTCGCCACCGCGGCGTGTGGCCCCGGCGCCGCGGTGACCAGCCCGGAGACCGGATCCGCGAACATCTCGGCGGGTGCTTCGGACAGAGTGCCGTCGCGCTGAGTGAGCTCGGGGGCATTGAAGAAGGGAGCCTCACCGTTCGCGCTCATGGTGACCACCTCACTACTGAATGTCCTCGCCTTTCCAGGGTAGCGACGCTGGCGGATAACGCATCCGCCCAATGGCTCTGTCTCCAATGGATGGTCGGTCACGCAGCGCAAGCGCGCACCCGAACCCCCTGCAGTGTCCAGCCCGACGGTCACCGGGTCGACCGCTGTTGGTGACAGATTGTAGTGAGACGGGTCACATCATGGGGCTGGGGGTGGTTGGCCAGTGGGTGGCCTTCCGGTGGCCAGTTTGAGGGGCGGGGCTTGGGGGCGGGGCTTGGGGTCGGCTGGAGGTTCGACGGCGGGCTTCGGGCTTGCCGGGTTGCGGCCGCGGGGGGAAGTGCGGCTGCGGGCTCGCAGAGCTTCGGGCTCCAGGCGCACCGGGCTTGCAGGCCCGCGGGCCGACGCGAGTCGCTGGGTCGACGGGCTCGCCGAGCCGCCGGCCATAGGCCGCCAATCCCGCGGGCCCGCGGGATTGCGGCTCCGGGCTCCGGGCTTGCCGGGTTGCGGCCCTAGGGAATTGCGGCTGCGCGCCCGCAGCTGCGGACTCCATGCACACCGGCCTTGCAGACCCGCGGGCCGACGGGACGCGCCGAGGCCTCCGGGCTCGCCGGGCCGAGGGGGCTCGCCGAGGCCGCGGGCCTGCGGGCTGCGGGCTGCGGGCTGCGGGCTCCGGGCTCCGGGCTCCGGGCTCCGGGCTCCGGGCTCCGGGCTCCGGGCTCCGGGCTCCGGGCTCCGGGCTCCGGGCCGATCATCCCCGCGTCCCCCGCCCCGCCCCCGCCCCTCCCTCCCCCCTCCTGGTCTATCCCCGGGACTCTCCGCTCAGGGCATCTCCTCCTGTCCGAGGTCGATCATCTTGCGGCACCAGTCGCGGAGCATGCCGCGGCTGAAGGGGCTCAAGACCAGCTGGCGGCGGCCCTCTCCTCGGTCCAGGGCCGCCAGGGCGAAGCGGCCCAGGTCCGTGTCGATCAGGACGAAGCCGTGGTCGGGGAACTCTGCGCACAGGCCGCCGAATGCCAGCATGTCCAGGACCGCCGTTCCGGACCTTGGGCGGGCCAGGAGCTCTCGCATTGCGCCCACGTCGTCGTCCTGGCCGTCGTGGACCAGGCCGTCGTCGTCCACCGAGATCCAGATTGCCCGCGCCGAATTGCCGAACGGGACCTCCGGGAGCTCGGCCACCAGCATCTCCGGCAGCTCCTCGAAGTCGGCCAGGTGGATCGCCGTGCGGCCGGGGAGCGAGCCCATCATGAACGCGCGCTCGCCGTCCGCGTAGCAGCGGATGTCCGCCGTCTCCGGGCCTTCGTCGAACACGCCGCACAGCGCCGCCCGGACCGAACCGCGCAGCATCAGCGAGACCACCTCGAAGCCGATCTCGTTCAGCTCGCCGTTCTCGCCGAACGGTGTGCCGTCGATCCAGGCGGCCCACGCCATGTGCCGCTCGACCTCGGCCACCAGGTCCGCCGGGTCGTCCGACACCGGGCCGTGGACCAGGATGTCGTCGTCGCTGACGTCCGGGTTGTACAGCCGGTCGACCGGCTCGCGGTCCGGCATCGCCGCCAGCACCGGGCCGGCCGCCAGCTCGAGCAGCTCGCGCGCCGCCGTGCGTTCAGCCATGCCGCCGCCTCTCCTCGCGGCCCGCCGGTGGCGCGGCCGCCTGCCGCTGCTCCGGGACGCCGCTGTTGAGCTCGGCCGCCGCGAGGATCGCCTCCCGCACCGTCAGGTCCCGAGGAGCCGCCTCGACCACCCTGTCGACTCCCTCCCCGGCCGTCTTCCGCACCGCCGCGTGCTCAGGCATGGCTCTGCACCGCCTCGACGATCCACTGCTCGGCCGTGCTGCGCGACGCCGGACCCCAGGTGACCGTCCAGCTCCCGGTGCGGGCCACCGCGGCGCTGAACTGGTACCGGCCGAGGTCGTTGTCCACCAGCCCGAACGCGCCGTGCGGGTACTCGGCCAGGATCGCGTTGCGCACCGCGAGGTCGACCAGCACCGTGCCCAGCCGCGGCCGGGCCGCGCACTCCCGGATCAGCTCGACCGCCCGCTCGCACCGGCGCGGGATCAGCCCGCGCTCGTCGGTCTCGATGCGCAGGTGCTCGCCCGGCCCCGGCGGCCGGTCCGGCAGCCCGTCGAACACCCAGCCCGGCAGCTCGCTGAGGAAGCCCGACCGCAGCCGCGCCCGGTTGCCGAGCTTGTGCAGGACCGTGGTGTAGTCCTCGTCGCCGAAGAACCGCACCTCCCACGGCTTGGCCCGGGCCGGGAAGACCCCGGTGACCACGCCGCGGATGAAGCCGCCCCGCAGCGCGCGGTACAGCCCGACGGCTTCCGCGGTGACCTCGCCACCCGGCGCGAGGCCGATCGCGGCCATCCCGGCGACGAACCGGGTGTACTGCTCCACCTCGTCCGCGAGGCTCGGCGCGGGCGAGGAGCGTCGGCCCGGCAGCGGCCCGGTGTCCGCCAGCACCGGCGGGATCTCGAACTGCGGGTCGTAGAACTCCATCACCGAGGGCCGCTCCGGCACCTCGGCCGACAGCGGGGCGATGACCTCGTCGATGACGTCGAAGACGGCGACTGCGTTGCTCACCCCTCGATTGAACACCCTGGCACCGACAATTTCTCGCACATATGTTCGAGAGGGTGACATCGTTCGTTAAGCGGTCGGCGAACGGCTCAGCCATGCTCCGGCACCCGCCCTTCGACGAACTCGGCGAGCCGCTCCACGGTCCCGGGCAGCCACCAGAGCCGGCGGTGGCCGCCCCGAGGTCTGCCCAAGGCCGCCAGATGCCTGCCACGGTCGTCGTCGACGAACGCCAGCACCTCCCACCGCGGAGGTGAGCCGTCGCGGTGGATGTCGAACTGGACGGTGCCGCGCCGCGGGCGCCGCAGGTCGTCCATCAGGTCGAGGACGAGGCACCGCTGCCCGGGCTCGAGCACTCCCCGCTCGTCCGCGTCGAGGTACACCCCCTCGCCCGGCACCGGCGGCAGCGGAGGCAGGCGCGTCAACGCCAGCCGGAGCAGCTCGGCGACGCTGCCCGGAGAAGGCCCGGACAGGCGCAAGCCGTCGCCGGCGATGCCGAACTCGGTGCGGTCGTCGTAGAACGCCGCAGCCCACGGCTCGCCGGACATCGCGACGGCCACGCCGCAAACTCCGCCGGTGCCGATGAAGCCGGTCAGCGACTCCATCATGTCCATGGCGGTGGAACTGCCGGCGGCCGCCGCCCGGACCGGCTTCAGGATCTTGGTGGTCACCGTGTGCACGGTGCGTGGTGTTGTGGTCACGCGTTCATGGAACCCGGCGCCACCGACAATTTCCCGAACATCCGTTCGAGGTGTCACCTGAAGGTGTGACCCGAAGATGTGATCGAGGGCCTCCCATCAGGGAGGCCCTCGATCCGGGACTTACTTGGCCTTCGTCGCGGTCGAGCTCGAGCGCTTGGCCGTGGTCGTCTTCGCGGCGGCGGCCTTCTTGGTCGTGCCCGCCTTGACCGTCTTCGCGGTCGTCGACGCCGGCTTGCGCGCCGGTGCCTTCCGCTTCGGCGCCGGGCCCTTGGCCCGCTTCTCCGCCAGCAGCTCGGCCGCCCGCTCCGCGGTCAGCGACTCGATTTCGTCGCCCTTCCGCAGCGTCGCGTTGTATTCGCCGTCGGTCACGTACGGGCCGAACCGGCCGTCCTTGACCACCATCGGCTTGCCCGACACCGGGTCGTCGCCGAGCTCCTTGAGCGGCGGCTTCGCCGTGGCGGACCGGCCACGCTGCTTCGGCTCCGAGTAGATCTTCAGCGCCTCTTCGAGGGTGATCGAGAAGAGCTGGTCCTCGGTCGAGAGCGAACGCGAGTCCGTGCCCTTCTTCAGGTACGGCCCGTAGCGCCCGTTCTGCGCCGTGATCTCGTCGCCGGACTCCGGGTCCTTGCCGACCACGCGCGGCAGCGAGAGCAGCTTCAGCGCGTCGTCCAGCGTGATCGTCTCGATGTCCATCGACTTGAACAGCGAGCCCGTGCGCGGCTTCGGCGCCTTCGCCTTCAACGCCTTCTTCTGCGCGGCCGTGGCGTCCTCGGGGATCTCGATCTCCGGCAGCACCTCGGTCACGTACGGCCCGAAGCGGCCTTCCTTCGCGACGATGTCGTGCCCGCTCACCGGGTCGGTGCCCAGCGTGCGGCCCTCCTGCGGGGTCGCGAACAGCTTCTCCGCGATCTCCTGCGTGAGCTCGTCCGGCGGTAGGTCTTCGGGCAGGTTCGCGCGCTGCGAGTTCCCGTCGACCTCGCGCTCCAGGTACGGCCCGTAGCGGCCGACGCGGACCACGACGGTGTGCCCGTTTTCGTCGCTGAACAGCGGGATCGAGTTGATCTCCCGCGCGTCGATGTCCTCGACGCTGCCCTCGACCAGCTTCTTCAGCCCGCCGAGGCGGCCGATCGAGCCGTCGACACCCATGTCGCCGCCGAAGTAGAACTTCGACAGCCACTGCGCGCGCTGCTCGTCACCGGCCGCGATGCGGTCGAGCTCATCCTCCATGCCGGCGGTGAAGTCGTAGTCGACCAGGCGCTCGAAGTGCCGTTCCATCAGGCCGATCACGGCGAACGCGACCCACGACGGAACGAGCGCGGAGCCCTTCTTCCAGACGTAGCCGCGGTCCTGGATCGTCTTGATGATCGACGCGTACGTCGACGGGCGGCCGATGCCCAGCTCTTCCAGCTTGCTGACCAGGCTCGGCTCGGAGTACCGGGCCGGCGGCGAGGTGGTGTGCCCGTCCGGGTTCAGCTCGGACGCGGTCAGCGCCTGGTCCTTCTCCAGCACCGGCAGGCGGCTCTGCTTGTCGTCGGCCTCGCCACCGGTCTCGGTGTCGACGGCCTCGACGTACGCCTTGAGGAAGCCCGCGAAGGTGATCGTGCGGCCCGAAGCGGCGAAGGTGCACTCCTCGCCCGAAGCCGCGTTGCCGACGATGCGCACGGACATCGTGGTGCCCTTGGCGTCCGCCATCTGCGACGCGATCGTGCGCTGCCAGATCATCTCGTAGAGCCGGAACTCGTCGGTGTCCAGCTCGCCCGCGACCTGGCCCGGCGTGCGGAAGACCTCGCCCGACGGCCGGATCGCCTCGTGGGCTTCCTGCGCGTTCTTCACCTTGCGCGTGTACTGGCGCGGCGTCGGCGAGACGTACTCCTTGCCGTACAGCTGCGTGGCCTGGCTGCGCGCGGCCGAGATCGCCGACTCCGACAGCGTCGTGGAGTCGGTACGCATGTAGGTGATGTAGCCGTTCTCGTACAGCTTCTGCGCGATCCGCATGGTGCGCTCCGAGGTGAACCGCATCTTGCGGCCCGCCTCCTGCTGCAGCGTCGACGTCATGAAGGGCGCGTACGGCTTCCGCGTGTACGGCTTCTCCTCGACGCTCGCGACCTTGAAGTCACGCTGCTTCAGCGCTTCGGCCAGGCGCCGCGCGTCGGCCTCCGCGAGCACGCGGACCTCGGTGTTCGACGCCTTGAGCTGCCCGTCCGAGCCGAAGTCGCGACCGGTGGCCAGGCGCGCGCCGTCGACGGCGACGAGCCGCGCCGGGAAGTTCCGCGGCGACGCGTCCTCGCCGGCGTCCATGGTCGCCGAGATGTCCCAGTACGACGCCGAGGTGAAGCGCATCCGCTCGCGCTCGCGCTCGACCACGATCCGGGTCGCCACCGACTGCACGCGGCCCGCCGAAAGCTTCGGCATGACCTTCTTCCACAGCACCGGCGAGACCTCGTAGCCGTAGAGGCGGTCGAGGATGCGGCGGGTCTCCTGGGCGTCGACGAGGTCGGCGTCCAGCTCACGGGTCGAGTCGGCGGCCGCGCGGATGGCCTGCTCGGTGACCTCGTGGAAGACCATCCGGCGGACCGGGACCTTCGGCTTGAGCGTCTCGAGGAGGTGCCACGCGATCGCCTCGCCCTCGCGGTCGGGGTCCGTGGCGAGGTAGAGCTCGTCGACGTCCTTCAGGAGGCCCTTCAGCTCGGTGACCTTGGACTTCTTGTCCGGGGTGACCACGTAGAGGGCCTTGAAGCCGTTGTCGACGTCGACGCCGAGCCGTGCCCACGCCTCGCCCTTGTACTGGGCGGGCACGTCGGCGGCACCACGCGGCAGGTCGCGGATGTGCCCGACGGAGGACTCGACGACGTAACCGCCGCCGAGGTAGGGCGCGATCTTGCGGGCCTTCGTCGGCGACTCGACGATGACCAGCCGCCGGTGCCCGGCGCCGTTGCCCGCCGTGGCTCCGTTCTTCTTGGTCCGTGCTCCTGCCACGCTGTCCTGCTCTCCGCTCATCTCGTCCCGCCGCCGCGGGACTGCACCACGTCCCTGCCAGGGCCCGTGTCTCGACCTGCCAGTGTGCACGCTGTTCCCGGCCGGACGGCGTGGAGGTGGCCCAACACGCCGCCGGTCCTGTGCCCAGCGCATCGCCGCTGACCTCGACGATGTTTCCCCAACGTACCTGCCACGTGATTTCGGCCACGTCCCGCGCAGCCTAGCGCGTGACCGTCCGGATACCCTCCGTTCGACGGTGGTGGGCGCCGGGATGTCACCGCTTCACTGGTTTCCCCGCCCAGCCGAAAGGACCCGCCATGACCCGACGCCTGCTCGGCGCCCTGTTCACCGCCGCGACCGCCACAGTATTGCTGGGGGTCACTCCGGCGAACGCGGCCGCCGCGAACTTCGCCGGCACCGTGGCCCTGTCCAACTGCTCGGGATCGGTGGTCAAGCCGGCCGCGACCCCCGACACCGCGCCGGCGCTCGTGATGTCCAACGGCCACTGCCTCGAAACCGGTTTCCCGGCGCCGGGCCAGGTGATCACCAACCGCGCCTCCAGCCGGACGTTCACCCTGCTCACCGCCAGCGGCAGCAACAAGGCCACGCTCCGGGCCAAGAAGATCGTCTACGGCACAATGACCGACACCGACGTGTCGCTCTACCAGCTCACCACCACCTACGCGCAGATCAAGGCGAGCTACGGGATCTCGCCGCTGGAACTGTCGAACGCCCACCCGGCGGCCGGCGCGGCGATCGACGTCGTCTCGGGCTACTGGAAGCGCATCTACTCCTGCAACATCGACGGTTTCGCCTACCGGTTGAAGGAGGGCAGCTGGACCTGGAAGGACTCGATCCGCTACACCTCCGCCTGCCAGACCATCGGCGGCACCTCCGGTTCGCCGATCGTCTCCGGCGGCAAGGTCGTCGGCGTGAACAACACCGGCAACGAGGACGGCGAACGCTGCACGGACAACAACCCGTGCGAGGTCGACCAGGCCGGCAACGTCACCGTGCACTACAAGACGAACTACGGCCAGGAGACCTACGGCATCCCCGCCTGCCTCACCGCGGCCAACGAAATCGCGCTCACCCAGACCGGCTGCACGCTGCCCCGGCCCTGACGCACCCGCCGCACCCGGTCAGGCCGTGCTCGTCGCGGCCTCCGGGTGCGGTTGCGGTTCCGCGCCGGGCCACGCCGCTTCGGCGCCCGGCGGCGGCTCGCCGATCAGCTCCAGCAGCGCCTCCAACCGACGTTTTCCGGTGACTTTCACGGCCGGGACCTCGGCCTTCGGGCCGGTCAGCTTCGCCGCGACACCCAACGGCGTCAGCGCCTCGACCAGCCGCTCGTGCATGCCCGGGGCGAGCGGGTCGACGCCCAGCAGGTAACCCTGCGTGCCCGGACGGCCGCCGGCCAGCGCCCACATCCGCAGCATCGCGCCGCTCAGCCGGAACCCCTCCGGCACCGCCTTGCCCGAGTCGTCCTCGACCGGGCCGGTGCAGCCCTCACGCAGCCACCGCAGCGCCAGCGGCAGCAGGTCGACCCGGAACGACGTGCGCACCTGCGGACGGCCGCAGTCGGCCTTCGAGACCTGGGCGTCCGCGCCACGGCAGCGGAACTCGCCGGCCAGGACGTGCGCCCGCCACGGCTCCTCGACGACCACCGAAAGCCGGGCGGCGGTGCGCCCGAAGCCGGTGATCTGGCCGTGGCAGCACAACAGGCCGGCCAGGTCGCCCAGGCCCGGCCCGCTGGCCTCGGCGGAGAAGAGCGAGATCGTCCGATCCACCGCGTCATACTAGAACACAAGTTCGATCAGCGGCAGTGTTCGCGGGGATCTTCAGCCGGCAGGCTGATCCAGCTGGCGGCAGGCCGGCGCGCGCTGTTCCGCGGCCGCGAGGGCCGGCACGTCTTTGAGGCCCTTGAGGTAGTCGAGCGCGTCGATGCGGTCCAGCGTCGCCTTGGCCTGGCCCAAAGCGTCCTTCGTCGCCGCCGAGTTCCCGCGGGCCGCCTCGATGCGCCGGCGCGCGTTCTCGGCCTCCGCGCGGATTTCGGCGAACTGGCCGATGACGTCCTTGCGCCCGCTGTCCGCCGACGGCATCGGCGGCGCACCGATCGCCTTCAGCCCGGCCAGGCTCTGGTCGAGCCCGCCGACCACCGAGGAAAGGAGGTCACTGGACGTCCGGGAGGCCTTCTGCGGGGTGCTGGGATCGACCGCGGGCAGTGCCGCGAGCGCGCGGACCAGGTGCGTCACCGCGTCGCAGTAGCCACCCGCCCAGCTCACCGCGGGATCGGCCTGGGGAGCCGCGGTGGTCGCCGGAAGGTCCTGCTCGCGCGGCGGCGCCGGCACCTCGGAAGGCTGCCCGCACCCGGCGAGGCCGATGGCGATCGTCGTGGTCAGGGCGGCGAAGACGGTCGGCCGCAGCCGCACTCGCGTACCTCCTGCCCGACGACGTCCCGGCAGGCCCGACGGTACCGACTCGGTGGTGCTTCGCAAGTCGCCGGGCCTTTCTGGGACGGGCAGGCCCCGGGCCCGGCGCGCGTCGACGCGCACCGGGCCCGGGGTCACCTGGAACTCAGGCCTTGATTTCGGCCGGGGTGTCGGAAATGACGGTTCCCCGCCGCTTCGACACCACGATCGCCGCCACGATCACGGCGACCGCGACGAGCGAGATGATGATGCGGACGGCGGCGTTCTCGTCGGGACCGATCGAGAACTGCACAACGGCGGGCGCGATCAGCACGGAGACCAGGTTCATCACCTTGATCAGCGGGTTGATCGCCGGGCCGGCGGTGTCCTTGAACGGGTCGCCCACGGTGTCACCGATGATGGTGGCCTCGTGCGAGGACGAGCCCTTGCCACCGTGGTTGCCGTCCTCGACCAGCTTCTTCGCGTTGTCCCACGCGCCACCGGAGTTGGCGAGGAAGATCGCCATCAGGGTGCCGCAGGCGATCGCGCCGGCCAGGTAGCCGGCGAGCGCGCCGGTGCCGAGGCCGAAGCCGACCGCGATCGGGGCGAAGACCGCCAGCAGACCCGGCGTCGTCAGCTCACGCAGCGAGTCGCGCGTGACGATGTCGACGACCTTGCCGTACTCGGGACGGGTGGTGCCCTCCATGATCCCCGGGATGTCGCGGAACTGGCGGCGCACCTCGAAGACGACCGCACCGGCGGCGCGGGAAACCGCGTTCACCGCGAGGCCGGAGAAGAGGAACACCACGGCCGCACCGATGATCACGCCGACCAGCGTGTTCGGGCTGACGATCTGGTTGACGAACGACTTCGCCGCGTCGAGACCGGTGACCACGCCGGTGCCCATGCCCGACAGCGTCTTCGTGATCGCGTCCGAGTACGACCCGAACAGCGCCGTCGCCGCGAGGACCGCCGTGGCGATCGCGATGCCCTTGGTGATCGCCTTGGTGGTGTTGCCGACCGCGTCGAGCTCGGTGAGGATCTGCGCGGCCTTCTCGTCGACGTCACCGGACATCTCGGCGATGCCCTGCGCGTTGTCCGAAACCGGGCCGAACGTGTCCATCGCGACGATGACGCCGACCGTGGTCAGCAGGCCGGTGCCGGCCAGCGCCACGGCGAACAGCGCGATGCCGCCGCCCAGCAGGTAGGCGCCGAACACGGCCGCGCCGATCACGAGCGCGGTGTACACAGCGGACTCGAAGCCGACCGAGATACCGGAGAGGATGACCGTCGCCGGGCCCGTCTCCGACGTCTTGCCGACGTCCTTGACCGGCTTGTACTCGGTGCCGGTGTAGTAGCCGGTCAGCTTGAGGATGACCGCCGCGAGCACGATGCCGATGATCACCGCGATGGTCGCGATGACCGCCGGGTTGCCGGTGCCCTCGAAGCCCGGGCCGAAGTCAGCGAAGCTGCTCGGCAGGTACACGAACGCCGCGATCGCCGACAGCACCGCGGAAATGACCGCGGAGATGTAGAAGGAGCGGTTGATCGTGACCAGGCCGCCCTCGCCGGCGCGCGCCTTCGTGATGTAGACACCGATGACGGCGGTGATGACACCGATGGCCGGGACGATCAGCGGGAAGATCAGGCCGTGCACGCCGAAGGCGGTGCTGCCCAGGATCAGCGCGGCGACCAGCATGACGGCGTAGGACTCGAAGAGGTCCGCGGCCATGCCGGCGCAGTCGCCGACGTTGTCCCCCACGTTGTCCGCGATGGTCGCGGCGTTGCGCGGGTCGTCCTCCGGGATGCCCTGCTCGACCTTGCCGACCAGGTCCGCGCCGACGTCGGCGGCCTTGGTGAAGATACCGCCGCCGACACGCATGAACATCGCGATCAGGGCGGCGCCGAAGCCGAAGCCCTCGAGCACCTTGGGCGCCTGGCCGGTGTAGACCAGCACGACGACCGCGGCACCGAACAGGCCGAGGCCGACGGTGATCATGCCGACCACGCCGCCGGTGCGGAACGCGACGCGCATCGCCTTCTCGCGGCCGCCTTCCTCACGCGACGCGGCGGCGACGCGCAGGTTCGCCTGCGTCGCCAGCCACATGCCGAGGTAGCCGATCGCGAACGAGAAACCCGCCCCGACCAGGAAGAAGATCGAACGGCCGATCTTCTCGTTCCAGTCGTCCGCGGGAAGGATGAAGAGCAGGAGGAACACGATCGCACCGAAGATGGCGAGAGTGTTCCGCTGCCGCTTGAGGTACGCGGCCGCGCCTTCCTGCACCGCCTTGGCGATGTCCTGCATCTTGGCGGTGCCCTGGCCTGCGGCCAGCACCTCCTTGAGCAGGACGTAGCCGATGACGAGTGCGGCAAGCGCGACCACGGCGACTACACCGACAATCGTGTAGCCACCTCCGGTGAGCGAGATATTCCCGCCCTCCGCGAGGAACTGCCGTGACATTCGTCCTCCAGGAGACGTCGCCGTGCGCCAACGTCGACGGCAAGCCGAGGGTTCGACACGGCCGGCGCTGGCATGGACCCTGTACCGAGCGACACGCTAGCCGGGCAGCAATGCACGTCTCACATGACGCTCACCACAGAGGGTGTGGATTGCGGGAGTGTATTGGTATCGCAACCAGCGTCTTCACGCCGTCCCGGTGACGGTACATTCCGTTACCCTGTGAGCCTCCTCACTTGATCGATCACTCTTTCGCCGATCCGTTGGCGCCGCTGGGATGCCGGAACTGTCGGACCCCTGTGCCAAGCTCGGCGGGTGGACGAATCACGTGGGCAGCGGCTGCTGAGGCGGGTGACCGCCGGCATCCCGTCGCGCGAGCACCCGGTCACGCACGTCGCGGACCTGCCGGGCCGCGCCGCGCGCTACGCAGAGTGGCCGTCGTGGGCGGATCCGGCGGTTGTCGCTGCGCTGCGTGACTGCGGCGTCTCCGCGCCCTGGGCGCACCAGGCCGAGGCGGCTTCGCACGCGTACGAGGGCCGTCACGTGGTGATTTCGACCGGGACGGCGTCGGGCAAGTCGCTCGCCTACCAGCTGCCGGTGCTGTCCCGGCTGGCCGCGGGTGAGAAGGCGAAAGCTTCGGTTCGGGGGTCCCGGGTGGCGGAGCCCCCGGCCCGGGGCGAAGCCCCGGTTGTCACAGCGCTGTACCTGTCGCCGACGAAGGCGCTGGGCGCGGACCAGCTGCGTGCGGTGTCCTCTTTGGACGTGCCGGGGGTGCGGGCGGCGGCGTTCGACGGGGACACTCCGATGGCGGAGCGCGACTGGGTGCGTGCGCACGCGAACTGGGTGTTCACCAACCCGGACATGCTGCACCGCGGGATCCTCTCGGCGCACGGCCGGTGGGCGACGTTCTTCCGGCGGCTCACCTGCGTGGTCGTCGACGAGTGCCACAGCTATCGCGGCGTCTTCGGCTCGCACGTCGCCCTGCTGCTTCGCCGGCTTCGGCGGGTGGCGGAGCATTACGGCGCTTCGCCGGTCTTCGTGCTCGCTTCGGCGACGACGGCTTCGCCTGCTTCGTTCGCTTCGCGGTTGACGGGCGTGTCCTGTGTCGCCGTGACGGAGGACGCTTCGCCGCGCGGCGCCCGGACGGTCGCGTTGTGGGAGCCGCCGCTGCTCGAGGAGCTGACCGGGGAGAACGGCGCGCCGGTCCGGCGTTCGGCCGGGGCGGAGGCGTCGCGGATCCTCGCCGACCTGGTGCTGGAGGGGGCGCGGTCGCTGGCGTTCATCCGGTCGCGGCGCGGCGCGGAGCTGGCGGCGCTGGGTGCTCGGCGCATTCTGTCCGAAGTGGACCCGGAGTTGGCGGAAACCGTTGCGGCGTATAGGTCCGGCTACTTGCCGGAGGAGCGTCGTGCACTGGAGGCCGCGCTGCTGTCGGGCCGGTTGCTGGGGGTCGCGACGACGAACGCGCTGGAACTCGGCGTCGACATCGCGGGCCTGGACGCGGTGGTGCTGGCCGGCTACCCGGGCACGGTCGCGTCGTTCTGGCAGCAGGCCGGCCGGGCGGGCCGGTCCGGCGATTCGGCGCTGGTGGTGTTCGTCGCGCGGGACGACCCGCTCGACACCTACCTGGTGCACCACCCGGCGGCGTTGCTTTCGCGGCCGGTGGAGACGGCGGTGCTCGACCCCGCGAACCCGTACGTACTGGCGCCGCAGCTCGCTTGCGCCGTCGCCGAGCTGCCGCTGACCCTGCCCGAGCTGGAGGTGTTCGGCGGCGCGGCGGCCCAGGAGGTGCTGGCCGAGCTGGCGGACCGGAAACTGGTGAGGCGCCGGTCGAGCGGCTGGTACTGGACTTCGCGGGACCGGCCGCACGCCGAAGTCGGCATCCGCGGCACGGGCGGGGAGCAGATCGCGGTGGTCGAATCGGACTCCGGCCGGATGCTCGGAACGGTCGACCCGGGTTCGGCCTGCTTCGCCGTGCACCCCGGTGCGGTGTACCTGCACCAGGGCTCCTCGTACGTCGTGGACGAGCTGGACCTGGAAACCGGGCTGGCGCTGGTGCACGCGGAGAACCCGGACTGGACGACGACACCGCGCGAGGTCGTGGACATCTCGGTGCTGAGCACCCAGGAAAAGCAGGACCACGGCGGGGTGAGCGTCTGCCTCGGCGAGGTGGCCGTGACGTCGCAGGTGGTCGGCTATCTGCGACGGCGCCCGTCCGGGGAGGTCATCGACCACACGCCACTGGACCTGCCGGAGCAGAGCCTGCGTACGCGGGCTGTCTGGTACACGGTGTCGTCTTCGCTGCTCGGTTCCGCTGGTTCTGATGGCGAGGTGGGGACCGGGGGCCATCGGGTGGGGACCGAATCTGCGGGGCCGGCGGGGACCGGGGAGGAACCCCTGGCGAACGGTCGGGGGCCCGTTCACGAGGGTGGCAGGGCACCGGGGGGTGCCGGATTGGTTCCGGCACGGGTCCCCGGTGCCCTGCATGCCGCCGAGCACGCGGCGATCGGCCTGCTACCGCTGTTCGCTACGTGCGACCGGTGGGACATCGGCGGGGTGAGTACCGCGTGGCACGAAGACACCGGGGAGGCGACGGTGTTCGTGCATGACGGCCATCCCGGGGGTGCGGGATTTGCCGAACGCGGTTATGCCGCGATTGTCCCGTGGCTGGCCGCAACGCGGGAGGCGATCGTCTCCTGCGAGTGCCCGACGGGATGCCCGTCCTGCGTCCAGTCGCCGAAGTGCGGGAACGGCAACGAGCCGCTGGACAAGGCGGGGGCAGTGGCTGTGCTGGGAACCGTGCTCGGGGCGTTGCGTCAACACGGCACCTAGACGGCCACTTGGTGGTTCATGGAGTTGTGTCCTGCTCCGCCTCGGCCGGGCTGGGACCGGCCGGCGGCGGTGGTTCGGGTGGTCCAGGCCTTTCAGGCGGCGCTGGACTGGACCAGCTGCGGCGAGTGCTCGCCGGCCAGGGCCCGCACGAGGACGTCGTGCACCTCGGCGGCGTCCGGCAGCTGCCAGCCGCAGACCTCGGGCTTGACGCGCCAGTGCACGACACCGTGCTGGAACGGCGACGGCGGCAGCGGGATGTAGCTGTCCTTGCCGTGCCACTGGACGGAGGCGCGGGTGGCCAGCTCGGCCGGCACGTGGTCGGCGACGGTGGTGAGGAAGAGCCAGCGGCCGTTCGGCAGGGCGATGATCGGCGCGGGGTGGCCGATGGCGCGGAGGAGGCGGCAGGCGCGCTTGCCGAGTTCGTCGTCGACCTCGACGGCGTCGAGCACGGTGCCGGTGGCGACGAGCAGGCTGTGGGTGCGGTCGGAGAACCAGGTGGCGACCTCGTGGGCGTGGGTGCCGGTCTGCTCGCGCCAGTCGTCAATGGCCGGAACGGGACGGCGCCAGGTGAGGTCGTCGCCTTCGGTGAGCGGAGCGGGGTCGACACCCGGGAGCACCGGCCAGCCGCGCCAGGCGAGACCGATCGCCTCCGCCCGCAGTTCGATGCGGAAGGCGCCCCGCCAGCTGTCCGGCCAATTCGCGTCCAACATTGTGTTTCCTGCCTTCAAGTTCCGGTTCTCCGCGACCCGCTAGACCCTGTCGTGGTGTCGCACATCTCACTTAACGGCAAGTTGCACATTGCTCGGAACCCCCGCGCGACAACCGGTGGTTACGAGGCGATGAACGCCCAGTGATCCATACGGCCCGACCGAACACCCCGGCACGGCTGGACGGTGAACGGTGACCGCACACGGACCGTTCGTCGCGGGAAACTCCAGGTTCCGCGGGGTTCCGGGCGCCTCTTCGACGGGGTGAGCGCGACGCTTCGGCCCAGGTGAGCAGCCGATTCGACCGCTCGCCGTGCACCAACGACCGCTGCCCGTGACAATCGGCCGCTCATCGCCCGGCCGGACGGATCTGCCGGTCACCGCCCCATACCGACCGGTCGGCGTCCGCCGGGCGGTGTGGGGTGGGGCGGCGCTGTGGCCGGCTTGGCGCGGCGGTGGCCGCGGGTGGAGGTGTGTGGTGTCGCCGGAGCGCGACAGGAGGGCACACGCGCACGACAGTGGGGTGTCGCGGGCGCGCGACAGTGAGGCGCTGCGGAGAGGTGCTGCGGACGAAGTGGCGTCTTGGACAGCGCGGCCTGGATGCGGGGGTGCGCCGGTCGGCCGGGCAAGGGGCGCGGCCCCGTGGCCTCCTGGCGGCAGTATGGCTCCGCCTGGGCGGAGGGAACGGGGCCCAAGGCCGCCGGTCCGCACCGCGGGACTTGGCGCTGTGGTCCTCCCGTCAGCCCGGGTGCATGGGCGTACCGCCGAGGCCTCCCGGCGGCACAACTGCGGCCGGGCGCCGTGGTTCGCCCGCCGGGCCGGCGCGGGCGTGGGCCGACGGCCTCGGCAGCCCGGCGAAGGCCGGGCCGGGTGCCTCGACCTCCACCAGTGCGTCGAGCTGTTGCCACCGGCAGGTCACGAGCCGCACGCTCATCCGGTCTGTGACCCATCTAGCGCGCTCGCACGCTTGGACCGGACCTTCGTACGCGTGGGAGGCCGCGGCCAACGCGCCCAGGTCGGCCGCGGACTCCGCTTGGTGGCGCGCGATCACCGTCGCTCCCAGCCACAACGCGAACGTTGCCACCCCGGTCAGGGCCGCCACCGCCATCGCCGTCCAGATCGTCGCCGCTCCGGTGTCCGGGGCTGGCCCGTCAGCCTGGGGCATCCGTCGCCTCCGTGCTCGGCTCGGCGACCGCGTAGGCCGTTGCGCCGAGGTGGATCGCCGGCAGGAGGCCGGACGGCGGGTGGGCCGTCACCGTTGCCGTGATCGTGTCGCCGATTTGCTCGAACGCCAGGTTCGCGCCGGGTGGGCCGATCTTGTGGACCGCGGCCGCCGCCTCGCCGGGCTGCCCCCTGGCCAGCAGCCGCGCTGCCTCGCGGGCCGCGTCCGTGCAGCGCAGCTGGCTGGTCAGCACCATGAGGCCGGCGAACAGCAGGACCGTCACCACCGTCAGGCCGGCCAAGCCGAGCGCCGCCTCGACGGTCACCGAACCTTCGTCTCTGTGTCTCACGACGGCACCGACAGGGCCTTCATGACCAGGTTCGTCAGCCAGGAAACGACCGAATCCCCGGTGAGCAAGGTGTAGAGGACGGCGGCGAAGGCCGCGACGGCGACTGTGACGATGGCGTACTCGACAGTCGTGGAACCGTCGTCCGAGCGGAGGCGGCGGCGGAATGCGCGCATGGGGCTTCCCTTCGATGGGGTTCGTGGTCAGAAGAGCGGGCCGAGCCGCCCGGCGAGGCCGAGGACGACCGGCAGCACGCCCAAGCAGAAGAAGGCCGGCAGGAAACACAGACCGACCGGCAGGGCGAGCGCCACCCCGGCCCGCTCGGCGCGTTCCTCGGCCTCCGTGGCCAGCTCGTCGCGGAACCGGCCGGCGAGGTCGCCGGCCGCCGTGGCGAACGCCGCGCCCGAACGGGAGGTCCGGACCGCCGCGGCCGCCAGCTCGCCGAGGCCGGGGACGGCTCGCACCGGCGCCCAGGCCTCGTCCGGACGAGAGCCGAGAGCGAGCAGCCCGGCCGTCGAGCTCAATGCTGTGCGCGCCGCTGCGGGCGCGGTGGCCGCCACGGCCTCCAACGCCGAGGGGACCGGCAGCCCGGCGCGCAGGCAGGCGGCGAGGAGGTCGAGCGTGCCCGCCAGCCGCAGCTTGGCGGCGATGTCCACGGCCGGTGCCCGCGGACGCCGAGTGCGGCGGATCGCCCACCACCCGGTCGCGGTCACGATCGTGCCCGCCACCACCCCGGCGGCCCCGCCGACCAGCACCGCTGTCGAAACCCCGCCCACTGCCGCCGCGATGTGCGGCAGGGCGCGGTGCCCCTTGCGGATGGGCTTCGGACCGCCGGTCAAGCGGCGTGCGATCGCATCGTCCGGCCAGCTCAGCAAGGCTCCGGCGAAGAGCAGGAGCGCGATGGCGGTCACCGGATCCGCACCCGGCCGGTCAAGGCCCGGCACCAGGCCGTGCCCGCCCAGAGCAGGACGCACCCGGCGACCAGCAGCACCTGGCCGGGCGGGCTGCCGGTCAGCACGGACAGCGGAGCCGCGCCCATGGCCTGCCCGAGGAGCACACAGAGCACCGGGAGCCCGGTGAGCACCGCCGCGCTCGCCCGTGGCCCGGCCAGCTTGGCGCGCATCCGGCGGCCGAACGCCAGACCGGCTTCGGTGTCGCGGCGGGCGGCGTCGAGGACGTCGGCCATCGGAAGGCCGTAGCGCTTGCCCAGCGTCCAGGCCGTGGCCAGCCGAGGTAGGGCCGGTGCGCGCAACTCGGTGTCGAGCCGGGCCGCCGTCGCCAGGAGGCGGAGGTCGCCCGCCACCGCCGGGACCACGTCCGCGGCGGCCTCCGCCGCCATGACCGGATGGGCACCGGATCGGAGCTCGGCCACCATCGTCCGCAACGCTGTCGCGGTGTGGACGGCCATCGCCAGCTCCGCGGTGGCTCGGCGGTGGGCTCGCCACTCCTGGCGCCACGCCAGCGTCAGCACTCCGGCGGCGATCGCGCCTCCGGCGCCCGCGAGCAATCCGGTGAGTGCGGCCGGGAGCAGCCAGCGGACGACGCGCCACACCTCGGGGATCCGGACGGTCGCTGGTGGCTCGATCGCGACCTGGAGCCGGTTCGGCGCCGCGGGCCAGCACGCCAGAGCCGCGCCCAAGCACAGCGGGAACCACGGGGTGATCATCGCCGTCTCCTTCGGTTGCGCGGGAAGGGGTTGAGCAGCAGGGAAATCCGCACCAGCAGGAGGCTCAGCACGCGATCGCCCCCGGTGCCGGGAACAGGTGCCGGTCGACCGTCCACCGGCCCGCGCGCCACACCGGCACGACCCGCGCCCGGCCGTGTTCGGCGCGGAGCACGCCGACCTCGGCGAGCCGGCGGCGACCGCCTGGTTCTCGACGCATGTGCAGCACCACGCGGATCGCGGCGACGAGCTGGCTGTGCACGGCATCGCGGCCGAGGCCACCGAGCGCGGCCAACGCCTCGATGCGGGCGGGCACCTCGGCCGGGGAGTTGGCGTGGACGGTGCAGGCGCCGCCGTCGTGGCCGGTGTTCAGCGCGGTGAGCAGGGCACCGACCTCGGCGCCGCGGACCTCGCCGACCACCAGCCGGTCGGGACGCATGCGCAACGCCTGACGCACGAGCTCGGGCAGGCCGACCGCGCCCGCACCCTCCACATTGGGCGGACGGGCGACGAGGCCGACGAACTGCGGGTGCGCGGGCTGCAGCTCGCCGGCGTCCTCGACGCAGACGATCCGTTCGCCCGGGTCGACCGCGCCGAGCAGCGCGGCCAGGAGCGTGGTCTTGCCCGCGCCCGTGCCGCCGGTGACGAGGAACGCCATCCGCTTCGAGACGACGGTGCGGAGGAGACGGGCGCCGGCCTCGTCGAACGCGCCGAGTTCGCCGAGGGTGGTGAGGTCGTGGGTCGCCGGGCGCAGGACGCGGAGGGACAGGCAGGTGCCGCCGGCCGCGATCGGCGGGAGGACGGCGTGCACGCGGATGCGGCCGTGGGGCCCGGCGCCGGGGAGCCAGCCGTCGACGTACGGCTGTGCGTCGTCGAGGCGGCGCCCGGCCGCGAGGGCCAGGCGCTGGGCCAGGCGGCGGACGGATTCTTCGTCCTTGAAGCGGATACCGGTGCGGGTCAGGCCGTGCGGGCCGTCGGTCCAGACCTCGTGGGGTCCGGTGACGAGGACGTCGGTGGTTGCCGGGTCGTCGAGGAGCGGAGCGAGCGGGCCGGCGCCGACGAACTCGTCACGGGCTTGGCGGGCCGCGTCGAGCACCGCGTCGTGGCCGAGGGCGCCGCCGGCTTCGGCGCGGACGGCAGTGGCGACGGCGACCGGGTCGGCCTGGCGGCGGTCGCCGGCCAGGCGGTTGCGGACGCGGTCCACGAAATCGGTGGTCATGAGCTCATCCGCCTTGCTCGATGATGGGTTCGGGGTGGCCGGTCGGCGGTGGCGTGGCGCGGTGACGCGGGTGTTCGGTGAGGGGCCGCTGCCCTGGTGCCCGAGAGCCAGGTGGCCGAGAGCCAGGTGGCCGCCGCGTAATCCGGTGGCGCGAGACATGCGGTGACGCGGGTTCCCCGCGACGGACGCGAGGGCCGCGGGCTCGCCGAGGCTGTCGTCATGAGTTCACCTGCTCTGCGGGGAGTGCGGCTTGGGGGATCGCTGCAGGCCTGCGGTGACCCGTGACGTGGGTGGCCGGCCGTGTGCTTGCGGGCGGCTCCTGCTCGGGCTGCAGCGTCGAAAAGGCTGCCGCGCCTGCCGGGGCTCGGGTCAGCAGGCCGATCAGGGTGGGCAGCAGCAGGTCCGCCACTCTTGTCGGGGCGCCGGTGGTGCGGAGGCCGCCCGGTGTGGTGGTCATCGGGTGGCCGCCTCGGCTTCGCGGCGGGCCATCGTCAAGATCTCGCGTGCCGCCTTGGCCAGGGGCCCTCTCGGCTTTGCCGGGAACTCGGCACGCTCCAGTGCCTGCCAGAGACCGCGCTCCGGGAGCATCGAGGCCATCAAGGGCGGGCCGATGAGGGCGGCCGTGCGTACCGCCGGGTCCTTCGAGTGTCCACATGTGACCACGCCGATGCGGGCGGTCAGCTTCGACAGCCTGTTCAGCACCTTCTTCGCCGCCAGACTTGCTCGGTACTCCAGCGGCACCATCAGCACGACCAGGTCGGCCCGCAGCACCGCCTCCTCGGACGCCCCGCCGAGCGTGCGCGGGAGGTCGCACACCACCGTGCGCCCCGAGCGGCGGCCGGCGGACAAGATCGCCGACAACGACTCGACCTCCGGACCGTGCCCGTCGGGACCGGAGGCGAGCACCGGCAGGCTGCCGCCGCGGTGCTTTCGCTGTGGGAGCTCCGCGGCCAGCGATGACACCGACATCCGGCCGCTCAGCCGGACGTCCGGCCAGCGTGCTCCCGGGGCCTTGTCCAACCCGAGCAACACATCCAGGCCGCCGGCGAGCGGGTCGCAGTCGAGCAGCAGCGCGCCGCCCGGAGCGCTGTCGGCCACCAGCGCCAGCGTTGCCGCGAACACGGACGCGCCCGCGCCGCCCCGGCCGCCGACCACGCCGAGCACCAGACCGGGTTGCTCCGCCGGTGTCTCGACGACGTCGGCGAACGCGCCGGCGAGCTCGGTCTCCTCGTCCGGCAACGAGATCACGCGCTGGACGCCGCTGCGGAACGCGTGCTCCCACGTCGCCGGCCCCGGACTGCCCTTGCAGACCAGGAGAATCCCGCCGCGCCGGGGCAGCACCGGCGGCTGCCGCACGGCCTCTTCGTCGAGGACCACCAGCGGCGCACGGGCCCAGTGCCCGCTCGCGGCGGTCAGGTCCGGCGCGCGGTCGAGTTCGCAGCCCGCGACCGCGGCCACACGCAGTATCTCGTCGAGCACCGTTTCGTCCGCGGCGATCACCAGCGGTCGTTGCCCCGTCATGCGTTCCTCCCCCGTCTTCGGTGCGGGCCGTGGGTGGCCCGGCTTCCACCGTCGCGGGCGGGGGTGGGGCGGCACAACGGGTCGTGCGGCCGGCTGTGGACAACTGGGGTGTTGTGGACAACTGCCACTCGTGGAGCGCTCGCGGACCTGTTCCGTCGGCCGGCTGTGGCAGCATCACGGTCGTCGGCGACGCATCTGCGGCGGGAATGAGCGCGGATATCCGCACGCGAAGATTTCGCGCCGACCACGAACCAGGAATCGTGGCTCGACGAAAAATTGACGAAGGTAAGCGGAAGGTAAGAACTCCGACGGAAAGGAGAATCCGGCCGGGCACAAAGGGAACCGGAAAGGCAATCGGGAGGTAAGAGGGCGGCCCCCGCCAGGGGGGAGGGACGGGGGCCGCCGTGGGTTCAGCCCCGGGGGGTCGGACTGAACCGGCCCGGTTGGACACCGGGCTCCCTCACTGTAACTCCGCCCGGTGCCGGTTCGCGCGCCGGATGAGGCACACAGTTCGATAACGGCACAGCGCGCCCGAAGTGCCTGCCTGTCATGGATTTTCCGCCCGGCGCGACGCGCGCGTGGTGGATCAACGGGACGCGCGCCGATCAAGCCCTATCCTGGACGGGTGGCCGAACCGAGCAGCGCGCCGTCGCGCATCCGGAAGCCGGGCCCGGAGCACGCGGTGGCCGCGTTCTTCGACCTGGACAAGACGATCATCGCTTCGTCGAGCGCACTGGCGTTCAGCAAGCCCCTCCTCAAAGAAGGGCTGATCAACCGTCGCGCCGCGTTGCGAAGCGCATACGCGCAGCTGGTGTTCTCACTCGCCGGTGCCGACGAGAACAAAACCGAGCGGCTGCGCGCCGAAGTTTCCGCGCTGTGCGCCGGCTGGGACGTCGCCCAGGTTTCCGCGATCGTCCGCGAAACCCTGCACGACGTCGTCGATCCGCTCGTGTACGCGGAGGCGGCGGAGCTGATCGCCCGCCACCGCGAGGACGGGCACGACGTCATCGTGCTGTCGGCGACCGGCGAGGAGGTCGTCGCGCCGGTGGCGGAGATGCTCGGCGCGACCCGGAGCGTCGCCACGCGGATGCAGATCGTCGACGGCCGCTACTCCGGCGAAGTCGACTTCTACTGCTACGGCGCCAACAAGGCCGTCGCCGCGAAGCAGCTCGCCGCGACCTACGGCTACGACCTCAGCGAGTGCTTCGCCTACACCGACTCGAGCACCGACATCCCGCTGCTCGAGGTGGTCGGGCACCCGCACGCGGTCAACCCGGACAAGCTCCTGCGGCGCGAGGCCCTCGAGCGCGGCTGGCCGATCCTGGCCTTCGACCGGCCCATGTCGCTGCGCACCCGGATCCCGACCCGATCGGCGGGAATGGTGGCGCTCGGCGTCGGCGCGGTGGCCGCCGGGGCGACCTGGTACGGCCTCAACCGTCGCCGTCGGTCCCGTTGACCGGACGCCCGCCACCCACACGGCCGTACGCTCGTCACTTTGCTTGGCCCAGCCCCGAATTGTCCGTCGCGCAGGGTGCCGATGTCACCCGATCCAGCCTCTGTACCGGTGCACCCGTCCGCGCACTTGAAGTGACCGGGCTCACGGCGTAGAAAGTAGGTGCGGACGTTCGGTCGGCCAGGGAGCAGGTAGAAGAGAAGCCTGTTCCACCCCGGCAAACCTCCGTGCGCGGACTCCGGGTACCCACGCGCAGCGCGCCGCGGGAGGCTCGTCGTCTAGGGACTGCGTAGTGGGACGCCACACGCCGAGTCCATGTAGGTACGACCAGAGTTGCACGCTTGGTCGCCCGAGAAGTTCGCGCTTGCAGGCGGGGGGGGGGGGGGGGGGCGCGGGGGGCGCCCCCGGCGGGATGTAGTTATAACCGCA